>NZ_JAJTTG010000029.1:0-18600 GCF_021341655.1 Bacillus sp. Au-Bac7 | reverse complement strand
ACCTTCTTCCACTAAACTCCCCAAAAGTTAACCATTAGTACTTTCTTTTTGGTTTTAGATACTTTGTGAATATATGCACTTAAAGTAGTCGAGTAGAAGGGAGCCTTTCTACCTTACGGTAAATTGTACTCCTCTCCCCTCACAGAACCGTGCTTGCGCTATTAACGCACACGGCTCCTCCAAATTATCATTTACAGAATATAGCTAATCTCGTTTCTCAATTCATATATGTTAACTTTAATCCTTGGTGTTGGAAGCGGAAACTTATAAAGGAAGAGCCTAAATTTGTCCCATGTAAAGGATTTCCTTTGGCTCCTTCTATTTAGCCATTTAAATAGTAAACTTTCTATTTTCTCTCTGAAGTCGTTAACAGTTTGAATATTATCTGTAATGCAGTAATAGTTGTAGTATCCCATTAATGACCGTTTGAATCTATCCATGATCAAGTGAATGTTCTTATTTCTGTTCTGCTTTAACCACTCTTTAGACTCTTTAAGTTTTCCTTGGACTTTCTTTCTACTTGTTTTCCTTTTAACACGAAACTTTCCTTGTTTACTTGTTCCGCAATAATGAGTGAATCCAAGAAAATCAAAGGTTTCAGGTTTGCCTTTCCCTATTCGTTTGGCATTATGTTCTGCAAACCTCCCGAAGGGAATAACCTTCGTTTTATCTTCCGCTATCTCCAAGTTAAATTTCTTCAATCTGGACTTTAAAGACTTATAGAACTGTTCAGCTTCCCTTCTATGTTGAAAACAACATACAAAATCATCTGCGTATCTTACTAAGTATGCTTGTCCTTCACAACGCTTTCTAACCAATTTCTCAAACCATAAGTCAAGAACATAATGGAGATATATATTAGCTAAGATAGGAGATATCACTCCACCTTGCGGTGTACCAGTGTCTGTTTTGTATTTCCTACCTTCTTCCATATAACCACCTTTGAGAAATCTGTTGATTATATTCAGGAGGTTTGGGTCAGCTATCCTATGATTTAAGAACTCCATCATCCATTTGTGGTCAACATTATCAAAGAAACCTTTGATATCTACATCTACTACATAACTAACTGCTCTCTTCTCAATATAAAAGTTTAGTATTTTCAACGCATCATGACAGTTTCTATTTGGTCGAAACCCAAATGAACAATTTAGAAAGTCATTTTCATATATTGCATTTAGCACTTTGGCAATACCTTTTTGTACAATTTTATCCTCATGTTCTGGTATTCCCAGTGGTCTTTTCTTGTCTGAGTTGAGCTTCGGGATATACATTCGTCTTACCGGAACTGGGCGATAACTTTTGCTTTTAAGTCTACTTACCAAGTCCTTGATGTTTTCCTTCAGACTTTCAGCGTATTGTTCTTTAGTTGTACCCTTAACACCCGATGCCTTCTTGTTCGGCAACTGGTAATGACATTGAGTAAGTGACTGTTCATTTAATAGATGCGCAAGAGATGTAAATTTCATTTTACTATCATACTTTGCTAATTCTGCTATCCGACTCCCTAAACGGCATTTGGATTCCTTGCTTATTATCACTTGTACACCATACTCTTCTAGACAAGAAGAGACCGATAGGGTCTCCCGAGTTGCCGTATCATATCGATGTATAACGTGCCAAGGTCTCTGACTCCAGAGAGGTTTTATCCTTCTTGCCTTTAACAAAGGATAAAATGTTGCTTTCTGCACGCAGTTAAGGCATTAGCCCTCTCAGTATAGAAACGTTTATGGAGCTCAATCCCTTCAACCATATGGCTTTCGGCCCGCTATCTAACTGTCTACGCTTAAAGACTAAAGTTACCCTCAGTCCTCCAAGACTCGCTACGAGCGAATGGCTAGTTCTTACTCGGCGGGAATCCCACCCGCTATATGATACGACCTAGGCTCGGCCGCACAACTGCCATGTTTCTACCATAAACATGATTTGTTCATTTATTACATGAATGCTGCTCTGTTTGTGACATATATATAGTTTTTAGACGAGCAAAAAAAAGCCCCTTTATAATAAAGGGTTTATGTTAAATCTTATTCCATACTCTTTCTAATTTTTTCAGGAATCATACATTATTTACTTAACGAAATTATGTTTATATACTTAATTTAGGATTAGTCTCCCATAAATCTTCCTAATATGCAGTAGAAATAATTATAGAAGTTGTGTTTTTTTCTATCATTTCTTTTACCTTGTATCTTTTAATATGCAATCTTATAAATAATTTGAAGTGTTAAATTACTACATTATGTTTAATTAGATAAAAATGACTCCAAAACAATCTAGCATTTTAGTTACTTAAATACATAGATTATCTTCATAGTTGCTTAGAGAAATTAAAAACAGTTATTATAAATGGAGAGTATATAAAAAGATTGTTAATGAGGTGTTATATATTTAATTAGAAATTAAGTAATAAGCATTCTAATGAGATTTTCTCTAGGAGGTGTATTTTCAGATGAATTTTCCAAGTAAAAGGTTATTTAAAATATCAATTATTACTCTATTATTAAGTATTTTCTTGTTGCTGCTAATATTTATTTTGAATCATAAAAATATATACATACAAATAAACATTTCATCGTTTAGATTAACCAATAGTTTTATAAAAATAGTTACTATATTTACAACTGTACTTTCTTTTACCTATATAATTTTTATGAAAATAAGAATGAAATTTATTAGAGTGATAGTAATTATATTCAGCATATTATTTTTAGGCATTACTTTCCTTATCAACTTAATATTAAACGATGCTGAATATACCTCTTTTTATTCACCTGATTATAAACAAAAATTTATTGCCCGTGAAACCGGGTATACTGAGATTTATCAGATGTCAAAAACAGGTTTGTACATGAAACACCTGGTTAATATTCAAACTAATAATGGTTATAAACCATTTTATAATGGTTCCTATCAGATCATGTCTAAAGATTCTAACGAATTAATTATAAAATATGTGTTTGACTATATGCATCCCGATAATTTTACAGAGGTTACTATAAAATATAAATAATAGAAAGAGGCTTTTCAAAGGAAAGCCTCTTTTTCTGTTAAAATTTTTATTCTAAATACTTGATTATTGAGATTAAATTCATATTACATTAAAAAATATTACTAACAACAGATTTTTACTCTTGATGGATTTTAATTAGTATATAAAAGAGGTTTTTCCTAAAATATCTTCAATTGGAACAGTCCCAAATTCGCTACTACCCAGGGAAGTACACCTTTAAGGAGGTTTTTAATGAGTAGGAGGTTTATCACCTAATATAAAGATATGATTGATTCCTTGTCCATTGTGGATACGGCGATTGTCCCATCCTTAAAAAGTTTCGTAATACTTCTAGTCTGTGAATAAATACACTTAAACTAACTTGCCCCCTTTAGTGCCATAAGAAATTTAACAGAAGGGCATTAATCTTTGTTGAATAAAGCCCCCTTTAGGATTTTTAAATGACTGAATCCCTTTCTAAATTAAAAACATTAATTTGGTTCTCATAAAATAGTGCTTCCAAAGCCTTTATTCCGTTTTTATCCGCATAAATCTTTTCATCTTCCGAAATCGGAATAGCCATTAACCAAGCCACTTGTTTTTTCTCAAAATTAATTGTTTTCAATTTATCTTCCCAAAGAAAAGGCGATAGAAATAAAATATGTTTCATTGGGCTTTCAGGCAAATACATTTTCACTATGTCTTTATAGATAGTTCCAAATGAGCAATCAAATTTAGAATTGATTATATTAAACGCACAGGTTGCTATAATATTGGCAAAACAATCAAATTCACTTGCCCCCACGAATTCACACCTTAACGGTACCCTATTATCCTCATATCCAATAGAAAAATCGGATAAGCCAACAGTAGAGTAAGATAAAATACCTTCAAAATTTTTATCTTCACAAGAAAGAATATCGACTGAACTTATATTGTTTTCATCCCAATATTTAAAAACATTGGACTTTCCTTCAAATGCTTTAAGTGCTGTTCTTGCAAGAACCTTATTTTCTTGTGAAACAATCATTTAACCTCCCCAATTCTTATGGTTTACATTTAATATACTGAATCGGCTACACTAAGTTGGACAGAAAATATAAGGGCTAGTACACTTATCATACTAACCTAAAGGAGCTTGGTACTATGCCACGTCAATTTTTCCCAACAAATCTTGTGTATCACACACTCATAATAGTTGCGTGACTATAAAATGGAAGTACTAAATATTGCCCCTATCAATTAATCTGTAAGGTTTGTCCTCTTTTTATTATACCACTATATATAAATATTCTCCTACAAAAAAGCAATTATCAAAGTTCCCTTTCTTTTTTACTTGTTAAGTAAAAAAAGATACTTTAGTGATTTACGTAAATGCTTATTATCACAGTTGATAAGAAAAATAACCACTTATAAAGAGTGGTTATTTTTGTTTATTCATTAACCTAATTTACCTTCTAAATCTCTTCTTTGTCATAAATATTTAATATTGAATCTAACAAACCAGGAAAGCGTGCATTCAAGTCTTCTGTTCGAAGTGACAACAAACGTTTAGTCCCTTCAAAACGAGTAAAAGTAATTCCGGCTTCACGCAATGTACGTATATGCTGAGACCTTGTAGAATTAGCAATCGGAACATCAAAATTCTTACAGGCTTGTTCTCCACTGTTATGCATTTGTGCCACCATTTTTAGACGAATTGGATCACTTAGCGCATGTAGAACAGCTGGTAACATGAAGTCTTTGCGATCCGGATGATGTAGAGATTTCATTATTTTTCCCTCCATATATATTTACCACGGCAAATTATTAATAATTTATATATTAACTTTTTTGTCTAAATACAAATTGTATTTTACAATACCTCATGCTATACTTCAATTGTTCGCTTGTTTACGAATTATAAAACTTAATACATAATACGAAAAAATAAAGGAGAGATGGCATGAATTTAGTCAAAAATCCGTCAATGGTTAATTCAGAGCAGCCACTTTTAGCACGGGAAGGATTTACAATCATTACAATTTGCATAGCTATTGTATTGGCTCTTATGAATACATCCATGTTTAATTTAGCCTTACCTGATGTAATATTAGATTTTAACATTTCCTCGTCCACAGCTTCATGGATTGTGTCGGGATATTCTATTATGTTTGCTATTTCTTCGATAACATTTAGTCGTTTATCTGATTTTGTACCACTTAAAAGGCTGTTGATTATTGGCGTATTGGCTTTAGGAATCGCCAGTATAGTTGGATTTTTTAGTAATAGTTTCCTTACATTGCTTCTATGTAGGATGTGCAGGCTTCAGGTGCAGGCGGTATTATTTCACTTTCTATGGTGCTTTATACACGTTATATCCCTATCGAACGTCGTGGTGCAGCTATGGCAATCAATATGTCTGCTGTTTCACTAGGATTAGGTACGGGGCCTGTTGTTGGAGGACTAATTGTTGACAATTTGGGTTGGCATTGGTTATTTATCCTTACTTCATTTGTTCTTTTACTAATTCCCTTAATGGCTTTTGCACTGCCTAAAGAATTACCAAGCAAAGGGACATTTGATTTTCTCGGTGGGGTATTACTTGCTTTGGGTACGACCTTTTTGCTTCTGTTCACAACGAACCAGAATTGGATTATTCTTATTGCTGGACTAATCGCGTTAGTTCTCTTTGTAATCCGTATTCGTAAAACGAAGGATCCATTTGTACTTCCGTCTTTGTTTTCAAACCGGCCTTATTTAATTCTCGTTTTGCTAGGCATCACTGGTTATATATGTAATTTCGCTACATTATTTTTGTTGCCGCAAATATTGACTCAAAATTTTCACTTTTCAGCAGGGCATGCAGGATTAATTATATTTCCCGGTTCCTTACTCGCTATTATTTCATCACGTATGGTTGGCCGAGTGATTGACCGCTTTGGAAATGGTTATTTTTTAAAGTATGGCCCTATTGTATTGCTTTCTTCTATAATCCTCTTCGCCATTTTAATTGGACACAATTGGATAGGAGCAATGATTACCTATATGATTCTTAGTCTGGCATTTACAGCACTTTCTAGCTGTTTATCTAATGAAATTTCTCGTGTGCTTGATAGGAAGTTTATAGGTTCAGGGATGGGTTTATTTCAACTGCTTCAGTTTTTTAGTGGTGCATTCGGAGTAGCTATAGTGGCAATTGCTTTAGAAAAACAGCACCAACTGTCCTTAGCAGTCGCGTATTCTAATATTTACTGGGGCTTAGCATTGCTCGCTGTAGTGGGTGTTTTAAGTACATTTTTGTATAGGAAATATACACCAATTACACAAGCAAGCAAAATTTAAATAAAAAATAACCACTCTGTATGAGTGGTTATTTTTTGAAAGTTTTTAAATTGAAGCTATTTACTCTTTCTCTTTCTCTTTCTCTTTCTCTTTCTCTTTTTTCTTCTTTTCTTTCTCCTGTGCCTTCTCTTCTTTTTTTACTTCTTTGTTTACTTTTTCCTTTTCTTTCTTTTTATCTTCTATCTTTTTCTCTTCTTCTAATTTCTGTTCTTCTACCTTCTTTTGCTCTTCCTTCTTCTTTTGTTCTTCTTCTCTCTTTTTTTGCTCACTTAACTGTTTTCCAATTAATGAGAGAGCAAAGTCTTTTTTAGTGAATTCTGATTTAGAGCGAGATATTATTTCTTTAAAAATTGTTGTAACACTTGAACCACTTGTACTTGATAGAAAGTGTTGAGCGTCTGTTTTATCGTATCCTAACCAAATCGCTCCTACGATTTCTGGCGTATAGCCCACAAACCAGTGATCCTTTGCCCCATCATTATTAGCAAATGGGAGTTGTGTAGTTCCTGTTTTACCTGCAATCTCCAATCCTTCCACTTGAGCCTTAATCCCTGTTCCTTTTTCTACGACTCCTTTAAGCATATAGGTCATTTTTTGAGCGATTATTGGTTCAGTTACTCGGATTGCATTTTCTTTCCACTTTGCAAGGGTATTTCCATTTGCATCTTCTATTACTTTAATGGAGTGTGAATCTACCATTGTTCCATTATTAGGGAAAGCGGAATATGCTTGGGCCATTGATAGAGGAGAAGTTCCTTTACTCATGCCGCCAAGAGCTAAACCTGGCGTATAATCAGCTTCCTCCAATTCAATTCCAAATCTTTTTACAGCATTTGCCCCATGTTCCAATCCGATTTTCTGCAATAACCATACAGGTGGTACATTATAGGAATGTACTACCGCATCATACATCGTTACTTGACCTCTGTATTGATTATCGTAGTTTTTAGGTTGATATCCATCAATATTAATCGGATTATCCTGTAACATATCATAAATATCATAGCCTTGTTCTATGGCTGGTGTATATACAGACAATGGTTTCATTGTAGAACCAGGCTGTCTCTTTAGTTGAGTAGCATGGTTAAATCCCCGAAATGTATGTTCTCCTCTTTCACCTACAATTGCGTTAATCCCGCCGGTTGAAGGATTGATGAAAACGGCTCCGCTCTGAATTAATTGATCTGCTTGGCTTTCAGGAAATAACGCGTCCTCTTTATACACTTCCTCGGCAGCTTTTTGTAAGGTAGGATTTAGTTTTGTATAAATATGAAGTCCACCTGAAAGAATTTCATTTTCGGTTAATCCGTATTTTTGAGTTGCTTCCTCAATAATATGATCTACGTAAGAAGGATACTTTCCTTTATAGTCATCCATCTTTTTCCCCTCTAATACTATTGATTGTTCCTTTGCTTTTTTAACATCACTTTTAGTGATATAGCCTTCCTTTTCCATTAATGATAAAACAACATCTCTTCTTTCAATTGATTTCTCCATATTTTTAAAAGGAGATAATATGGATGGAGCTTTGATTAACCCTGCGATCATAGCTGATTCAGCTAATGTTAATTCACTAACATCCTTCCCAAAGTAAGTTTGTGCTGCACGCTGGATTCCCCACGCACCTTCGCCAAAATAAATTTGGTTTAAATATTTTTCCATAATTTCGTCCTTAGAATAGGTTCGTTCAATTTTTTTAGTAATGATAAGTTCTTTAATTTTTCGAGTATATGTACGTTCTTGAGTTAAAAAGGCATTTTTGGCTAACTGTTGTGTTACAGTGCTTCCACCTGCCACGACTTCACCGCTAATGATATTACTAGCAAATGCCTTAATAATGGCTATATAATTAATTCCATTATGCTTGTAAAAGCGCTGGTCTTCTGTTGCAATAACAGCATGAATCATATCCTCAGGAATTTGTTTAATACCTACACCTTCAATATTTGAAACCGATATTTTACTGGCCACAGCTCCACTTTGGTCATAAATAATCGTTGACTGAGGAGCAGGATCTTCTAGTTTACTAACATCTCTTGTCCATATAAAAATATTTAGTATAATAACGGATAATATGACTATCGCTAAAAAGATTACTAAAAGCCTAATCTTAAAACCTTTAGAACTCCAATTTCTCCAAATACGTGGAGTAGTGCTTCGGTTCTGCCTTCTTTCCATTCTTCCCAAGTTTATTCCTACCTTCTTAAGATGTTGATAACCATATGGATTGCTATAGGATAAAAACCTACCCCAAATGTGAAATGAAATTGTTATTAATTTCTTCACTCGATTTACTTTGCATTTTATTGCCTTATTTAAAAAGAATCTTATATGATAGGACTTTCTTCCATCTCCAGAGACAATTATAAATATAAGCCTAATTTGTTTGAAGGGGCAAAACGCACTATAAATTATACGGATGGAAACATTATTAAATAAAATAATATAAGAATGAAACTAAAAGTACCTAAATAAATCTCCGTAATTATGTAATTTTTTTAAATTTATTCAATTATTCCAGGACATACTACCCTATTAAAATCACGATTTATCATGCTAATTTCTGCAAACTTCTTTACTCTCACACTGAATTAACTTCGAAACTTTGCGGCATAATTTACTAACTGTACATAGTATTGTTCCTTACCCTTCATAAAGTTATAAGCATATGTACCAGTGAAAAAATCTCTCTTTTTATTTGACCTTTTTTCTATACAGCCCTGATTGATAAATTAACAATGCTCTTTTCTACAGGAATGCCATAGACTAAAAAAACAGCTGCAAGTCTGCAGCTGGATATATTTATTTAATGAGTTATTGTAATGTTGGTATTTTCCTCTTCTTTATTTATTTGACTAGGCTGTTTAAGGGTAACAAACGCCACTAAAATACCAAGCAAAGTAATGGCTGCCGAGATTAGAAATGCGATATGGACGGCACTATTTAGATCTGATGGTAACATCATTTCCATTGAGGAAGAATTCGATCCGAGACTTGCTGATATAATCGCCATAATAACAGCTAAACCAATGGCTCCTCCTATCTGTTGACCTGTAGAGATAAGGGCAGAAGCTACACCCTGCTCTTTTTTACTGACACCTGTGCTACCCGCTATAAACATCGTTGTAAAAACAAGTGCCTGACCGATACCGATAATAACTGTACCAGGGATTATCTCTATGAAGGAGCCCGTTACCGAAAGTCTACTTAATAAAAGGAAACCGATGATTCCAAGTCCCATTCCTATTCCAATTGTTCCTGCCACTCCAAAAGAGCTAAGCATCTTATTTATTAACTTTGCACCTACAAAGGCACTAAGTGTTAGTGGCAGGAAACTAAGACCAGATTCTATCGCTGAATATTCCAATACTCCCTGTGTATAAAGGGTTAAAAAGTAATAAAGGGAGCCAAAAGAAGCTGAAAATAAGAATGCAGTTAGTGCGGCTCCAGTTAGGTTCCGATTATGAAACATTTGAAAAGAAATTAAGGGTTCTTTTGTTCTTTTTTCAATTACCACAAATGAAATCAAAAGAACTACTCCGATCACAACAAACGGAAGTGTCGATTTACTAAACCAACCTTCTGCTGGAGCTTGAATGAGATAATACACGGAAAGCAATAAACCGAGTGTAACCGATATCGTACCCGCGATATCAAAACCCTTCGCTGCTGATAAATTCTTACTTTCTTTAAGTACTATTGGTGCAAGAATAATTACCAAAATGGCAATCGGTACATTTACGAAAAATGTTGCTTCCCAACCAACATAACTAGTAAGTAGACCTCCAAGCAGAAGGCCTAGGGACATTCCAACACCACCCATAGAAGCCCAAATCCCCAATGCCCGATTTCTTTCTTTTCCTTCCTTAAAATTAGACATGATAAGTGATAACGTTGCTGGTGATAGGAAGGCTGCACCTAGCCCCTGCAATCCCCTTGCTGTAATTAACATTAGTTGAGATTCTGCTAAGCCACCAAGGAGTGAACCTAGTCCAAATAGGCTCATAGCAATAATAAACATACGTCTTCTACCTAAAAGATCGGATAAACGACCTCCAATAAGCAATAACCCACCAAACGTTAAGGAATAGGCACTTACAACCCACTGTAAATGATTTGTTGTAAAACCAAGTTCATTTCCAAGCGAAGGCATTGCCACAAAAATAATGGTATAATCGAGTGCCATAACTAGCTGAGATATGGCCAGTATAAATAGAGCTATTCCTTTGGTTTTATCTGAATTCATTTTCTAACTCTCCTTTTATTAAGACTAAACCTAACAATTTAAGATTGTTTGACTGTTCAGTCTAATATTTTCAATAATAAATGAAGCGCTCTAACGCTTCATTTATTATCAAGTACTGATAAAGTAACTGTTGTTATTTGTTCAATAACGTTTGAATCCTCGGTGAATTTTGCTGCTTGTGTTAAAGCATATCGAGCGTGGTATAAATACTGCGCAAGTGCCCGTAAGTCCTGTTGTGGACTAAACTCACCCTGTTCCTGTCCGCGAAGTAAAGCTTCATAGAGCGCATTTTCTAAGCGAATTTTATCTTGTTTAAATAACTCAGCAATTTCAGGATCATGCGGTATTTGATCTATTGCACTATTTAAAATAAAACATTCCCTGCGGCGCTGTTCATCATTTAAAGTTTCAACAATAACGGAGAAAATATCTGAAATAGCTTTTTTAACAGGGTTAGTCTGTTCTAAATAATCAACGACATTAGTCGATTTTTCATTTACATAATGACTTACAGCCTTGATAAAAAGATCTCGCTTCGTACCATAAGTATCATATAAACTTTGACGGGCTATACCCAAGCCTTCTAGTAGAAGTTGTAGAGATGTTCCCTCGTATCCGTAATGACCAAACACTTCCATAGCTTTATGCAGAACTAGGTTAGTGTCAAATTCCTTACTTCGAGCCAAATTGATTCGCCTCCTTCCTTCTCAAAATACTACCTTTACTAGAACATTCAGTCAAGAATAGAAATTAGTTTAAGCCTATTTCATTTAAATAGAATTGTTACATGTTCTAAATTCGAGTCAAACCTTACTCTGAGAATTGTACTGCTTCATCGACACTGCCGACGGACTCTATCGCAACCAGCGGATTCCAGAAATCACGGTATCGAGTAATCTTTCCATCTTTTGTTTCCACCACACTTATATACGTTTGATTATACGGGTTGCCTGTTTCTCGATGCTTGCCGACGGACTTAAATTCTGCGATGACCAACTCTGGATCTACCGTCAAATGAAACTCCAGTTCTGTGAACTTCACTTCGAAGTGCTGCGGGAAGTTTTGCATATACTCATAAAGCTCTTCTTTTCCTTCTTTCTTTTCTGGAAACCCTGATGGACCATATGGAAATTCAAGAACACCGTTCTCTTCCCATAGCTCTACCCACGCCTTAATGTTGCCTCCCGATAAATGATTCAGATGATTTCGGAATGCCTCCTGTGCTCTTTCTCGGATTGCTTCTTGTGTTAATGTTTGATTTGTCATTGTTTTTTCCTCCTTATTATTTTTGACCATTTAGTCTATTTTTAGTAAAAAAATATCTTTTTTTTGCTTTACTCTGAGAATTGTACTGCTTCATCGACACTGCCGACGGACTCTATCGCAACTAACGGATTCCAGAAATCACGGTATCGAGTAATCTTTCCATCTTTTGTTTCTACCACACTTATATACGTTTGATTATACGGGTTGCCTGTTTCTCTATGCTTGCCGACGGACTTAAATTCTGCGATGACCAACTCTGGATCTACCGTCAAATGAAACTCCAGTTCTGTGAACTTCACTTCGAAGTGCTGCGGGAAGTTTTGCATATACTCATAAAGCTCTTCTTTTCCTTCTTTCTTTTCTGGAAACCCTGATGGACCATATGGAAATTCAAGAACACCGTTCTCTTCCCATAGCTCTACCCACGCCTTAATGTTGCCTCCCGATAAATGCTTCAGATGATTTCGGAATGCCTCCTGTGCTCTTTCTCGGATTGCTTCTTGTGTTAATGTTTGATTTGTCATTGTTTTTCCTCCATTTTCTTTTTTGACTCTTCAGTCTAAATAGATCAAAAAAATAAGTTGCTGTATTTCAAGCTATTTCTTACCGTTTCAGCAAGCTTTCCTTCTTGATGAATTCATCATATCACTTTCCAGACCGTTCAGTCAATAAAAATATAAATAATTTTTGATTATTTTAATTTTGTTATTTTACCAATTAAAAAATGTCCCTGTTATAAGGGGGATTATGGAAGTTACGGTTTTTCTGTGAATAATGTATTTCAGAAATATACTGCCAAGTTTATTATACGGCTCACTTCATTATTACAGGAATACTGCCTCCTATAAATCAAAATGACCATAATAGTTACGGTTCTGTATTAGTAAGGAAAATTAAAAATCGCTTTCCCTAAGAAAAGGAAAGCGATTCTTCAATGTATTCTTATTCAATTAAAAGCCCCATTTTTGATACAATACGATTTAAACAACTTCTTTAAATAAGGTTTCACATCTAAGCAATACCACAAAACATTAGAGAAATTAGGCATTCAAGGCAGCCATACTCGCAAAGGGAAACAACGGAGAAGCTATATCGCTCACACTTTAAAACAGTATAACTTTACAGTTGTTTCTATTAAACCAATGACTTTCAATCAGCCGCTTTGTTTATGGTTATCCACTTCTATTTCGACTCCAAAATGATCCGAAATAATCCTTTTAGTTTTCCCATTAAAAATAACACCTGAATAATTGATCGGCTCTAGTTGTCCTGTTAGTATTAAATCGATTCGAAGATCTTGTTTATTTTTGTCCCATCCATCTATATTACCTTGAACAGTTATGCCATTATCTTTTTCTTCAGCAAGGTAGTACGTATCATAAAGACCTTGGCTTATTAAATAATCATAGCCTCCATCTTTAATAGATGCATTATTATTAAAATCCCCCATTAAGTAGAACCTATCTTCCTTTGGAATACAATTCAAAAGAGAATCAACTTGATTTTTAAATGGCTCTTCCTCATCATGCCACCAGCCTAGATGACAGGAATAAAAAGAGATAGGTTGATTGTCGTAGGATATTTTTGCACCAACAATCTTTCTTGTTTTCCAGTAATTTGTATCCCTGCTATTTGTCACAAAAAATGAGTATTTTTCTATAATGGGATGTTTTGTAAGAATAGCTAGTCCTTCCTCATATATATCAAATCCGATATGAGAAAAATCCCAAACTAATTGATAATCTGTTACTCCAAGCTTATAAAGTTCATCTAGTAAAACAAGTCCATAATTATCTTTTTTAATATTTTCTTTTATAAGTATTTCGCTAATCGTTTGACTCACCTCTTGAAGAGCAATGACGTCATACGATTTTGCTTTAATTGTTTTAGCAAGGTATTTTATTTTATCCAGCTGATTTTCTTCTAGCCAAGAGTGGCAGTTTAAAGTTAATAGTTTCATAATCTTACATTCCTAAGCGGTCTTGAATGTCTGATTTTAAGACATCTGCTTTAGGACCATAAATTGCTTGTACCCCTTTATCTTTTACTATTAAGCCTAACGCGCCATTTTGCTTCCATTGCTGTTCTGTAGAAACGGCATTTGTATCCTTTACCGTTACACGCAATCTGGTCATACAAGCATCAACATCTTCAATATTATCTCTGCCGCCTAATAACCCAATAATCGTCGTTGCAAGTGAATTATCATTGGTGTTGGCAGTTTTCCCTTCTTGGTTCGACTCCCCATTTTCCTCCTCGATATAATTGCCAGCACGTCCAGGAGTTGGGAAATTGAATTTTTTAATCAAAAACGAAGCTACGAAGAAGTTTAATCCGAAAAACACTGCACAGGCGATTACAAAATTAACTAAATCTAACCATAAGCCTGCTTTAATAATCATTGGTGAACGAGTTAATAGTTCAATTACTCCAAAGGCGTGAACTCGTATATCAATAATATCAACAATTGCAAAAGCTAAACCAGTCATAATTGCATATGCTATATACAAAATTGGAGCAGCAAACATGAACATAAACTCGATTGGTTCAGTGACACCAGTTAAAAATACAGCCAATCCAGCTGACAAGAACATAGATTTATATTTTTTTTGCTTATCCTTATCTACATTGCGATACATCGCCAATGCAATACCTATCAAAGCAGCACATGAAAGTATCATCTGTCCTACTTTAAAACGTGCAGGTGTTATCTCATTTAATAACTGTTTATAACTTTCTACATCACCAGCTGCAAGAAAATTATTTAAGTCAGCAATCCACGCTAGCCATAGAGGATCTTGTCCGGCTACTGTTTGTCCAACACTAGAACCTGTTAAGATTTGATATGTTCCTCCAAGTTCCGTATAGTTCATTGGAACAGTTAACATATGATGTAGACCAAATGGTAATAGTATACGTTCTAATGCACCATAAATAAATGGAGCAATAACAGGTGCTGTATCGCGAGAAGTTGCAATCCAACGACCAAAATCATTTAATAATCCTTGAATAAATGGCCATACAATTGATAAAACGAGAGCGGTTACAACTGAGCCAACAATTACTACAAATGGAACAAACCGTTTACCATTAAAGAATGCAAGTGATTGTGGTAACTTATCATAATTATAAAATTTATTAAATAGAGTAGCTCCTAAGAAACCCGAGATAATACCTACAAAAACCCCCATGTTTAACGCCGGTGCGCCAAGAATCGATGTAAAATAATCTTTAACAATTAATTCACTACCAAATAAAGATTGAACAGTTGCTTTAGGATCAGCTAGCATCTCACTATTTACACCAAAAATATTACCAGTAATTCGGTTCACTAGAATGAAAGCAATTAATGCTGCAAAAGCACCACCCGCACGTTCCTTCGCCCAAGAACCACCAATAGCTACGGCAAACAGCACATGAAGATTCCCAATGATTCCCCAGCCAATGTCCTCCATAACTCGTGCTATTGTTTGGATAACTGTCAAATCCCCACCAGTCATACTAACCAATTTCCCAAGCGAAATCATAATACCTGCTGCCGGCATAACTGCGACAACAACAAGTAACGCCTTACCAAATTTCTGCCAAAAATCAAATGAAAGTATTTTCATTTTCTGACATCCTCCTACTACCAATTATTTATTTTTAGGCAAACGTTTGCACAAATGTGCATGCTTTATTCATCTTAGTTTAAACGATATACCCTAGCTTCATAAGGACTTAAGGTGATTTCTTTTATTTCATCACCATTGTCAACTTCGTAATTACTAATTAACAACTCTGTTGATTCAACTGTAAGATCTGCAGGTAAGACAAATTTTGTAATCTGTGGAAACAGGTTTGTAATAATAAGCATTTTTTCGTTATTTAATGTTCGTGTATATGCATAAATTTGATCGTGTTCTTCTAATATCAAATCATAAGCGCCATAAACAAGAACCTTATTTTCTTTTCGTAAGTCTATAAGTTTTTTATAATAATGATAGATAGAGTTTGGATTTTCTAACGCCAGGTCAACATTTATATTCCTAAAGTTCTGATTTACTTTCATCCATGGTTTCCCTGTAGTAAACCCTGCATTTAAATCGTCGCTCCATTGCATTGGTGTTCTTGAATTATCTCGACCCGTTTTCCAAATAATCTCCATTATCTCTTCATGAGGTTTCCCATTTTCTTTTTCCAATTTATATAAGTTCTTAATTGCAACATCATTGTAATCCTCAATAGCTGGAAATTGAACATTAGTCATCCCAATTTCTTGACCTTGATATACAAATGGTGTTCCTTGCATTAAAAAATACAGCGTTGCCAAACATTTAGCAGATTCAGCCCAAAACTCCTTATCATTTCCCCAAGTGGAAACAGAACGCGGCTGATCATGATTTTCAAAAAACAAGGCATTCCATCCATTATCCTCCAGGCCTTTTTGCCATTTGGTAAGGGTGTTTTTCAAAGCATGAATATCTAAACCATTATTTACACTTTTATTCCAAAGCTCTAAATGTTGAAATTGGAAAACCATATTAAATTTCCCATTTTCTTCACCTACCCATAAATCGGCTTCTTCGACAGATACCCCGTTGGCTTCACCTACAGTCACAATATCATAATTATCAAAGGTTTCACGTTTTAATTCGTCAAGGAAAGTATTAATTCCCGGGCGGTTCATATGCCCATCAAACGACGGTACATAACGTTTATTCTCTGGATTAGGCATGTTAGGGAATCCTGCAACCTTTTTAATATGAGAAATGGCATCGACACGGAAACCATCGATTCCTTTATTTAACCACCAATTAATCATTTCATATAAATCTTGGCGGACACTTGAATTTTCCCAGTTTAAATCAGGCTGTTTTTTTGAAAATACATGAAGATAGTATTCCTCTGTCATTTCATCATACTGCCATGCTGAGCCTCCAAAGATAGATTCCCAGTTATTCGGTTCTTCACCATCAATACCTGAATGCCATATATAGTAATCTCGGTATTTATTTTCTTTTGAAGAACGAGCTTCAATAAACCAAGGATGTTCATCAGAAGTATGATTAATAACAAGATCCATAATCAGTTTCATACCTCTTGCATGGACCTCATCTAATAATTGATCGAAATCAGTCATAGACCCAAATTCACTTAAGATATCTTTATAGTCACTAATATCGTAACCGTTATCATCATTTGGCGACTTGTAAATCGGGCAAACCCAAATAATATCTATCCCTAGATTTTTTAAATAATCCAGTTTGGATATGATTCCTTGAATATCACCAATTCCATCACCATTTGAGTCCATGAAACTGCGCGGATAAATTTGATAAGCAACTGCTTCTTTCCACCATTTATTTTTATTCATTATAAAGACCCCTCTCTTACTAATAACGAGATTAACATAACTTATTTACTTATGCAACCGTTTGCGCAAAAACTTTATAATGCTACCTCTTTTTTATTACTTGTTATTTATGCTAATTTATTGCTATACAAAATGTAACTATGAAAAAACATTTTTATTCGTTAAGATTTTACTGGAACTTCCTATTGGGTAAATAAGCTATAATAAAAGAAAATGAACTGAAAATACCAAAATTATCACCATTAAGCAGCCAAATCCTTAAAATTGATTAACCTTATAAAAACCTAACACAAATAATTCTATACAATGTATGTACTAGGAGATTTGGAGTGAAAATTTATGTCAGTAACTATTAAAGATGTAGCTAAGCTTGCAAAAGTCGCTCCATCTACAGTTTCAAGAGTCATCGCAAACAATCCACGTATAAGTGAAAAAACGAAGAACCGAGTAAGAGAAGCAATGGAGTCTTTAGGCTATCATCCTAATTATAATGCTAGAAGCCTCGCAAACCGTAGTACACAATCAATCGGCCTTGTCATGCCAAGTTCAGTAGATAAAGTCTTTCAGAATCCTTTCTTTCCTGAAGTAATAAGAGGAATCAGTACGAAGGCACATGAAGAAGATTTCGCTATTTATATGTCAACAGGACAAAGTGAACAGGAGAGCCTGGAAGGTGTTGAGCGAATGTTACATGGTGGCAGAGTAGATGGTGTTATCATTCTCTATTCAAGTATTGATGATAAAATTATGTCTTTCCTTCAAGAAGAGAAGTTTCCATTCTCAGTTATCGGTAAGCCATATAATAATGTCAACCAAATTACTCACGTCGATAACGATAATGTTCAAGCAGGTAAAGATGTGACAGACCACCTTATCCGACTTGGACATAAACGAATTGCCTATGTCTGCGGAAGTTTAGATTCAGTTGTTTCGATGGACCGGATACTTGGATATAAAAAAGCATTACAAGATGCTAACATACCATATCAAGAAGAATATATTGTGAAAGAAGAACTCCTTAATGATGGAGGAATAAAAGAAATCTCAAGGTTGATGTCCTTGCAGTCACCGCCAACAGCTCTTATTGTAAAGGATGATTTATTGTCCTTTAGCATTATGGGCACAATTGATAAAATGGGGTACTCCATACCTAAGGACCTCTCCATTGTTAGTTTTAATAATTTAATGTTGAGTGAATTTACTAGACCTCCATTGACAACAGTAGATATTGATATTTTTAATCTAGGTTATCATGCTGCAGACTGCCTATTGGATCTAATAAAAAATCCCGGTCAGGAAGCTAAACAAGTCATTGTACCACATCGATTAGTTGAACGACAGACCAGTCAAAGGATATAAATTTATAATTTAGAAGTTTTTTCTCTAGCGTAAAACATTCCAAAAACCCCAACATAA
>NZ_JAJTTG010000028.1:0-19594 GCF_021341655.1 Bacillus sp. Au-Bac7 | reverse complement strand
AAAATCTATGATGACTGCTTTGCTTCAAACAGTTAAATATTTATTGTCGCAGGTTGTGGAAGGTGCTCACTTTATTGGTCATTCATTTGGTGCACTTGTGTTAATAGCTGCACACAAAGATAATTATTTTCGTCCAGAGGATTCTGTCACACTACTTCAACCGCCTGTGATGAAGAAGGTTACGACAGAATTTCCAATCCTTATAAAAAAGTGGGCGTTAAAGACAGCAAGTTTTAGTCGGTTAGAAAAATATTGCTTGGAAACAGGATTGTTCGCCATTGCTGAGCAAATTCCTGTGCATTATATTACAAAAGTTAAACGTAGCTTTACCTCCCCTAGAATTTTAAATACGACCGTTTTATTGGATGAATGGTCATCGAGTAAGGAAGAAAAGGAGATGAACGTTGGTGCAAAAAGTAATTTTGAAATTATTTGGGGTGATCAGGATAAGGCTTACCAGATCCCTATCAAGTTGGGGGAAGTCAAGATGCTTCCATATGGGCATCATTTTCCACTAAGTCACCCAAATGAAACAGCACATGTCATCTTGGAAAATGTGAAAATTTGAAACATTACTTAAAAACTATTATAAACTGATTTCAGTAAATCTGCCGGTTTATAAGTTACTATGATTATTTTCTAAGCAACATGATTGAAACTAAAGTCGTCAGCTTTGGTTATTGTGAAAACACTACCAACTCTTTTAGATGATGAAATCGATACTCTGTTTCAAATATTAAACTTTATTTGCAGCATTTCTTCAGTAGTTAAGTGAGAAAGAGACAAGTTTGTGAGGAAATATACTTAAAGTAAAGGGGGCGTTAGTAAAAGAAGGATAGTACAAGTGGAATTTTACGCACTCATATTATTAAATGAAAATTAATAATGTACCTAAGGAATTTCTAACGAAAGAAAAAATATCCAAGCACCGTTAGTCCCTGAGCTTGGATTAAAAATATAACTATAATACTTGCAAAGGATCTTTCTCATTCTCAATTTCTTTTTTAATCTTATAAATAGTATTTCTTGATACAGCTGTTTTATTGTGAATATCTTGGACGCTCTCGTTTGCTTGCAAGGACCGTACTATTTCATCATAAATAATTTTATTTTTACCTTTGGCATCTTTGTGGTAGATTCTTTCGCCACCTTTATATTTACCCTTCGTTTTTGCTATGGCGATTCCTTCTCTTTGTGCCACACGAATTCTTTTTCTATCTTCCTCAGCCATCCAGGATAGTAAGGAGAGGACGATATCCGATACAAGCTGCCCAATTCCTTCTAATTCTTTATATTTCCTTGTGTCCAATATCGGCATGTTTAGAACGACAATATCAATCTCATCATCAATTAACTTTTTCCATTCATTCATAATTTCATTTTTATTCCTTCCGAAGCGAGTAAGATCGTGTACGACTAACACATCACCGAAACGCATTTTGTCACGCATCTCTTGGAAGACAGGTCGGGTAAAATCTTTTCCAGATGCTTTTTCTTGATAAATTCTCTCGCAACCATATTGTTCCAGTTCTTTTATTTGTCGGTCTAAATTCTGGTCGACGGTACTGACCCTCGCATAACCAAAAATCATTTTGCAAATCATTCCTTTGTTATGTATTCGCTCTAGTAAGGTAAAGCGTAAATGTATGTAAAATATTAAGTTCGATAAATTGGTAGATTAAGAATATTTAAAATTACGAAACATTCACATTCTATTTCAATAAACTGGTAATTCGATTATGAAACAGCCGAAATTCAAATAACCCGTCTGAACAACCCTGTTTGAACAATTACTAGCTTGATTTTATCATAGTTTTGTAAATTTTGGTTATATTTTTCACTTATTTTAATAGTTACTTTTCATTAATACAAAAAGCTATCCATAATAAAGGATAGCTTTTTTACTATTATTTAATTCCAATAACTAAACTATCTCTTGCGGCTTCAACAACATCTGTAGTTATAGTATTAAGTTTATTAATTTCAAGAATTCTCTCTATCTGTGTAAATAGTCTCTGTATAAGCCTAAAGTTCCCTCCTGTTATCTTTATGATGTTGCTTATGGCTTCATAATCAGAAAAATCTTCAAGTTTTATAGAAAGTCCAAGCTCTTCCCATTTATACTCTAGTATATGATGGGCTTCATCTTTACTTAGTTTGTCAAACTCATGAGCAAAACCAATTCTGGAGTATAGTTGAGGGTAACGAGCTAACCGCTTTTCAATACCTGGCATTCCAATAAATATCATTGCTACGTTGTTTTGATCATAAATATCCCTAAGTTGTTCTAAGCTTTGTAGTTTTAATCGGTCAATTTCATCGACAATGATTAAATCAATATCCTTATAGGAATCTGAACAATATTCTTCTTCGCCCGTAGTATGTAGTTTATACATCGCCTTTACCATATTTATTCTAAATCCTAAAGTATTGATATTATCTGTCATTTTAGTAGCTCGTACTGCTGGAGCTGTATAAAAAATTGTGTTAGCTTCTAAAATTGCCCCATCCGTTTTTAAAGCAATATCATCTGCTTTTTTATAAGCTATTTGCTTCTCTATATAATCCCAATTTGTATAATACCTTGAAGATAAGGTTTTTCCGACACCTGGAACCCCATAACAAATACCGATATATTTATATTTAATACAAGCATCGCAAAATTCTGCAAAACGTTTATATTCTTTTGTTTCAATGAATTTTTGCTCCTTATTCATTTAGATACCTCTTTAGTTTTGACTTCTTTTTATCAGGTCTATCTGGACGAATTGTATATTCTTCTTGTTTGGAATCTCTCACTTCTTCTATGACAGATTTTCTAGGTTCTAGTTGTTTCTTTAGCGTTTTTCTTACTTTATTTCGGGCAGAAACAATTTCTTTAAGATCTACGGTATAATCAGAGATTTCAGGAGAAATGGCAGTACATATGTATTTATCCTGATAAAATACTCTAATTTCTGCAATATCTCTTGGATTGTAACGAATAATCACAGTTTCACCAACATACGCTGCTAAATTAGTATCTATATATCTCATGCCTTGAAAATGGATACCATCAGAATGAACTTTTCTTGGTTTTGCTACGTTTAGTAATAATAAATCCAAAGTTTCCAGGCTTTCTGGCATATTAGGTAGAAATCCTGAACTATTCCAAGAATGTATTGGTTCCATTTTGGTTGTGCCATGAATCCTATGATGATACTTATATATAAGGAAGGTTGAAAATTTTTCATCAAGTTCTTTAATTGTGAGAAGGGGCGAGGTGGTTTGATTACCTAAGTAACCAGGTAAATCTTGCAAAAACAATTGATTTACCGTTAGAAAAAACCTTTCAATTTTCCCCCGTCCTCTAGGAACACCTACGGTCGAAAAGACTAAGTTGATTTTTAAATCAATTGCTACCTGTTCTAAATGTTTGGAGGTAAAATCACTTCCGTGATCTGTGTAGAATTTTTCTGGGATGCCGCATATTGGCCAATCACGATTCCCTTTCTTCCATATTGCTTGGTGTAAAACTAATGATGTGTTTATTGCAGTGGGGGATTCAAAGGATAAAAAGTACCCAGCAATTGCTCGACTATAATCATCTAAGATAATTGTTAACCAAGGCCTTTCTGGTTTTCCTTTTTCATTTAACACGATAATATCTAGCAGCGTATGATCAGCTTGCCATATTTCATTGGGATAGTTTGCTTCCCGTCGATATATCAAATCATATTTGTTTTTATATTCTTTATTCCCTTCATAGGCTAACTTCTTAAGACTGGGTGAAAGAGATTTTGAAATGGAATAGACTTGATAATAACTAGGTTGTTTCCAATTTTTCTTTTTACATACCTCACATATTATTCTATGGATAGAAGAGACTGAATTCCTTCTATGATTGAATATTAGGTTCTTTATCTCTTCTAATACATCATTCTCAACTTTAAAATCTCCCGAATCGGTACGACCTTTACGAATCAGGCCCCTTAATCCAAATTGTTTATACTTGTTTAGCCAATTGTGAAGTGTTCGTTTGGTAATGCCAGTTTCTTCAGCAATAGTTTTGAGCGTTTTTTCTTTATTAAGATAAGGAGCAATCAACCAATATTTATCCATAGCCTTTTGTCTTTGTTCTTCTGAAAATGAAGTTAATGGGGGAAGGTCATTCATATAGACAACTCCTTGAGAAATGGAAGCAACTAATTACATAGTTGCTCTATTCCTATTTTAATCGTTATTGGTTTTATTCATTTTGCGGTAAAGAGTCATTCTAGATACACCAGCTTTATCTGCTGCCTCAGAAAGTGTTATACCTTGCTCCATTAAATAAAAAGCAAAATTTATCTTTTCATTATCAATAGGCGGCCTCCCTGGTACTTTCCCTCGTTTTCTTGCAGCCAGGATTCCTTCTTTTGTTCGCTCAGAAGTTAAGTCACGCTCAAACTGTGAAATACCTGCAAAAACAGTAAAGAGCATTTTTCCATGGGCAGTTGTAGTATCAAGCCAGGATTCTTTCAAACTTTTTAAATTTGCACCCTTCTTTGCAATTAGTTCAGCAATCTCAATTAAGTCTTTAGTAGAACGAGATAGCCTAGTAAGATCTGTAACTACAACTGTATCCCCAGAACGTAAATATTCTAACAATTGATTTAATTCTGGCCGATTTCGTTTCGCACCTGTTACTTTTTCGAAAAAAATTCTCTCGCATCCAAATTCTACTAATTGTTGTTCCTGTCGATCTAAATTTTGATCCATAGTGGAAACTCTCATATAACCGAATTTCATGAAATTCACTTCCTTTTCTGATTAATTGTATCAAAAAAGGTGTAAAAATAGTATTGTTACATTTTAATTTTGTTACATATTTTTGTTACAACTAGAATGCTATTTAAACTTAAAATTATCTATAAAACTATCGTTGTAACAAAAATGACCGTTTTTGTTACATTAAGATATTTTTTTACAAGGGAAAATATAGAAATTTTAATGCCATCCAAAAACAAGATATTTCCTTTTATTAGGAAATAACCTATAAAATAGAAATAGTTCTACATTCTTTTATTGTGGAAATTTATGTAAGGATAAGTTAAAAGTAATTAGCTTGTTCCTTACTTATGGAATTAGAGTGGAAGTTTAATGGAAGAAGGATTTTAAGTAACAGTGCCGAATCATTTAAGTTACCCTTAGAATGAGGTGGTTAAAATGAAACTAGGACTAAAACGTGATGAGTTAAGATTAGAAACACATACCGTTGAATGGGAAAAAGAGTTTCATAGGGTGAAACAGGATATTCTAAATTCAACCCCTATTCAGGAAAAACAAATTGAACATATAGGAAGCACAGCTATTAAGGATATGGTTGCAAAACCAATATTGGATTTAGTTGTGGGTGTAGATGATATTGAAAATGTTGAAAAAACTATTTTTCAAGGACTAAAGAAAGCTGGATTTTTAAAACTTCAAGTACAACGTCCAAATGAAATCGTACTTGCAAAGTTTACTGATGAATCCTACGAAGAAAAGACCCACTTTATTCATTTAGTTGAATATAATAAAGACCTCTGGAAAAATTTAATCTTCTTTAGGGATTACTTAAATGCCAACCAAACAGCACGTGAACAATACAAAAGGATAAAAATTGAGTTTGTAAAAGAAAAAGATGGTGGAATTGATGAACACACCGACTATAAGGAACAATTCGTAAGTGAAATATACACAAACGGGGGCTTTAACGCAATAAGAGGGGATTAAATTTGATCATCTAATCACCCTAAGAGTTTAGGGGAATCGCCTCGATTGTATCCTGTAATGTCTCATTACCAAAGCAATTACCTTGTACAAATAGATGCATGAATAGATAGTTTAAGGATAACTTAATAAGGCAATTGTTAATCATCAAATTCATTATTAGGTTATGTTTATGATATAGAAATAGAATTATAGACCAAGTGTGCGCTAAATATAGATAAACGCTTAATAATCTTCAAAATAAAAACGTCTAAACCCTTGGTATATGACGTTTTTTTATTAAATTTAAGAAGGATTAACGCTCACTAGTTGCGTAAAACTGCATTTTGTGAGGAGTATTTATTGAGAGATGTTTGTAAAAGAACTATTTGATGACCTAACTACCTATTAGAAAAAGCTGGTCTACTTTAGACCAGTTTTTTCTTAACTAAAATAGCACAAAGAAAGAAATAATTGTGTTACATTAAATATACTTATTAAATACGTTTAATAAGTTTGGGTAATATGCTAGTTCTTGCGAGAGGAGATAACCAAAATTGTATAAAGGAATCATTTTTTTTGATCTGGATGGTACGCTTTTAAATGAATACTCTGTAATTTCAGAGGAAAATAAAATTATCCTAAAGGAACTTCAGGAAAAGGGATATTTGTGTGTAATTGCAAGTGGACGATCTCCACAAGAAATCTTGGGAATTACACAGGGGGTTAATATATCATCCTATATTAGCTTAAACGGTCAATATATCGTAGTAAATCATCAAGTTTTAATTAAACATAAGATGGATTTAAAGGTGATTCAGGAATTAGATAACTTTTCAAGAAAATTAAATAACTCTTTAGCCTACTATGGAGAAAAGGAATATAAAATAAATCTGATTGACCAGGCTGCAATCCAATTATATGCAATGGACCATGCTCCACTTCCTTCAATAGAACCAGAATTTTATAAATATAATGATATTTATATGTTGTATTTATTCAACAGTGATAAAGAGCTAGATGTCTTATATGAGAAGGAATTTGCGGGGAATCTGACTTTTTATCGAGATAGTCCGTATTCCATGGCAATAGTTAACCAAGGAAATTCTAAAAAGAACGGGATAAAGGAGCTATATAAGGCATTAGAATTTACTAATTATGAGGAGACATACGCGTTTGGAGATGGTAATAATGATGTTAGCATGTTCGAAGTAGTAAAGCATGGAATCGCTATGGGGAATGCAAATGAACTAGTTAAAGAGAAAGCTGAATTTATAACAAAGTCACATACCACCAATGGTATTTTATTTGCGTTGCAAAAATATCAATTGTTATAAAGAGTAACAACTCTGACCCGTTTTCTTGAAGTGGAATTCCTGAAACTTCCATTTGGTATTATCATTTGTTCAGGGTATACGGTTTTGAGGTTGATAATGGACATTTTCTCTATACCAAAACTAACAAGGACTTCAGAATGACAACAAGAGTTAAGGCTATACCAAAATCTAAATATGACCAAGCTGGACTGATGATTAGATTTTCGGAAGAAATATGGATGAAAACATCTCTGGAGTACATACCAGATGGTTTAAGCAAACTAGGTGCAGTTGTTACCAATAGAGGCTATTCGGATTGGTCTACCCAATATGAAGACTGTAAAGAAGTTCAAATATATTATCGTATATCCAAGATTGGGCAAAATTGTTATGTGGATTTTCTTGGGACGGAGAAGTATGGAACCAAATTAGAATTGCACACTTAGATCTTGTAGACGATTCAACTGTTTTAGCAGGAGTCTATGCGTGCAGTCCTCAAGGAAAGGAACAAAAAGTTCGTTTTGACTTTATTACAATAGAAGAGCTTAATAATGACCCAACAACTGCATATTTGTAGGAATCATACATACATACATACATACATACATACATACATACATACATACATACATACATACATACATACATACATACACACATAGTCATGTATCTATGTATGATTCAATATGAAGAACTTATTTACTTCAAAACAAAAAAATACTAATGTATATTATATTCTTAGAACAATCACCTTTTTGGTTGATATATAAGTCTAAATGACTATTATTTCTAATTTCATGAGTTGTTAGTAAGGTGTAATCGTTAGATGTAGTAAAATATAATCAAAATTAACTGTGATGGAGGTAGTTAGATGGTAGTGAATAAAGAATTGGATTCATTAATTACACGATTAAAAAAAAGGCTTATGAGCAAGAATAATGGGAATTACTAAGAGATGAATTCAAACAATAAAACCAACACTATTAGGGTGCAATCAAATATAGGAACTAGGAGATCAAGAGCAACTTCTCTATTTACATCATTTTTCCTTCTCGGTGGGGCCCTTATAATATTAGTAGTATTATGGTTACTATATTTAGTAACAAACAATCTTTATATTACAACATTACTAGTCATAGGATTTATTTTTGGATATGAATTCTTCCTTAGAAAGAGATGTAAATATTATGCATATCCTATCTCCAATGAAGAATTCGATCAATTAAAGAATGTAAGACTAATTCATTATTCAAATACCATGACTGAAGATGATTATGAACATTACACAAAAACAGGATTTGTTAGATTACATGCAAAAAAAAGTGCAGCTAAAAACTATGTAATGAAGTTTAAAGATAAAAGAAAAGAATATATATGGTTCCATCAAGAAGAAACCAATGAGGAACCTAACTTTGATTCGTTTATTTTCACACATGCAGCTGAAAATAAACCTAGAAAATATAAAATAATTGTAGAGTTGAATACAATTCCTCAAGAGCGAATATTGTTAAGGCCTGATAATCAAAATATTATTATCATTGGTGACTTAGAAATACCAGGTACTATTAGAAAAGAATTCAATTTTTATAATCAGGAACTATATCATTGGTATTTAATAAAACATAAGTTAGAATTATTAAACGGCTTAAAAGTTATATATGTTGGTAGTCATCAAGCTTATGGTAAGCTAATTGATTATTTAGTTTCTAAAAAAGAAAAAATAACCACTCAGTAAATAACGGGTTCGGTTGATGGGGAGAAAATATCATTTTACAACCAAATTCGCATACTAAATAATACCTGTTTTATCATTAGATTCACACAAGAAATAGCATAGAAATTAGCATAAAAATAAAAACAGACCATTCTATAATTGAAGGTCTGTTTTTTCATCCTTGAATTTTTATATATTGTCACTGTCCATTTTTTTCTTAAACACAAGTATAGCGGTAGCGAAAACTATAACCGTATAAGCTAAAACCCATATTATGTGTGAATTCATTTCCGAATAACTACCATTTAAGACAGATTGCGTAAGTTTTACCGAATGAACAAAAGGAAGTACATTCGATATTGTTTTCAAAGTTTCGCCCATCATATCTAAGTTGTACCAAATGCCACCTAAAAAAGATACCAACATAATAACCATTGATGCTATACCACCTACTTGCTTGTCGTTAAAAACGCAACCAAGAAGTAATCCAAGACCTATAAACAGGATAGCAGATGGGATAAGTATAAGAATTGTTAGCAGTACATTTATATCAATAGATAATCCAAAGAAAAATGCTGTTATGAAACAAACGGCACTTTGTAATAGGGCTATTGCTAATAGTGGCAGTGAATAACCAATAATAAAATCGGATGAAGACAATGGAGATGCAAATAAACGTGTCAAAAACCAACTACTTCTATCTTTGGCAATTAACATACCAGAAAATAACGAAATAAACGAGAAACTAAATACTGCCATCCCTGGTGCAAGTTTTTCAATTTCAAACAAATTATAAGGCATATTCTTTTGCATTACTGATAATATAATTAGCATTACCAAAGGAACACCTATGAAAAAAACTAAACTTATTGGGTCTCTTAATATCTCTTTTCGATTTCGTGTAACAAGTGCTAGAGTTTTCAAGAACTCACCTCCGATTCAGAAACAAGTGCAATAAAGGCATCTTCAAATTTTTCAGCATTTGTTAATTTCTTTAGTTCTTCTGCTGTTCCAATTGCCTTTAATCTACCATTTACCATAACTCCAATTCTGTCTGAAAGAGATTCAGCTTCTTCCATATAATGAGTTGTAAGGATAATAGTAATTTTGCCTTTCAATCTTTCTATGGCAGTCCACAACTCTCTTCTTGCAATAACATCAAGTCCTAGAGTTGGTTCATCAAGAAAAAGTATCTGTGGCTCAGAGACAAGTGCCATCGCAATGCTCAATCTACGCTGCCATCCTCCTGATAATGTTTTCGCTTTGTCTTTAGCAACAGCAGTAAGACCGAAAGTTGAAATGATTTCATCTACTTTTGAGAGTGCTGCATTTTTGTCATTACCATATATTCCAGCAATTAGTTCTAGATTTTCTCTAACAGTTAAATTAGATGCAACAGCATTTTCTTGTGGCGAGATATTAATTTTGCTTTTAACATCTTTAGGATTCGATACAACACTTTCACCAAGAATAATTGCGTCTCCGCTCGTAGGTTTGCTAAGGCAGGATAGCATTTTAATTGTAGTAGTTTTTCCTGCACCGTTCCCACCGAGCAAAGCGAAAAGTTCACCTTTTTCTACTGTAAGATTTAACGAATTTACTACGATTTTATCTCCATATTTTTTTACAAGATTGGTAGTTTCTATTGCTTGCAAATAAATTCCCCCTTATTTTTCTATTATTATGATTTTAACATAATTATACATATTTCCTTTAAAATCGACTCAATATTCATATTAATAATATTTGCGATAGGAGCTTTATATAAGTTCACTCCCTTTTCCTATCGCAAATATATTATGTCTTTTAAGTCATAAATTTATTTTCAATTCCTAATCTTTGTGCTGGTGTGCCAACTTCATTTTTTGTTTTATAAGAAAAGCAAAAGTTGTAGTAGGTGCGAAGTATGGTCAATGCCATTTGAGCATACTTCGGATTAAAATTGGAATAGATATAACTTTTCCCATCTCCACGAGCAGTTGTTAAAGGTCTTTCTAAAATGGATAACCTTCTTCGAATGTGTTGAATAAAAGTATTGGTTGCGTTGTCATTGATATTCATTATCAAGGAAGCCACATCTTTCGGTTCCAATGAAGAAAGGTTTGTTGTACAATCTACGGAACGCAATCCTCTATCAATAGTAGCAAGAGGATGTAAGATAGGTTTATCCGCATATTCTAAATACATCCCTGAAGAACTGGAGATACTTCCTTGTGGAAATGATGGTGTTCGAACAATTCTTGTAATTGTAGAAATGCCAACTTCCTTAGAGACCTTGTTCCATACCCTCGCATCGTTCCCCAATCAACTAAATCTGCTCTCGCTTGCACAAATTCTTCACGAGCTTGTTTTCTAGTTTTAGATTTATCTGTTTGGCACAAAAAATGATGAGCATCGCTAAGACGAATTTCCTTCGAGAAGACACGATTGATAGAGGTCATAAGAGAATTGTCCTCATCGGTCACAAAACGCCACTCTGAGGCTTTTACAAGGTGTTTAATAAGCCATAAATGTGCAACCGTCGTATAAGTCGAACCAATGTGTAATCCATCTGTATATTTCATTCTCCGTACCACCTGTGCCAACTCTTTATAATAGTCAGATTGACTTTGTGTATCGTTTGCTGAAGGCGGCATAGGGTAGTGCGAATACTTCGGGTATCTAGCGTACTTTTTTGCAAACTCGTTTAAATGGTCCTCTTTTTGTAATACCGTATCAAGGACAATATCTCCTAATGTGATTTCCCAATCATATCCTACATCACTGCGAAAAACATATCTTGATAATACATCTGCTGAAACCAAAATGTTGGTTGGAAATTGATTTTCTTCCACATCATCGTAACGGCTGCCACCCATTCCTTTTTGACGAACATTATTTAGATAATAGGTCATCTTATCGGAATTGAGCCACATTTCTTTAAACTCTAGATTTTGAAGTGGTTTGGTTTCGTGTCGTTCTAAAAATTCTAAGCACCTACGATAAAGGAACTCTAATTTATCATAATAAGTTCCTCTGCCTATTTCTAGAATTTCACAGGTTCTCGTAACGGGTGTCCGACTTAATAACAATTTAGCGAAAAGGTGATGAATATCGCTTCGTTTTTGATTATATGTGATAGAGTTATCTCTTTTAGGAGTCAGAGCCGTTTTCTTTTTGCAAACTTTACACTGATACCGTTGCATCCCTAATCTACTTTTTCCTTGTTTATAAAACCCACTAGGCTCATCAAAAGGTGTGGATTCTTCTGCGATACAACCATCTTTATGAAAGTTATATTCTTCTTCTTTGTCTTTAACAGAATTGATTTGTACCAATCGCTGTATTTCTTGTGCGACAGACCAATTGGAAAGAGTGGAAGAGTAACAGCCTAATACAGCGTCACCTGTTACTCTTGTTGGGTCGGGATTGCATTTGATAGACTTGTGATTTGAGGTTCCAGTCAGTTTATAGCGAGCAGGCTTTCCTTTTGTTGTAAACTTTGTTTGGGGCATTCCGTGATACCTACAATACGGGTTGGCACAATGATTATATTGAATTTGATGCGTATTGCCATTCCAAGTAAATTCAGTAGGTGTGAACAGCAAATCTTTATACTTTGTTCCAAACTGCTTAGGTGTTAATACATCATAATCTTTCGTTCTATCCCCAATTTCACTTTTTGAAAGAGGGGATAAAACCTCAACTAAATTATCTTCTTTGGTAGCCAATCGCTTTAATTTAGCCAATCTTTTCGTCACCTACTAAATCTTCAATTCCAAGTTGCTTAACCATCCTTCTGTTATTCCTCTTGTTTTCAATCCAAGCGATAAAATCTTCATCTTCTAAAAGGTTGAGAAGAAATAAATTGACCACTTCATTCTCGCTATGCTCGGTGTACTCTGCATAGCTTTTTACGATATTTCTTGCCCGTTCTGATATGAGCCAATCTACCTTTTCTGCATTGTGATTTTTAGGTTTAATGAACTTCATCCTTATCAGTCTCCTGTCTTAAATTGGTTATACATTTAGAATATCCAATTCGCAACAGTTTTAGCATAGGTTTCAACAACACCACATAAATTTATGCGGTGTTGTTAAATTGTTTGCATATTGATTTGATAATTAGTGTGTTAAACCCATTAAAACATTGATATAACAACAAAAAAGGGGACACCAATTCATATGTGAATGGTGTCCCTAATTAGGATGTTATTTAATGTTTTCTCCCCAATAACCGAACCCGTTACTCAGTAAAGTGGTTATTTTTTTATTGTTCTATTTTGCTCCATTGTCCATAATATTTTCTTTTGTTTAAAGAATTACCACCATAATTCTTTATTACTTGCTAAAAATATTTCTATATATTTAGAAAAATTAACCTCTTTCAAGGCTTCATTATGATTCCATTCGAAAAATCTTACTCTTTCTAATAACTTTTTAAATTCAGGGTTTTCCTTTAATAAGCTTATAATAAATTTATTCTTTTTTCTTTTACGTGCGCTATCTGATTGATTAGTTATAATCATTCGCATAATACCTAATAATAAATCGATTATTTCTAAGCCAACATCTACACCTTTTCCTTCTAAACGAACATTACTTACCTTAAATGCCTCGCCTCTATAAATACCTTGCACGTTTAACTCTTTTTCAACAACTTCTTTAACTGTACCTGTATCATATTCCGTACTATTTTCTATGACAACTTCTACATCAACACGTACATATTGAGGATAATTTATTAAAAGACCGTAAAAAATACGTTCTGGGAATTTAGCGTAAATAGCCTTATTAGAAAAGTACTTTACATCTTTTTCATCGAGAAAGCGTGATCGTACGTCTTCCATTACAGCTTCATAGTTATAGTTAATAACATTAATATCAACAACTTCATAATATTTTGAAATAACGTTTAATAAATTTTTCATATCTTCTTTTTTGTTAAAATTAACCCAATGAGACTTAGTGCCTTGAATATTATTAAAATCTGCTGAAGTGTAAATTTCTGCTGGGATTGAGAATGCGCCCATTAAAATCGGATAATCTTGGTCTTTACCACTCTCATCAAAAAAAATTTTTTTATGTACAGTCCCTAAATGTGGTCTACTCATTAAAATTCCCCTTACGTTTGACATTATATATATAGATATTATATTATATAAATATCCCATTTGGTTATTTTACTGTGCAAATAGTATTATAAATGAGGAAAAGTAAGTGTACTGCTGTGCAAATAGCATTATGCTTCTAAATTTCTTTACTGTGAAAACAGTACTGTAAATTTATTTTCACTGTGCGAACAGTGCTGAAATTTCAAATACGGTTATTTCAAATAAAGATATTCTTTATTTGAAATAACCGTATTTTTTTTATAATACAATAATACAAGTCCTACGTCTTTTAAGATCGCTATAAAAATATATTTTATCTGGTGTGATAGTGTGTTTCATTCTAGCGCCTCCATTTAACAATTAGCCCCTTCATTTAACTAGTGAAGGGGTTGATCGGTGTGATAACTACTTCGCTTAAAAGTAGTTATGTATCCATTATACTACAGACTAGGATTATATGCCTAGTTTGGAGAATACACAAAAAAACATAATTTAAATAAAAATAATAGAAAGGTTTATGCGATAAAAAAAAACTTGAATATAATATATTACTTAATTATTAAAGAATAAAGGGAGGAAATAGATGTCAACAGAGCTAGGAATTATCATTGCAATTATTGGATTAACGATTAGTTTTTTCACATATCAGATGAATCGTACAAAAGTGATTAAAACTGATATTCAAAATAATACAGAAATAAAAACTAGACTAGATTATATTGGTAAGGGCGTAGATGACATTAGAATCGATCTACGTACGAACGAAAAACAAATGAATCAACTTAGTGAACGTATTACAAGATTAGAGGAAAGCTCTAAACAATCACATAAAAGATTGGCGAATTTCGATAAAGAAAATTGTTAAGGATATTTTAGTGGGGTATTGAAAACAAATAGTTGAAATATCTAGAAATTTAAAAAACCCACTATATGTGTGGGAAACAAGGTGTGTATTGAGTGGGAATACCTTTAAAAACTATGCCCAGTTGTATACTATTCACATAAAAGAAAATGGTGAATAAAATTTAAAAAATATTCTATATGGATATTAGGACAAGTGCCGTTCATTAATAATACTAAAGAAAAAGATTATAGTGTGTATGGAATACAGGTGTCAAATTATTAACTCTGCTTTCTATATCCAGTATTCTCCTTTATTACCTTCCATATTATATTATTAGAGTATACACAAGCAGTATACTCTTTTTTTATGAAAAATAATTCTCTGTTATGTTAGTTTATAAATTAATTTTATAGAAGTTCTTATTTGTTACAAAACTCGTGATATGATATGGATTGTGATTTAACATTAAATCCAATTCCTTATTAGTGTAGTAAGATACGAAGAAGATCCGAATAGACATCTCTATTCGGATCTTTTTGTACTATATAAGGAATATTTATATCTGCTAAACACTATGCTTAATGAAAAAATACTATAGCAACAAGTGCCATAGCATTGAGAAAGTAATTCTGTAATGGAGTTTTGTTACTTAATAAATTTTCGGATCGCGTATCCGTCATTTCACTACCTAAATAAATTAACTATACCTCTATAATCTTTCTTTAATAGCCTATTGTTAATTAAAACATACCTCCTAAAATATTCATTTATATGTAAAGGGATCCCTGAGCAAAAAATCCACAATTACCAAAAGGTGCAAAATACTCTTACCGCATTAAAAAACATTTCTTTATTCCATCTATCCCTAATTATTTCGCCATTTTCCCGATTTTCTTTATAGTGATAAATGCTTAATTGTTTTTTAAGTTAATAAGTATTTATTACTATATGTTTGTTTGAAACTCTATTAATAATCATTATTTTAACCGTATAAATGATTATATTAACCTCTTTACAGTACTTTCTCAATCCATAAAATCTAGGTTTGAGATTTAACAAAACAAGTACTTTAAACCTATTAAATATACTTATAATTATTGGTAAAACATTACTTTGTTACCATCTTTATCTTTGTAACTAAAGTTTACTAAATGATCGACCGAATATATATTTGACTGGCTGGTTAGATAGTTGACATGTCAAATCAAAAAACCTTAGACGTAAGGTACAAATACTGTTATGGAGGAATAGCTATATATGAGAATTAATCATAATATTGCAGCACTAAATACATATCGTTCCTTAAGTTCTGCAAACAATTCACAGTCAAAATCAATGGAAAAACTATCATCAGGACAACGCATTAATCGTGCGGGAGATGACGCCGCAGGTCTAGCTATTTCTGAGAAAATGCGCGGACAAATCCGAGGATTGGATGCAGCATCACGAAACTCTCAAGATGGAATATCTTTAATTCAAACTGCTGAAGGTGCATTAAATGAAACACATGCGATTCTACAGCGTATGCGTGAACTATCTGTTCAAGGTGGTAACGACACAAATACTACGGACGACAAGAATCAAATTCAAACAGAACTAAACCAATTGACAGAAGAACTAGATCGTATTGCCGATACGACGGAATTTAATACGCAAAATTTATTAGATGGTTCTTTCTCTGCTACGCTTCAAATCGGAGCTAACTCTGGTCAAGTGGTGAATTTCTCCATTAGCTCCATGGATGCTACAGGATTAGGAATCTCAGGTGCAATTAGTGTGGGTACAAATGCTTTAGCTAGCGCCTCCATTTCTGCACTTGATACGGCTATTGAAACGGTAGCTAATCAACGTGCTAACTTAGGTGCTTTACAAAATCGTTTAGAGCATACCATTAATAACTTGGATACTTCTTCTGAGAATCTGACTGCTGCGGAATCTCGTATCCGTGACACAGATATGGCAAAAGAAATGATGAATCAAACGAAGGGATCGATTCTTGCTCAAGCTTCTCAAGCAATGCTTGCTCAAGCAATGCAACAACCACAAGGTGTTTTACAATTATTACAATAATTGATTATTTACAAGAGATTGTCTATATGACAATCTCTTGTAATCAGGATTTTTTTTTCAAAATATTCACCATTGTTAAATTAATGCTAATTAATATACATGAAATGGAGATTAAAGTTGGCTAAAATTTTGGTTACAGATGATGCATCTTTCATGAGGATGCAAATAAAAGAGATGGTTACAAAATTAGGACACGAGGTAGTAGGTGAGGCATCAAATGGCCGAGAAGCAATTAAACAATTTATCTACCTAAAACCAGATTTAACCATAATGGATATTGTAATGCCAGAAATGACAGGTATAGAGGCTATAAAAGAAATTAAAAAATATAGTAGAGATGCCAAAATAATAATCTGCTCCTCAATGGGACAAAAGGATAAAGTATTAGAAGCACTTAAAGAAGGTGCAATAGATTTTATCGTTAAGCCTTTTAATCCTGAAAGATTCAATAGTGCTATTACCAAAGCTTTATAATTCTTATAATTCCAGTGAATAAAAATGTGAATATATACTAGAAAGATTGGTAAAATCGTGAAAAAATTTTTTTTAATTACTACAACTCAAAGAACCATCATTTTAATTGCAAATGATGAAAGAACAGCTGGAGATACATTAAAAAGATATGGTTCTTATGGTGAAGAGATAAGAACTATTAGAAAACTAAGTATGTTTGATTTATCACTTATAAGAGAACCAATATTAGTTTTACCTAACAAAGAATATATCTAAAGTAAACCTTTGTTTATTAATATTTCAAGCAAAATAATTTGTAATAAATCCTAAATATATATACATTATTATCTTCACTTCTAAATTTATGAATTTAGCCTATCGTTTGTTAAGTTTGTAAAAAATGGAATTTAATAAGAAACAACTAGAAATTACTTTCTCTAGTCAAACAATTATTTAGACATCAACAACTCTAAACCTTCCAAAGGTACGAAACCAAAGGGGAGATAGCTATACCTATAGCGCAAAAGATGCAATCATAGGTGAAATTATTTAGAAGTTTTATTATCTTTACCCAATAAAATTAAACTGAGAAGGGAATGAATTTATTTTGAGAAAAATAAGTTTAAAAGTTTTTTTAACATTTTGTATGATTATGACGCTGTTTATAACAGATTTTGCTTATGCTGCTGAAACGACAGTAAAGGAAAATACAGTAGGAACGGCTTACTACGTTTCTCCAAATGGAAGTGATAGTAACGAAGGAACTAAAAGCATGCCATTTAAAAGTTTAATGAAAGCACAATCGGCTGCATCAGCTGGTGATACAGTATATATCCGTGAAGGCACTTATACTGATTTCAATATTGCAAAAACAGATAAAACTTATAATTATGTACATGCTTTTAATAAAAGTGGGATTACATATGAAGCTTACCCTGGAGAAAGACCGATTTTTGACTTCAAAAATGTCCCAACAAATTTAAGAGTGGCTGCATTTTATGTGGAAAAAAATGCAACTGATATAACTTTTAAAGGGTTTGAAGTAATAGGAATTAAAGTAGGCAATCACGGACAATCGGAAGCCTTTAGAATTACGGGGCAGGCGGATTTTGAAAATATGTCTGCTCATGATAATGAAGCAGTAGGATTTTACTATACTGGAAATGGAACTGGAACAGTTCTAAATAGTGATTCTTATAACAATATTGGCCCAACTGATGCATCAGCTGGTAATATAGATGGTTTTGGGGCTCACGGAGGAGCCGTGTCGTTTATCGGCACCCGTGCATGGAACAATAGTGATGACGGATATGACAATATCAGTTCAAAAGGACAAGTAATTTATGACCATGCTTGGGCTTTTAATAATAGAGGTAATCAGGATCGTAAAGGGGACAAAAATGGATTTAAAGTTGGTGGATATGCTTATAGAACAACGGGAATACCTGATCCAGTACCAGTCCATATAGTTAGGTATTCTTTATCTGTTAATAATGGCGCTAACGGATTTTATGCTAATCATCAACCAGGACAAGCAGCTATTTGGACAAACAACACAGCGTATAATAATGGAAGTTCAAACTTCAATATGCTAGAACGCGTGAGTCCGACTGATATAACTAACATCCCAGGTTACAGAGAGGTCTTGCATAATAATATTGCTTATAAAGGTACATTAATCAAAAATGATAATAATAAGCAGGAAAACGTAACGAATAACTCTTGGACTATAGACGGGGGGCTGAAAATCACTCCAGAAGATTTTGTTAGTTTAGATGTTTCGCAATTATCTAATCCGAGAAAACCTGATGGAAGTTTACCAGATGTCACGTTTATGCTTCCAGTAGAAACAAGTCCGTTGTATAAATATAATTTAGGTTATCTTGCTGATAAATAATTGTTTTTTGTGGAGAAATCCAGTTGCCAAGAAAGGCAGCTGGATTTTTATGTTGCTAAAGTGACAGCTACTATAATGAAGAGAGTTTTTGTGAATAAATACCCTTAAATTAATCGGTGGATTTTCATAAAAAGTGAATACTCTATTCTAATAGTAATAATAAAGTGGGGGAGTGTTCAATAAAATATAGTGCAAATTAATGTATTAAGGAGCTGTTACTTAATAATTTTTTCTATTTTTCAAAAAAATTCCTGTACCAATGTCATTTTATCAGGATGTAACTGAATGAACAGAATCAACCCTTGATAAATTAATGATGTAACACTTTAGTCTTATAATGTATTCTGTTATTGGGAATTATGGTACAGCAATTTCCGAAAGCCGCCGTTTGCGGTGAAAGTCGTACGTACGGTGTGAACAGGGGGCGATAATTTCAAACGCTTCTATCTAAAAGCACCAAAATAACAAATTAAACCCCCACTTAATAGTGAAGGT
>NZ_JAJTTG010000027.1:0-19981 GCF_021341655.1 Bacillus sp. Au-Bac7 | reverse complement strand
GGTTTAACGTGGATAGGAATGAATTTAATTACCTACTGTAGAAATAGCCGTATCTTTAGTTATCTTTATAGCATTTTATTATCTTAAGATGTAAAGGCAGGAAATAACTATACACAAACAAAAATATAGGAATGCTAAATAGATGGTTCCATCCCTTAAGTTCCATGTATCCAACCTTTACTACTGCCCATTCAATTAAAACAGAAATAACAACAAATGCTATTACTAATCTCCATTTATTCGAATTATTTAAGTAGTTTAAGTAAATAACTGCAAGTGATGAAGGAATGAAACTGTACGTTAGAAGTTCACCAATTCCTGAAAGTTTAGGATGACCAAAATCAACTAGATCTAAAAAACCCGCAAAAATGTTGTCACTAATCCAAGTTAGTAAACCAATTACTCCAATTGTAATATATACTTCCCTCCAATTTATCTCTTTCTTTGGCATGATAAGAATATACAATAACAATATTATAACTAATGATATTGACAGCCACATCCCTTTAGCATTTAAATCTAAGTTCTTAATAATTGAGTCCATACATAGTCTCCTTTACGTCTTTACTTCTCAATATTATTTCCAAACTTAGGGGAAGCCATTAAAAGTTATTAAAATTCATTAAGGCAAACGAGAGTCACAAAAACTAAGTGGTCTCATCTTATAAAGCTTTATGATTGGGAGAGAGGCGGGGGGGGGGGGAAATGCACACTACCTAAGTTCAAATAAAATCCTTAGGTTTACAATCTATTTTTGTTTTTTACTCAGTGTAGGCGTCGTGTTCATAAGTTAAAAAATAAAAAACTTTTTGTTACAAACTACTTAAGGTTATGATTTGTTCAAAAATTCCTTAGAGTATTTACTTCTTTGGTCTATAGAGTTAAAGTAAACATATAATTACTAACAAAACTCGAGAAGTAGGAAAAGAATCTTATTTTACACACTTATTAAACCTGTTAAATAAGTTATAGTGAGATTGTAAAATAAGTAACATAATCGAGAGGGAGTTCTGTTTACGGATTTTCAATAAAAATGAATAAAGGGATTACCTTCTGAAATCCATATAAAGGATTAGATATTGTTTTAATTCACATGTTGGTAAAGATTTCTTTGGTAATAATATATAAGTTTGTTTGAGGTGTTCCTATCATTTAAATAAGGATAAGGGAGTTTTTACTAACAACAGTGTAATAATGTCATTTGTTGTGATGGAAACTCAATTATGATATAGTAACCACATTCTTTTTAGAAAAGAATGGTGGGAAAATTATTGGATGAAATTTATACAACTCCTAAAATGATAAAACAAGCAATTATTACAGGAATAAGAAAGAACTTAATAGAATTAGGAAGTGCTACTAAAGTTGAACTCAGTAAATTATTGGGTGTAAGTTTTCCAACGATAAGTAAATTTTTGGCGCAGATGGAGTCGGAGAACGAAATAATTTCAGTAGGCTTAGATCATTCAAGTGGAGGAAGAAGAGCAAAGAGATACACATATAACGCTGAATATATGCTTGGAATTGCAGTTTTTTTAGAAAAGTCCGAGACAAATTATACAATTTTTAATTGTTTAGGTGAAATAAAAGAGGAAGGTTCCATTCCGAGTGAATTAAAAAAAGATAACCTAGAAGTGTTAGATGTCTTTATTGAAAAAATGGTTATTAAATATCCAAAAATAAAATCAATGGCCATTGGTGTACCAGCTGCGGTTGAGAATGGAAAGATATTTTATATTCCAGGATATAAATCCTTTCAAAATTTTGATTTTAAAAAATATTATGAGGAACGATTCGGAATTTCTGTTGTAGTAGAGAATGATATGAATGCTGTAGTTTTAGGTTATCATACTAACATGAGGATGCAAGATAAACAATCACTTGTATACTTCTACTTTGGACAAAATGGCCCAGGAGCTGGTTTGATAATTAATGGGAATATAGTCAAAGGTAATTCATTTTTTTCTGGAGAGATTCCATTTGTCCCACAGTATAATGATAAAAACTTCCAGCAAGCATTATTAGGGGGAAATGAATTTAAAAAACTACTTATTAGTAAGGACTATGAAATTGATTCAATCAGTAGGTTAGTAGCGACCTATGTTTCAATTATTAATCCACATACAATCATATTCTGTATGGATGAAGTACAAAAAGAGGTATTATATAAAATTATAAAAGTTAGTTCTTCGTATGTTCCAAGTGAACATTTGCCATTATTCAAATTAAGTGATTGGGAAAAGGATTACTTATATGGATTACAAAGTCTAGCTCATGAACTACTAATGAATAATTAGATCATAATAAGTTAACATTGGTGCTTTACTCATAGTTTGCAGTAGAGCATCATGTTTATAAACGAATACTTTTTAAAATAGTTTAATAAGTTCTAGTTGTTTTAATTTCAGTGATAGATAAATACTAAGGAGGAAATTTTTATGAATTTATACTTAAGCTGATAGTGAAATCAGTAAATAAATTAACAGAAAAATTGGTTAGAAATAGTTGTTCGCTTCTTAGTGGCCCGATATTACTGGTGGCGGATAATATGAAAGTGTCATTTTAGTATAAATAGATGAGACTGGTATCACCTGGTACCAGGTTTATACTCTTTGTATAAGATTTAGAATTCTAAATGGAGAAAATCCACCTATTATATGGATTGGAGGGTCACTATTGAAAAAGAAGAAAATTATTGTTCCATTAATAATAATATACGGAATATTCACCGTGGTAAATCTGGGGATATGGTGTATATTGGCTTTATTTTGAATTACCCGAATCACAGAATTTCCTTTCAACTTTTGAAAACACTCAAGTGCTGAATACGAGTTTCTTTAAATTATACTAGTAGACTTATTTAATTTCTTTAATAAGGTGTGTAGCTTTAACTAAAAAAAATATACTTTCATGAGGTGATAGAATTGGAGATTTTAGACCAACAATTATTAATTGTGCAACACACTTTTTAAATACCTTTAATAAGTTGTTAAGGAGAAACAAGTGAATTCTCTAAGGAGGTAAAGTGATGGTTAATTTTCATAATAAAATATTTGTTTGTAATTCTGTTACCAATATAAAAGGTATAGAGCCTGGAACAAAGTTTCATTTTTACCATTTTAAGGATAATATACATATTAAAATTATTCATGAAGAAATATCAGCCGAATTTGTAGGACTCTTAAAAAGTGAAGGTTTTTTAGAAGGGATTTTAAACTATTATAATACCGAAAAATTAATACTTAGTGGTATATGTACATTACAAATCAAGAAGATACTTAATGAAGTATGTAGAATGTCTGGCATTTGGTTACCGATTGAATTTGATTGTACAGAGATTAAAATAATACTTGAGGAACAAGTAACTACCGTTGAATGAAACAGTGTAGATTATCCTTATAAGGAAATTTAAATATAATTGACTATTTAAAAAATACAAATAGCTGCTAGAATGTCTGGTATTTCTTTTGACATAATGAAAATATACCTCGATTACAAGGGGAATTTTATGTTAACTAGTATGACCCGCAACAGGTAATATATGGTGTATTATCCGCGTAACTTATTAAATAATTTTTGGTTAATAATATAAATATTCAACTTACAAGTTCGTTCTAACTTGTGGAAAAATATAAATACAGGAGGTCAAAGTATGACTATAAAGCTTATAGCAGTTGATATGGATGGTACTTTTCTAAATAATGAAATGGAATATGACAAAGAGAGATTTTTTAAGCAATATAAAAAGATGAAAGCGTTAGGAATTCATTTTGTTGTTGCCAGCGGAAACCAATATTACCAGTTAAAATCATTCTTTGATGACATTCAAGATGAGATTAGTTATGTCTCCGAAAATGGTGCTTTTATAGTAGACCAAGGAGAAGAAGTATTCTCTGTTGATATTCCTGAAAACGATGTCAATTTAATAGTAGAAGAATTAGTATCGCATAATAAATTTACAATTGTGTTATGTGGAAAAAAGAGTGCCTATGTACTTGAAGATGTTTCAGATACATTTTTTAGTATGATGAATAAGTATTATCACCGCTTAAAGAGGGTATCAAGTTTCGAGGATGTTAACGATCAAATTTTAAAATTTGCCTTATCCTGTCCAGATGATGAAACTCTTCCGTTAAGAGATTTACTACATAGCAAAATAGGGGATATAGTAACCCCAGTTTCAAGTGGTCATGGAAGTATTGATTTAATAGTTCCTGCTTATCATAAAGCTTCTGGAATTCAATTATTACAAGAAAAGTGGAATATAAAGGATAATGAAACAATGGCTTTTGGAGATGGAGGCAATGATATTGAAATGTTAAAGCATGTGGGTTATAGCTTTGCTATGGAAAATGGAAGCGACGAGGTGAAAGATATAGCAAAGTATAAAGCACCATCTAATAATAATAGCGGGGTATTAGAAATTATAGATCAATACTTTGCAAATCAAGATCCATTTAAATTTTGAGGAGCTTATAAAGCATAGGAGGGCAGTCCTTTAACAGGAATGCCCTTTGTACTGATTAAAGTCTTGAATATTTCAAAAAATTGAAATTTTTACTCGAGTTAAGTATTGACGTAAAGGTAAATGGAAAGTTATAGAACCAAAGAAATCAAACGGTGGGCACCCAGCTTTAAAATATCAATACAATGCTAATTATGGATTCATTATAAACCTGTGCCAGAACAGAAGGCGGTAAACAAACTATTAGCTATAATCGTCTCGTCATGAGTATATGAAAGGCTTAGCAACAACCACATTAGAAAAGTTAAGATGACCTTTTAAGAAAAAATAAGAATTAAAAGGGAGAGAAAAATGGAAAATAGCAATGGGAGAATAAAAAATATTTATATCATGCAAGTTTTTATCATTTTTTTAGGTTTTATTATTTTTGGTTTTTCGGAAAATATTAAAGGGCCTGCAATACCTCGTATACAAGTGGATTTTATGCTTAATGAAACACAGATTGGTACATTGCTTTCCCTTAATTCCCTTGGGTATTTACTAGCCTGTACTTTTACTGCTTATTTAACAAGGATTTGGGGGATTAAAGTAACAACCATAGTGGCATTTGCATCCATGGCCATATCAGGTATATTCATTTATTTCTCACAGCAATACTTGCTTTTTTCTGCTTCTTATTTCTTAATGTATATTGGAAATGGAATGCTAGAAATCGGGTTGGCCATTCTTGGTGCTCGTATCTTCATTAAAAATACGGGGACCATGATGAATTTGTCTCATGGCTTCTACGGCCTTAGTTCAACAATTGCTCCACTCATAGCCACAGGTCTAATGGAAGTCACGATAGGTAGTTATACATTAGATTGGCGTGATATGTACCTTATTATGTTGTTATTGTCTGCCATACCAATTATTTTTATGTCTTTCACTACTTTTTCTGGGAAAGAAATTAAGCACGAGGAACGTATTCCTTTTAAAAGTCTATTGAGAGACCCAGTTATCTGGTTGATGATTCTTGTTCTTACTTTTGGTGTTGTTTCAGAATTGGCAGTTGGAGGTTGGCTCGTAAACTTTTTAGAAAAGGCATATGGATGGGAGACGATTTCCGCATCGGGTATGCTATCTGCGTTCTTCCTATGTTTTGCACTCGCACGTCTATTACTTGGTCCCTTAACAGATAGAATTGGTTTTACGATATCCTTATTTATTTTCTCTGGTACGTCTGCCTTATGTACTTTTGTGGCAGTTTTTGGTGGAGAAAGCATGGCCTTTTTATTTGCTGCAGCTGGTATTGGAATTGCCATGATTTATCCAACAGTTATGGCTTTTATTGCTAACAGATATCCAAATAACAGTGACACAGTTATTACAATAACGGTTACTTTTATGGGATTAGGTAGTGTCATTGGAAATTATGCAATTGGTGGAGTCACCGGTTGGGTAAAATCTATATTTGGAGTAAATTCGCAGTATGGTCTGTTACGAGGACTTCAAGCCGGCTATTCTGTGATAGGATTATGTGCAGCTTTATGTGCAGTAACAACTTTAATTTTATATATATATTTACTGAAGAAAAAGGAAGTAATTTAACCTTATGTATTTTCTATAAAATAATAGCCAAGTTTGGAATTAAAGTAGCAATAATTACTAATATTCATAATCAATAAAACATTGTGATTTTTAAGTGTTTGCTAAAGGAAGGTAGACTAAATCTTAAAAGACAGGAAGGAATAACGTATGAAATTATTAACCCTTAACTGCCACTCTTGGCAAGAGGAAAATCAAAATGAGAAAATTTTAATTCTGGTAGACACTATAAAGGAAAAATCGTATGATGTCATTGCTTTGCAAGAAGTTAACCAATGCGCAGATGAAAAAGTCGCTGATGAAAATAGTAAATATAAAATTAGGAAAGATAATTTTGCTCTAGTTTTAATAAATGAACTAAAAAAACAAGGAGTAAATGATTACTTCCTTATATGGGAATTTTCCCATTTATTCAAGCATTTTGAGGAAGGCTTAGCTATTTTAACCAAGCACCCAATAGTAGAAGCCCACTCTTTTTATGTATCCAATACTTTAGATTATACAAATTGGAGGGCAAGAAAGATTGTAGGTGCAACTATACAATACCGCGATAAAAAAATTTCTTTTTATTCTTGTCATATGGGATGGTGGCATGACGAAGAGGAACCATTTAAGCCACAAGCAGACAAACTATTTAAAAAAATAAATATAGGTGAAGAAAGGATTTCATTCTTAATGGGTGACTTCAATAATGATGCTTTTATTAAAGGAGAGGGATATGATTATTTAGTTAGTCATGGACTATTCGACACCTATAATCTTGCAACATCTAAAGATGATGGCATTACAGTTATAGGGGAGATTGGTGGATGGGAAGGGAATCTAAAGAAAAAGAGAATTGACTTAATTTTTATTAATAAGTTACTTTCAGTAACTTATTCCAATGTAATATTTAATGGGGAAAATAAGCAGGTAGTTTCTGATCATTTTGGTGTTGAAATAGGTGTTAACTTAGAAGATTAAATTAAATCTTACTATCGGGGCAGCATTCCTGTAATAAATGAAAACTAGCTCAGATGACTTGTCAAAACTTAAGGAATATCCTAATTATAAATATATTGAATTAGGGATTACATATGATAAAAGCTATACGATGAAGAAATTAAAAATATGCTACCTGATGAGGTTCATCCTTCATGGTATTGGGTTAATGATTATTCAAATGAAGCTGGTGAACGAGATTATACAGAGGACGATAAATTTATGTATGGAAATTTATGAACCTTCTTCAGAGGTAGGAAAATCAATGAGTTCATCAAAAATAAATAGCGAGTCAGATTTTCTAAACCGTGTAAAGAAGATAAATAAAGATGATTACGATCTATTAAAATTACAACAAAAAGAGGATTGATTATTGGAGTTGTTGATAAATACTAATTAATGTGTTTAATCCAATAAAAGTTGTGGGAGCAATGTAATTATGAAAATAATGACATATAATGAAAGAGCAATTGATTTCGAAGATGTTATTAAACTTTATAAGAATTCGGAGTTGTTGGAAGAGAAAGTCTTTCAAGATAAAGAGGATAAATTTAATAAAGTACTGACCGTCGGTGCTTGGCAGGATGAATCTTTGATTGGCTTAGCAATAGGAGTATCAGATGGGAACTTCAGAGCCTATATAGAAGATATGGTTATCGATAGTTTGTATCTCAAGGAAGGATTAGGAATTAAATTAGTTTCTAAATTATTAAAAGAACTTTCGTGTGACCATTTTATATTACGAAGAAAATTTAATACTCTTCTATAAATAGAGATGTTTTATTTACCACAATTTAAGAAAGGATTGTGTTACAAAGATATGTGAAGAAGCAAGGGCATTAATCCAAGGGAAATGCCCTTGCTTTTGTGTCTCTCCTAAAAATAAGTAGTAAGTATTCCTTTAATGAAGTAAGAAAATGGACTAATTTGTGAATAAATGTACTTAAAGAAACGGGACCGTTAGTAAAATAAGATGTTTCAATATAAGAGTATTTTAGTGTAAATTAGCACTTAAATTAAATGAAAAATAACTCCTAAAGTGACAATCTTGATTTTACTACCTTATTTGTTTGTCTCTTTAGGGTTTACCCTGAATGAACAAACAATTGAAACATTTTAACACATCCTTACGTATAATAATAAAATGGTTATTGTCGATTTCTAATTAATGAAAGGATGGGGGAAAATGGAGAGTAAAAAATCGGCAAAAGAAAGATTTTTAGATAGAAACTTTGGTGTATTAGAAGATTGGGATAAACATATGGCAAAGCAAATTCCTAATGGAAAGGAAATGCTAAAATTACAAGAGGAATTTGGTAATAGGACAAATTATGAGCTAGGGAGGGAAATGTGGTACAGTAATGATTTTTTTATTAATAGTCTGGTTCTAAACTTTATTACAGATGCAGAAGAAAGTGGAGAAAACGAGCTAGTTAATGAACTGAAAAATATATATGTTGGAATGCTGAATAAACCAGGAATAAATGCAGAGGCACTAAACATGGATGAAGAATTTGACGGTTATTTAATTAACATATATTTTGATATGGAAATTCAATTAACTCTAATTTCTCGTTTGGTTTCATGCTATTTATATGGTTTACATCCTAGAAGTAACGGTGAATGGATTGGACTACTTACTGAAATGGTAGATAATTTAGTATTTTTGGTGGACAAGCTAACGTATATACAAGTTGCTAAAGCAAGGATGAATGATGAAGATAGACATATTGATTTTGATTCTCATAAATTACATATAGAAACAGATTTATTTGTCGCAGGCATGTCTTTTATAATAGGTCATGAAATTGGCCATCATTTCTTAAAACATACAGAGTCTATTCCAAGAAACATTGTATCAAGATTTATACCGACAAATGTTACTTCTAATCAAATGCATTTAGATGAATTTGCTGCGGATAATTTTGGCTTTGATCTAGTAATTAAAGGAATGAAAATAAGAAATAAAAATACTTTATTTTCTCCGTTAATGGTACTGTTAATGCTGGCTCTTGGTGACGAAAAACCTGAAGAACCTAGTCAAAATCACCCTTCACCTAGGGATAGGTATCTAAACCTATTGAGTAGGTTGTCTGAATACGATGAAGAAATAGCATTGTCACTTCAACTAATTTTCAATGATTTAGCTACTTGGATTTATGACGATGATATTTTTAGTAAGAAAAAAGGATACTGGGATACCGTATGGTGGGAATAAAAAATAAAAAGGGAGATATACTCCTTACTAACTATCACATTTCCCACTAAAAATCTGAATATCTGAAGGGACAATAGTAATGGAAGCAAATAATGATAATTTTAATAGAAGATTTTATCTCTTTAAAAACAAAGTTATAAATATATCAATTTTGGTTATAGTAATAATTTCTTGTATAGGTTTATGGAGCATGGATCTATTAACAGTAAAAAACTTTTTCTTTAGGATAATTCCAGTATCTGTTTTTTTATTTTTGTTGTCGCCAACCATTGACTATATTTTCAGATGGATAGCAAAAAAAGAAGATGTAGATATTTCGATTTATCCAACTACATCTACAGATGTTAAAAAATTGAAGAGGGAGCTGAAATTTCTTGAAAGTTTAAGAAAAAACAGATTAAGGATTGTTAGCGTGAATAATAAATTTAATTACGTTTTTGCTTTTGGATTAATTTTATTAAGTGGTGTTTTTCTGGCTATAAGCATTGGAACAGCAAAATATTCAAATACTGTTAATTGGCTTTCAATTTTCACATTTGCTATAGGAATTATACAAATGGTCGATACAGGCATTGATAATAGACTCAATGATAAGATAAATGAAATACAAACAATGTTGATTGAAATAAGAGAAATAGAGCTTGATAATAAAGTAGATAAGATATTAGACCTTATTGAAAAGTTGCAGCAGAAAAAATAAAACATTTATAAATAGAAAAGAAGGGGAACAGAATGTTAAGAACTGATATGGAACATAATGAGGTTATAAAATTCATTAGTAGTCCAGATTGTTATGAGAATCTTATTAAGTCTACAGCATTTGTTAAAGACATATTAGTTAAGGACTTACCTAAATTAAAGAAAGATAAAGCAATTAAGCAGGTATTATTTATTAACTGGATATTAAAGATGTCTAAAAGCAAATTTCTTCTTAATCCTTATGGACAAGATGCTATCGCACTTTTTGACATCAACCTAAACAGCATGATTGCCATTAGATATTGTTCTACAATCACAGACGATACTAAGATAATATTTAAAAATTCTTTTGAGACTGCAATTGAAATTGTAAGTTTACATTCAAATAAAAAAGGCGAAGGTACTAGATTAATAAAAGAAGCCATTACTTTCTCAAAAGATATTAATTTACCATTAGTTCTATATACAGAAAAAGATGAATTAGTTAGTTATTATGAACAATTTAATTTTGTTAATCATGGTAAATTGGGAAGTAATAGCGAATTTCTAATGATTAGATTGCCGAAAAATATTGTATCAAAAACATAATAAGTGTCAATTTAGGAGTTATTTTCCACCTATTTTAATAATAAAATCATAGTAATATCTACTCATTTTAGAACGTTCACAAATAATTAACATTTTTTAACAAGGTATTTAATACCAAAAGTAGAATAAGTACATTGTAACTAACAGTTATAAAAAATATTAAAAAGGAGTGTTCCCAAAAATGAAAATTAAGCAACTAGTTCTGAGTGCTACTGCAGCAATAGCTATTCTAGGTGGTTCTGCTTTTCCAACTTTTGCTGCATCAGGAAATAATGAAAGCCAACTAACTTCAGCAAGTAACCAACTATCTACCCCATATGTGGCTTTAACTGCATATGCAGATTCATCAAGTGTTACTGTAAGTCCGCCTGAATGGAAAGCAGTGTCAGGATCTGTGGTTGGTAAAGGTCAGTATGGTAAAATAAAGCTTTATTCTACTGGGGTTGCAGGTTTATATGTGCAAGAAAAAATCGGAAATAACTGGGTAACTATGGGTGGAACTGGTTTAACCTTGTACGAAGAGGGTGGCGAAGCTACTCTAGATTATTGGATGGAAAAAGGTAAGGAGTATAGGATCGAGGTAATCTCAGGTACTGCGCTAAAATCAACTGGAACTATAAGAAATTCACTATAAAAATACACTCATTTGAATCAATTTCAAACCTATTTCCCTTATTTTGTATCAAAAACCGAGAAACCGTCTTGCTAAAAGCAAAAGACGGTTTCTCGGTTTTTGCAAGTCAAATTAAAAAGTCGATGCCGTATGGACCGACTTTTTATGGTGTGTTCCATTCCATCTTCAATATTTGACCAGGAATATTCTCTTTTTATCAACTTTGGAACTACTTCTGAACGTTTCAAAGGTTATAAAATAAGAAATACCACATCTGAAGGACAAATGACAATTTACAAACATGATATTTCTTCGAGGTACAACCGAAGATGCTCAAAACCATTTTTATATCATTTCCCTTATTTTAAGTTTTCTAAGTTGCGGAGGTATTAAAACGCTAACTTGAAATATAGGGTGCAAAATAGCACTTAAAAAAAGGTGCAATTTATCTCCAAAAGTGACATGTTCTAGCACTAACATGGCAGCATTCCTGTAATAAGTGAAAATGCGATTTGAAAGAAAAAAGACCTCTTGATAAGATAAATGTGTCCTGAGCTGGCCAGCAAAAAGGAACAAAATATCTATTCGGAGGTCTCATCATGAATTATAACCAAAATCATAAAATAGCTCAAATTACACCTAAAACCTTAGTAATTGGTATTGATATTGCCAAACATCATCATGTAGCTAGAGCGCAGGATTATCGTGGAATAGAGCTAGGTACTACTTGCTTTTTTGATAATACCCAAGAAGGATTTAAGACATTTATTGATTGGATTAATCAAATAAAAGAGTCATGCGAAATGGAGTCTGTCATTACTGGAATGGAGCCTACAGGCCATTATTGGCTTAATTTAGCTCATATTCTAAAGGAGGAACAGATTAAGTTCGTCACGGTCAATCCTTTACACGTCAAGCATAGTAAGGAGCTAGACGATAACTCTCCAACTAAAAACGATGTAAAAGACGCAAAAGTCATTGCACAACTAGTCAAAGATGGTAGATACGCCGAACCAACGATACCACAAGGAGTTTTCGCGGAACTGCGTGTGGCTAAAAAATTACGCGATTTATTAAATGTAGACTTACAAATTGTGCAGGGACAGGTACACAACTGGATTGATCGATACTTTCCAGAGTTTTTTACCGTTTTTAAAAGTTGGGAAGGGAAGGCAGCTCTTCATTTATTAAAGCTTGAAGCATTACCGGAAGAATTGGTTAGATATACAGAAGAAGAATTACTTGAATACCTTAGGCAAGCAGTGAAACGTAGTATAGGGATTAAGAAGATTCAAGCCTTAAAAGAAGCCGCCAATCGCTCGATTGGCATTCGTCAGGGCGCCATGATGGCTAAAATGGAATTAAGAACCTTAATCCAAAAGTATGAACTCATTCAAGCCAAGTTCGAAGAGCTTGACCAAACTCTGGATACACTGCTTCAAGATATTCCAGGCGTTGATCAAATGTTAGAAATAACAGGAATTGGACGCGATACAGTGGCGGGTTTCTTCGCTGAAGTAGGCGATTTGAGTGAATACAATCATCCTCGTCAGATAACCAAACTGGCAGGACTCAGCTTAAAAGAAAATACATCAGGTAAGCATAAAGGGAGAACCAGAATAACCAAACGTGGTCGAAAGAAATTACGAGCATTGTTATTCCGGGCATCTATGATTCTAGTAGCCAAGAACAAAGCCTTTAAAGCCCTACATCATTACTACACAACGAGACCTGATAATCCGTTGAAAAAGATGCAGTCTTTAATTGCTTTGTGTAATAAGCTCATCCGTATACTCTTCTCTATTGGTAAGAAACAGTTTGTGTTTCAAGAGGAGAAGATGTTGAAGGACATCCCTCATATGCATGCATTTATCCAAGAACCAATAGCAGCTTAATCACTATAAAACTAAACTTTTAACAAATAGATTTGAACAGATGAACAGACAAAATCAGCATGGGATTAGTCGGCAACGGAACTAACGTAAGGACAATGATCCTGTATGGCAGCATGACCGACATCCACCTTATGGAAAGGTTGAACGAAGGAATGTAGGAGCGTAGACTCTGTGAGACTTGGGAGGGTAGACCCCCGTAAGATATGTGGACATCCATTGGTGCGTACATACCTATTTATCCAACTTTTTGAAATAAACCGAAGGTTGGCTAGTTTCTTGCGCTCATTTTCTTCGTAAACAGCTTGATTGTGTTCTTTTCTCTCTAATCAAATCTGTAAAGTTAAAAAAGTTAGATAGCAATATGGAGAAAAACTGCGTATTTAAGAGATAAGTGTTTGTTTATTGAGGGAGCATTCCTGTAATAAATGAAAATAAGCTGGAAGAAACATTGCAGTTTAGTGAAAGAAGGATTAAGTAAAACCATCAATGCTAACTATTGATGGTTTTACTTAATCCTAAAAATGAGTGATTTTTGTCTAACTAAAAAAATAGAGTTTGTATTAGGATCTATGATTTCTAATAATCCATTTTCATGATTAAAGAAACAAAAGTGTATTTTACTGTTGTATATAACTTTTTGACCGAAAGTGATATTACTAATATGGTCTAAAGCAGTTGACATAATCTGTTTTTCTAGCCCCCTTCACTATATAAAGGGAAGGTGACTAAAAAAAGTCTAATAGGACCCAATATATTATATGATTTATTAAAACCGTAACATAGTACTGGCCCCTAAGTAAATCCCGTTGTACTTATCAAATGATAAGAATTTAACAACAAAATAGTCTCGCATTTTTAATTTTTTGTGTTACAAAAGTGGCAGGTTTGTTTAAGTGCATTTCTTCACAAAAGTATTATAGGGAGGACTAAAGAAGGTTTATGCAGTTTTAGCACGCCACAAAAATTTATTCTTTACCAATCGTTCTCAAAATGATATTATGGATTTGTTAGGTTATTAGTAGGTTTTTGTCATAATGAGAATGTTCATTCTAAAAACATAACTTAGCATTAACTCAAGTTACAGAAATAGATTAAAAAATCCTTTAAAGGAGGTGGAGTTGTTAACACGTATGGTTCATACTAACGAATGGTGAAATTGGTAGTAACTCTTAATGCTATTCTTTACTGTTCATTCTTAAAATGATATCATTGGCAAGGGACGAGAAAGTCAATATTTTACCTTATTAAGATTGATGATTACCTTTAAAGCATTAGATTTTCTGGTTACTCTAAGATTACTTAAAGGAAATGATAGTATGGCTAGAAATAAGGAATTTGATGAAAATGTAGTATTACGAAAAGCTATGGAACTTTTTTGGATACAAGGATATGAAAAAACCTCCATGCAGGATTTAGTAAAGTATATGGGTATCCATCGTCGTAGCTTATATGATACGTTTGGCGACAAGCACACTTTGTTTATAAAAGCGTTGGATCATTATAATGAAATTATAACAACTAGAATAGAGAATGAAGTAAGCCAGCAACATTCGGTAAAGGATGCCATCAAGCAGTTATTTAATATGATAATTGTCAGAGATAAACAACAACTTGTTGGATGTTTGACCGTAAATACTGCAGTTGAGTTGTCTTTACATGATGAACAAGCAGCAGAAAAGGTAACGGAGAGTTTTTCTATGACCGAATTACTGCTAAATAATCTAGTTCAAAAAGGTCAAACAACTGGAGAGATATCTAAACATCTTGATGCAAAAAAAACATCGGAATTTCTTCATAATTCCTTAGTAGGTCTACGCGTTATGACCAAAACTACCGATGACACAGAAAAATTAAATAATATTATTGATATGACACTTTCGGTATTAGATTAATTTTTTTTACTCATTTGGGAATGTTCATTCTCGAAAAGGGTAATCAATCAAGCTGAATCACTTGTCAGATATCAAACTATCAAGCAAAGTTTGTGTCGATACAAACTAATAAACAGTTAAAGACTAATTGATAATTTAATTTGAGGAGAGTTAATATGAAATACACAGTCATTACAGGAGCAAGCTCAGGTATAGGGTATGAGACAGCGTTAGAATTTGCTGCTCGGGGAAAAAATTTAATTATAGTTGCAAGAAGATTAGATAAATTAGAAGAACTAAAAACCGCAATTCATAATATAGATCCTGAATTAGATGTTATTATTCGCACAGTTGACTTGTCTGTTACAGAGCAGGCATATAACCTGTATAACAAATTAAAAGGGTATGAAATTGAGACATGGATTAATAATGCTGGTCTTGGTGAATCTGCTTTTGTAGCAGATCAAAATTTAAGCAAAGTTGAAACTCTGTTACGGGTTAACATAGAATCTTTAACAATCCTTTCTACCTTATTTGTTCGAGATTATGCAGAGAAAGAGGGAACTCAGTTAATTAACGTATCATCAGCACTTGGATATGCAATTGCTGTTGGAACTGTCACTTATTCTGCGTCTAAATATTATGTTAGTGCATTCACTGAAGGTCTTGCAAAAGAACTAGAATTAAAAGGTGCAAAACTAAAAGCAAAAGTGTTAGCACCAGCTATGACGGAAACAGAATTTGCTAAAAATGCAACCGATTTGGATAGTTTCAATTATAAAGAAAATTTACCTATGTACCACACAGCTAAGCAAGTAGCTGGATTTATGATGGAATTATATGATAGTAATGCGGTAGTAGGTGTGGTAGATCAAAATTATGAATTTCAAATAAGAGGTCAAATTTATCCAATAATAGCAGGTTGAGTTATTAATACCTTTAGACTCTAATATAGGGTCTTAGTAAAGACTCGTAATAACTACAGTAATAGAGTTATAATCTGACCCTTTAATTACTGAGTTAGCTTTCTTTCTACACACCTATATTAGAATGTTCATTCTAATATAGGTGTGTCACTAATTTATATAAAAAATATAGAACTCAATGTTCAAAGGCGAAATAGCTGAGTTCGTCAATTCGTTCCTAAATTCAACATCTTTATAAGAAATTGTAACTATTAAAAAGGAGGAAGTTATATGAGCAAGTTATTTGAACCAGTCAGAATTGGAAATATAGAACTAAAAAACCGTTTAGGTATGGCACCAATGACAAGGAGTAGAGCATTGCCAGATGGAACACCTAGTGATTTGGCGGCAGAGTATTATGACCAGCGTGCTTCGGTCGGTCTAATAATAAGTGAGGGTACTCAACCCTCTGAGGATGGTCAGGGTTATACAAATACACCTGGTATTTACACAGAATCACATATTGAGGGGTGGAAAAAGGTAACATCCAAAGTGCATAACGAAGGAGGACGTATATTTGTTCAACTTATGCATGTAGGTCGTGTCTCACATCCTGACAATACACCTCATCACCGTCAAGCTGTTGCCCCATCAGCTATTGCGCCTAATATAGAAATATTTACAGCACAAGGAATGAAGGAGATTCCAACACCTAGAGCGTTGAGTGAAGGAGAAATTAAGGACGTTATAAATGAGTTTCGCCTAGCAGCACGAGCAGCTGTAGAAGCTGGTGCAGATGGCGTTGAAATCCACGGAGCAAATGGTTACCTTATTCAACAGTTCTTAAGTGAAAATGCTAATCAACGCCAGGATGCGTACTGTGGGACGATTGAAAATCGTTCAAGATTCGCCATTGAAGTAGCAAAAGCAGTTGTTAATGAGATTGGACCAGAACGAACGGGTATACGCTTCTCTCCTCAAGGTACACTAAATGGAATAGAAGAGGGAGAAACAAGTAGGGAAATGTACCGTTATTTAGTCAGCGAGTTAGATAAACTCAACCTTGCATATCTCCATATCATGCACTTCGGAAATGAATCATTATTACAAGAGATTCGTCAACTTTGGTCGCAAGCACTTCTTGTTAACCGAGCAGGACGTACTTTAGACCAACTTACTGTAGACTTGGATAATGAACTTGCGGACGTTATAACTGTAGGGACTTGGATGATAGCCAACCCAGATTTTGTAGAACGATTGAAATTGGATGCCCCACTAAATACGCCTGATAAAAATACCATATATGCAGGAGGAGCAGAAGGATATACAGATTATCCTTTCTTAAAAGAATAAAAGACAAGGTTTAACCGTTAACAAGACTAGACAACCAATGAATAAAATAAGCGAAAGATAATAAAAAACCATCAATGTAAGAGTTGGTGGTTTTTTAAAAGGAGATTAAGAATATGAAAGCTGCTCAAATTCAAAAATACTCGAAAAACATTGAAGCACAGATTGTTGATATCCCTATACCGAGTATTAAAGAAAATGAAGTACTGGTAAAGGTAAAAGTTGCTGCAATAAATCCACTTGAAATATTAAATATTACAGGAAGTGTAAAATTAATACAAGACTATGATATGCCTCTTACATTAGGAAATGAACTAACAGGAATTGTCGAAAAAGTGGGTAATCCTGACTATGGGTTTAAGGTTGGAGATTCTATTTATACAAGACTCCCGATTGAAAAAATTGGAGCATTTGCAGAATATGTTGCAGTTGATGCTAAATCGATATGGTATTTGCCGAAAAATTTAGATTTCGTTACGGGAGCTGGTGCACCGTTAACTGGTTTGACGGCATACCAAGGCTTAGTAGAAGAGTTAGAAGCAAAAAAGGGACAAACAGTGTTTATTCCAGGAGGTTCAGGAAGTTTTGGACAAATGGCTGTTCCTATAGCTAAAGCAATGGGATTAAAGGTCATTGTTTCTGGTAGTCCTTCCGCAAAAGAGAGAACTATGAACGCTGGTGCAGATCAATATATTGATTATACTAAGGAAAATTATTGGGAAATACTAGACGAAGTTGATTTTGTAATCGATACGCTAGGTGCTAAGGAATTCGAACGGGAGTTATCCATAATAAAAACAGGTGGTCGGTTACTAAGTCTTCGTACTGCACCAAATAAACAGTTTGCAATAGATAACGGTCTTCCTAAATGGAAGCAATTTATTTTTGGATTAGTGGGCTCGAAATTTGATAAGAAAGCAAAGAAAAAAGGTGTTCAATATCGCTTCATTTTCGTTAGAGCTGACGGACGACAATTAGAAAAAATTACAAAAATCATTGAAGAAAACAATATTGTTCCAGCTATTGATCCTACCAATTTTACAATTGAAGACATTAATAATGCATTAAATTTAGTAGTAAAAGGAAAGACAAAAGGAAAAGTAGTTATTAAATTTTAAAGGTAAGTAGGAGTGGAAGTAGCAATGTCGATTCATTATTCTTATATTGACGCACCTAACTTATTTATTCAGCACCATAATGGTAAACGGTATGCTTATAGAGAATTAGGAGAAAAAAAGGGAACCCCGATTATTTTATTGACACATCTCTCAGCAAATCTTGATAATTGGGATCCTAGGATTATTGATGGTCTCGCTAAAAGCCGTTGGGTCTTCGCATTTGATAACACAGGAGTAGGACTGTCCAATGGGAAAGTACCAAACAACATCTCTCAAATGGCAAATGATGCAATCACATTTATTAAACAACTAGGATTTTTAAAGGTAGATTTGATAGCTTTGTCAATGGGAGGTATGATTGCTCAAGAATTAATCTTAAAGGAACCAAGCTTAGTTAGAAAGTTGGTATTAGTTGGTACGGGACCTCGAGGAGGGAAAGGTATTTCCAATGTCACGCATATTACTAATCTTGATTTAGTCCGTGCAATATTAACTTTCAAAGATATAAAAACCTATCTGTTTTTCCAAAACACACAGAATGGTAAGAAAAAGGCTAAGGAATTTCTAATTCAAATAAAAAAAAGGAAAAAACATCGAGATAAAACTATCAGTTTAAGAGCATATAGAATGCAATTAAATGCAATCAATAAATGGGGAAAGGACAAGCCTGCGGACTTATCAAAAATTGTTCAACCTACACTAATAATAAATGGAGATCATGATCGTATGGTTCCGACAGAAAATTCATATGACTTAGCAAATAGAATCCCTAATAGCCAGTTGGAAATATTTGACCATGCGGGACACGGTTCCTTATTTCAATATCCAAAAGAGTTTGTCGAAAGGGTAATAATATTCTTAGGTTGATTAGTATTATTATTAGGACCTACTTAAAAAAGCACAATTAATTGATATAGAAGCCTAAAGAATTGGGGCGTTGATCCAGAAAGGTTCAATGTCTTTTTTGCTTAGTTTTCTTTTTGTACTTTCAAGGCAATAATCCTGTTTTAAATAGACTGATGAAGGTATAGTTTGTGAAGATTTACACTTGAACTATAGGGGGCATTTCTTCTATAAGTATTATTAATTAAGTATAATTTGTAAATTACTAGTAAATACTGATTAATAAAAAGATAGGAAAGATGAATATGCTTTTATCTGAAGCTTGGCACTTATATAAAGCAGATAAACAAATTCAAGGATACTCTTCCCAGACATTAAAAGCTTATAAGATTCAATCTGCCTTGTTCATAAAACACTTAGGTAATGTTGAAATAGAAGAAATTACAACGGAAACTATCAAACTGTATCTCGGAGAAGTTGCGAGTGATTTAAAAGCATCTAGTTTATGTCATCGCATTCGTTTTATTAAGTCGTTATTCAGATGGGCGCAAGAAGAGAAATATATTACTTTTAATCCAAGTATGGCCATAAAAGAACCTAAATTAGAAAGTAAAATTCCTAAGTTTTTGACGGAGGAAGAAATAGAGCTATTAAGAGAAGCATGCCTTAGTCCCTTTGAGAAAGCATTATTTGAATTTATGTATTCTACCGGTTGCAGAATAGGAGAAATAGTAAACTTAGATAGAAGTTCAATCAACTTCTCAGAGCAATCCGTTATAGTATTTGGTAAAGGGAAAAAGGAAAGAGAAGTTTATTTTAATACTCGATGTAGTATTTGGCTAAAAAGG
>NZ_JAJTTG010000026.1:0-39116 GCF_021341655.1 Bacillus sp. Au-Bac7 | reverse complement strand
AATGAACCGAAGGCTGGCTAGTTTCTTGCGCTCATTTTCTTCGTAAACAGCTTGATTGGTGTTCGTTTCTCTCTAATCAAATCTGTAAAGTAAAACAAGTTAGATAGCAATATGGTGAAAAACTGCGTAATTAAGAGATAAGTGTTTGTTTATTGAGGGAGTTTTGTTTAATAAGAAAAAGACCATCTTCATTCTTTTGAAAATGGTAAATGGTCTTTTTTAGACAAAAATATTTAAGACTTTCTACCAAATAATACAACAAAGTTAAAATATTTATATATACAGTCAACGTCCTTAAAGCCACTCTCTTTCAACCATTCCATTTGGTCGGCTAATGTCGACATTTTATCTAATTGAGTTCGTTCATAAGCAGCATGAATTTCTTCCTCTGACAATCCACTATTCTCCACTTTATTTTTCCAATCATTTTTATAAAGAGTTTCAAGAAAGGTTGTGTCCCCTAAAACTTGGTCAGCATTTACAAAAATGCCTCCATCATTTAATTGAGTATAAATTCGTTGATACAAATTCTTCTTTTCTATATGAGTTAAATGGTGGATGGATAGGGATGATACAATGATGTCAAACTTACTTTCAAACTTGCATGATGTATAGTCGTGGATAAGGTAACTTATATTTGAACAGTTAGAAAATCGTTTTTTTGCCACCTCTAGCATTTTTTCAGATATATCAATAAGTGTAATATTGGCTTTCGGAAATTTTTTCAGTAACAAAGATGAAAACAAACCAGTTCCTGCACCAATATCAAGTATACTTGGGGTTGTAGAAGGGCTATTTATTATTGAGATGGGAATAGAATAAAAATCATGAAAGCAAGGAATTAATTTACTTCTTTGATTATCATATTGGTTCGCTCCTTGATCAAATTTCTGTATAATGTCTTTTTTTGAATCATTCATATGTATCATCCATTTTCCTCCTTATATATTATTATTTTTAATTATATTGAATATTGAATATTAATGAAAATAACAATTATTTCAATAATTGATAACCAACTGTTATTGGTACATAGAGGAAGTTTATAAAACCTAGCATTATACGTATTGGGATTTTTATATTTTAGAACTAATGATATTTCTGGTTATTTAAGCTTTAGCTCACGTAATTACAACAACTAGAGGTTTAGAGTTAGCATTAGAAAAGACTAAAGTAAATCATATTGAAAATGGGTTTGATTTCTTAGGTTTTAACATAAGAAAATACAAAACTCACAATGGGAATAAAATTCTTATCAAACCTTCTAAAGATAGCATCAAAGCTGCTAAAAAGAAAGTAATCGATAAAACAAGACAATTCTATGGAAAAAACGTACAAGTACTTGTCAGTACACTTAATCCTATAATCATAGGTACAGCAAATAATTGGAGCCCAAGTGTCGCCAAAGAAGTCTTTGCCGAAATGGATTCTCATATATGGAGAACCCAATACAAGTTCCTAAGAAGGCTACAACACCCAAAAAAGAGTTGGCGATGGATTAGTCAAAGGTATTATAAACCAGACAAAAGTGGTCAAAGTAAGAGTAAGTGGATACTTACTGATCCTATAACTAATAACCAACTCAAAAGGATGTCTTGGACACCGATTTTAAGGCACGTACAAATCAAATATGATTACAGTCCTTTTAACAAATACTTAAAAGGATACTTTGAGAAACGTGATATTAAAGAGTTCGATAAAAATAATGTAGCTTATAGGCAGAAGGTAGCTAAAAAGCAAAAATACAAATGCCCTATATGTAGCCATTCAATAGCAGATGGTTCTGAAGGGTTAGAAACACATCACAAAATCCCTAGAGTTAAAGGCGGAAGTAATGAATATAAAAATCTAGAATTAGTTCATATCTCTTGTCACCTTGAATACCACAAGGTATTCCCCGCAAAAGGAGAAACTCCAAATGATATTCAACTCAAAAGCGTGAAGAGGTATATCAAAAACAAGAAACTATCAAGACTAATCTAGCCAAAGCTTGGACAAAGGCATGCTTGAGCCGTATGTTGGGAAACTAACACGTACGGTTCTTAGGGGGGACGGTGGCTGAAAGGTTGCCCTTCTACCCGACAAAAGGGAGCGATAACTTCAAACCCTTACCTATCTGTATTAATAAGTGTATGGAATAATTGAAAATCTGTCTCTTAAGAAAGTTTTTAACGGGTTAAGGAAGTGCATCTTCAGTAGTTTGGTGTAGAAAAGAATCTCTTGCAAATCCAGAATAGCTTTGAAATCATGCTTGTGCCTTTTTAAATAAATCCTTCGATTTTAAGATTAAGGAATCTTTGCTTAAACTTCCAACTACTGCTGCAATTTTTATATAGTTTACCTCCATATATTTGTTTTAAAAAGCCGGCACTAATTCTTAAGCGTGAATTTTTCCATCTAAACTTAATAACTTTCAGAACACATTTTTCGTTGATTTCATCTCCTTTCAAATATATTGTTATTTTATTTATTGTTGGATTTACGTCCAAACTTATAATAATAAAGAACTGTCATTACAACGACTATCACGGCTAGAGCCAGCAAAATGTTACTGTACACAAAAGCAACCTTATCATGTACAAACGGATTTAATTGAACAGTGCTTGTTCCACCGTCAAGTACCTTACCAATGACAGCCGTAGATCCTGCTGCAGCAATAAAGTTAAACATCGATAACAACCCCATACCAATTCCAATTTCATTCTTAGGCAAGGTACGTGAAATGGTGTTTGACATAGCAATTTGCATATAAGATTGACCCAGTACACCTAGTGTGAGGAAAATTTGAGTATACGTAGGTGACATCCCTACGACTGAAGAGAGAATAATAAAACCACCAACAAGCAGTGTTGAGGCAGTATACAGTAGAAAAGGATTCCCTTTCTCATCAGCTAATTTTCCGCCCTTTCGACCAAGAAACGCTGTAACAAGGGCTGAAGGCAACATTATGAATCCAATTAATGCAGGAGACAGACCATTAACATTCGATAACATAAGCGGTGTCAGGAATGGGATGCCGAACCCAACCGCGATGAGTACAAATGTAATGGCCATCCCCATCGAATATTCTTTATTTCTAAATATCACTGGATTCACGAAGGGAACGGAAGCATAGCGAATTCGCAGGATAAACAAAACTAAGATGACTAATCCACTTAATAAGAACCAGATATTTGATTGTGAAAGTGCCAGTAAGAAAGTGGATACTGTTCCTGCCAACAGAATACCGCCAATATAATCAATCTTTTCGTTTGTCACTTGCAGATCATCCAAATACTTTCTATAAAAGGGTAACGTGATTAGAGAGAGCAGAGGTATTACAAAGAGAAATTTCCAATTTAAAGCACTCGAGACGAATCCAGCAATAATGGGACCAAGTGCTGATCCAAGAGCAGTACCGATTGCAGAAGTTCCCAAAGCGTGACCACGGTTCTCAGGTGAAAAAAAACGAACAGGAATTATCATGGCCAACGCAGGTATCACAGCCGCACCAGCAGCTTGCAAGATCCTCGCAACGATGATCATCCAATACTGTGTAGCCACCACACCCACAATGGACCCAGCCGCGAGAAGTAAAAGACCAAACGTAATTAAAGCTTTAATGCTAAATTTATCTGATAATTTCCCATAGGTTACTGTGCCAATGGCATACACAATCAAGTAACCTGAGACAATCCAAGTTACTTGTGATGCGGTGAGTTCAAATTCCTTGCTGATTACTGGCAATACCACATTAAACATCGTTCCGTTCATAACTGAAATGATAAGTGTGAAGACTAGAACACGGAGTAAAAGTTGGCCTGTTTTATTTGTTGTAGCAGCTTTGCTGTTCATTTAAATTCTCCTCGATTCTATGAATAACCAAACAAATGACCGTCAGTGCTTACTGTCACAATGTTGGAAAAAACTAGGGAGTTAAGGCCCTAGAGAATAGCCATACAAACTCTTTAATAATATCTTCTAAAGAGAGAGCTGGAAAATAAGATCCTGCATTCAGATGATTTATAAATGTACCATAATTCAGGGACATAAATGAAAAAGCTTGTAGTTCCGGATTCGTTTCAATCAATTTTCCTTTATCATACATAGTTTTAAAATAATTGGTCAAAACCTCCATCAGTTGACGAGGATGTTTTATTGTTCGTTCTCTGAAGCCAGGTAAATTATCTTCTTCTTTCAAGCTAATCATAATCATTTTTCGATTACGATTCATAATTTCATGATATGTTCTACAGATCAATGTTAAGTCCGTTTGTAGGTCCCATACGAGCCTTTCATTAAATATCTTGGCCATTTCTTCTGAATAGTGATAATGGTCAAAGGCTGTTTCTAATAAGTTTTGTTTCGTTCCAAATTGGCGAAACAATGTTTTTTCACTTAAACCAGCAGAAGTAGCAATTTCTTGAGTTGTTACACTGCTATAGCCTTTTTTTGAAATTAAGTCAATGGCAGCCGTCATTAATTTCTCCCTACTGCTTAATTTTGTATTGTTAGACATCTTCATTCCTCTTTTCTAATCATGTCAGCAAACACTGTCATTGTTGTTATAGTAGCTAAAGTACATAACATTGTCAAATATAAATGAGACGAATGAAAAAAGATGCCTCATATTAAATCGAGAGGTGTCGTTAAAAGTGTCAATCCAACAAACTCGGACCGGTTATCGTTCACATGATTCTAAAGAAAAGACACTTGGGTTCCATCAGCAGCGGCTCAATACCGCCTTATTTCAAAAACAATATGAGTAGCTGTGGGTAAAGGGTCAGAGCATACTGAGCCAGGCGGATCCTGAGGCCAGAGTTCTTATAATGAGCCTTGACATATAATATAAACTAAGATAATATGTCCTTAAAATGACAGTCACCACTGACAGTCAAAGGAAAAGGAGATCGAATGAGTAGGAGTGGGAATTTGAGCAACAATGGATAAAATACTGTTGGCAGCAATTGATAATTGTGGAAAAAAGATATAAGTTGTGTAGATATTCACTAAGGCTTTAATCCCAATTTTTTTGTCCACATTGTGACAGTAAGTACTGACTGTCATTTAGATTTGAAGGGTGGTGGTTTCATAGAACAAAGTGATAAATACCAATGGAATGAAGAAGATAATTTATTTATGTTATTTTGAACAGTCGAATACCAACCACTATCCAAGGAGTGAACATAACATGACATTGAAAAAAGATGATAACACCCGCCGCGCCGCTGCCCGGCACACCCTGACCGAGCACCTGCGTCTTACCGCTGCAGGACACGTCGACGAATGGCTAAAGCTGTTTGCCTCGGACGCGGTGCTCGAGTTCCCGTATGCGCCGGCCGGTGTACCCAAACGAGTAACGGGACGAGACGCACTGTTTGCTCACATGAGCAACTTTCCCAAGACCTTTGACGTGGAGTTCGTCGACCTTGTGTTCCACGAGACCGTCGATCCGAATCTGGTGATCGCCGAATTCCGCTCGACGGGAACGGCGCTTCCAACCGGCAAGCCGTACGAGCAAACGTGCATCTCCGTCGTTCGGACTGATGACGACGCGCTCATCACCCACTACTGGGATTACTGGAACCCGTTGGTAGCGATCGAGGCGCTGACACCCCACGACGTGCAGGCCGATCCTGACCACAGCGTGACTTTTGGGAGCTGAGGAGAGGCCATGTTTTGGCGATGCTGATGCCTATGCTCGCCGCCGACAGTAGCACGAAAAGCGACAAATGAATTCGGACCATCATGGTGCCGTGTTCGATTGCTTCGCGCTAATGGGTTTCTACGGTACAACGACGTACAAGATCGCAGAGTGGATCGACGGTGGTGCAAGCAGAAAGGCTTCCGTTAAGCAAGCGTGACATCACCTGGGCTTGCTCTGTGATCGCGTAGTCGAATGAGTTTCCTCCGTCCATTACGAACTGTGTAACCAACGTTAAAGGCGTAGATGCGACCATCAGCATACGCTGAGACCCATGCATTTTCATTATAATCTCTTATAATAAACATGGTACCATTTCTTGAAAGAGGTGATGGTACCATGTTAATTTCCCAATGGCTCTAATTGAGGATCCGCAATTTATAGCTGAATGGAAATGGGAAGGATTTCAAAGCATTATTCGAATATGAACGATTTCATTATGATGATTAACTGCTCTATTTCCTTAACTCGATTCGACAGGTGTTATTTACAGTTGATAACCAGACAGTCTTCTTTATTTATTGTTCAAGTTAATCGTGACCTCATTTCTTTTATCTAATTCTTCTTCTCCCCAAAAGCAAATTGCATCTAATACAGGTATTAGTGATAGTCCCTTTTCCGATAAACTATATTCTACTTTTGGAGGTACTTGAGGATATTCTTTCCGATTAATTAGTTGATCACCCTCAAGCTCCTTTAGTGTATTGGTTAATGTTTTAAAAGAAATATTGCCAAGCATCCGTTTCAACTGGTTATAACGAATAGGGTTATTGTTTAAATATAAAGCATATAAAACTGTCATTTTATATTTTCCACCAATTAATGACAAAGTATATCCAAAACCAGTATCCTTCAAATGACCATTAAATACATAAGATTCTTTTTCCATTTAGCACTCTCCTTTAGGTTAGTATCGCACTTTAATTACCGTACTTGTAGCATGTTATAGAATACAATAAAATGAATTTACATTAAAGTATGATGCTAAGGAAGGAAAAAAGGAGGAAATAATAATGAAAACAATTGTCTATGTACATCCATGGGAAGGAAGTTTTAATCATGCAATCTTAACTTCGATAACGAATGACTTAGAAGATAAGAGAGAAAAATTTCAAGTAATCGATCTTTATAAAGACGAGTTTAATCCCGTGTTTACGAGTGAAGAATTGAAGCTATTCAATAGAGGTGAAACGCCTTACGAATTAGTTAAGGAATATCAGAAAAAATTAAGCCAGGCAACTGAGTTGATTTTTATATTTCCTGTCTGGTGGTGGGATTTACCTGCTATTTTAAAAGGGTTCATTGATAAAGTGATGTTGAGTGGCTTTGGTTTCCTAGAAGATAAACAAACAGGTGCCCTGATAGGATTATTGACCAATATAAAAAAAACAACGGTCATTTCAACTTCTACAACGGATAAAGAGTATATTGAATCTGAAGCGGGAAATGCTATTCAGGGAGTTTTCATTAACCGAACTCTAGATGACTTAGGAATTAAAAATGAATATACCAAATGGATACATTTTTCTAGAGTTAACTTGACAACAGATGAGAAGAGGAAACAATTTTTAGAAGAAATACCCCAACAAATTGCGAAACAACCAGGGTCTATACAGACCTGAGTGGACATTTGAGACGTAACTTACCTATGAAATTAAAGTTTTGGGAGAAATTTTATTGGCTTTAGGATTTATTGTTGTGTTATTGCCATTTATATTACCTTAATTAAACTAACTGTACTGTGGCTTTCCTTAGTTAAATAGGGAAGTCATTTTCTTATGTAACAAGCTTGGTAGCATTCCTGGTACTAAATAAATGTCTAGCTTATGGTAAAAACATGGCAGGTTTATGACATAAGCAATAAGGAATTACAGATAACAATAATCTGTAATGATACTTTCTTTTATTTAATTCAAAATCATTACAGATTTAATTGTTATAATATGACCTAAATATGGTTGACATAATTACTTTGTGTTTAAAATGTAGCTTGTTTAATCAGTGTGTGCGACAGCCATGACTTCAATCAATTGCTCTGGGAACGCCAGGTAAGTCACACCGATGAGACTGCCTGATGGTCTGTGTTGTTCTAGATATTCCTTGAACAGACTAATGACTGCCTCGGAGTGCTCTTGCGGATTTGTTAGAAAGATTTCCACATAAGCGAGGTTGGACTTCGTGACACCCATTTCCTTCAATACTCGATCGAGGTTCTCAAATGTTTGTCGAGTCTGAGCTTCAATACTCTCTTTGCCAACAAACATACCATCTTTATCGTGTGAAAATTGACCCGAAATGTAGATAGTACCGTTGACGCTGTATCCTTGGGTAATGCCATGATCCCATAGGTTGTGATTGTAGGTTTTAACATTAGTCATTTTTTTCTCTCCTTTATTTCAAAGTAAGGTAAGTATAAAATGAATACAAAGAAAAAAATAGTACGCACTTTTTAGATAGATACTACCAGAAAGGATAGTGTTAATATGAGTATGGCTGATTTTGAAGAAAAGGGTAATATCCAAGAGACACCTTTCGGATATACCTTGTCAGTTGTTGGAGGGAAATGGAAAATGCTAATTCTGTATCTCCTTTCGGAAAATCAACCCGTTCGCTTTAATGAGATGAAAAGAAGATTAAGAACTATCACCTATAAAACATTGAGTTCACAACTTAAAGATTTGGAAGCAGATGGGATGGTTATACGAAAAGAATATCCTCAAATCCCTCCTAAAGTGGAATACAGTCTTACGCATAAAGGAGAAACACTATTCCCTGTTTTAGAACAGTTATGTGAATGGGGAGAAAAAAACCGTGATAATTAACTTCTTTTGTATAGATAATGGGAACTACTTTGGAACAGAGTGAGGCTAATTCAGTAACTTAAATTAGAGAACAGAAAACAGTTGATAAGTACTAAAGAGTAGTGTTTTAAGATTTATTTGAGTATACAAATAGAAACAAAAAAGAGACCAGTTTATAGCAACGCGTCTCTTTTTTTAGTTCCTTTTTAAAGAACAAAAAGTAGCAAGACAGACTCTTGCTGCTACTTTAAAATTGTGTCCAGCTAATCCAATTTTTATGTGAAAAAACCTTAAAAGCACCAGTTCACCAGGGATGGGAAAGTAGGCTTTTAAGGTTTTCTGAAAGAAAGAGTATTATTTGGCAGATAATACTCTCGTGTTGGACAATATATATATCGGCTTATTTTTATAATTATTTATTGTTTAATAAAACCAAAAATTCCTTACTATATTTTATTAGGAAATCTCAATAAAGGATCATAACTTAATATATATAACCTCATTGTTTTGGTCCTAAGGGGCAGCATTCCTGTAATAAATATTATGAAACAAACAGGGCAGCATTCCTGTAATAAATGAAAACTTAGTTTATGGAAGAAACAGGACAGGATAGTGCAATAAGATAATGTAGGGGATTTAAAGGGGGGAGGATGTGTGTCCTTTAGAATAGCATCTGGAGCGGTAATAAAAAATTATACGGGAACTTTTATAAAGGAAAAAATTGAAACACTTCTTAGTAATCCGAATGAGGTATTATTAGTATTTGAAGAAGATCAGAGTGTTATAGCTTTAATTTCGATTCATTTTATACCTCAGTTAGCTGTAAAAGGAGATTTCGCAAGGATAAGTTACCTTGCGGTTGATAAGAACATCAGAAGTAAGGGGATAGGACGTAAGATTGAAGAATATTGCACTGATTTAGCTATAAAGAGAAATTGCGATTGAATCGAAGTGCATTGCCACTCAAGGAGAATAGATGCACATAGGTTTTATATGCGTCAAGGGTTTACGGAATCCCCAAAATATTTTATTAAAATGTTATCTCCATCTGAATAATATCCGTAATGTTGTTAAATTAAAGGGGATTTGATTAATGAAGGAAAAAACATGTTAATTTTAAAACTATATGTCCAGAGTTCCTGTAATCATTCTTATAGCACAAATTTGGCAGCATTCCTGTAACAAACGAAAACTTGGCTTATGGAATAAACAGGTCGGCATTCCTGTAATAAATAAAAAAACTAGCTTATGGTAGAAACGTGGGAGCATTCCTGTAATAATTGAAAACGCAGCTTATGGTAGAAACTTGGCAGGTTAATTAGGGTTCTCTTAAGGGATAACATAAAGAAAATAGAGACTGGGAAGTCTACTCCCCTTCTATATTAAAGAAGAAGTTAAGCCATATACCAAATGTTACTTATCTTGAGGACTTACATTTAGAAACTTCTATACAATCGAACTTTATTGATACATCCCAATTTATTGAAGCTGTTTTAAAGCGTTTGCAGGGGCTGGGAAAATAGCATTAGAATAACATCAGATTTAAATGATGCTTTAAGACTAGGGTAATTTTATTATCTATATTTATTATAGATAATATACCATTTTAAGTAGAAATTCCCCTCAGCATATGACTTTACTCATTATGGCTAAGATTGATCTTTAGCATTTTTAATAACTGGAATATTATATAGCTAATTACACTTAACAATAAACTTGGCTGGGTCAAGAAATTGTGAAAATCATACTTTTAGAGCAAAGGGCTTCTATAATGATTCAGCTTAGCCAAAAGATATAAGGCAGCCATAGGGCTGTCTTTTTTTATTGACTAAAAGTCAACAAGATTGAACATAATAATTGTACAAAAATAGACATATTCTAATATACACTTAACTACACATAATAGTGTACAGTTACATATTTATAATATATAATGGGAGGTGAAAACAATATGAAAGAGAAGGAGATGAGTAAATTGTCTGCCAAAGCAATTGAAGAAGTACAAAAAATCCGTCATGGTTTCCAAATGGGAAGTAGAGTAGGTGTCACACAGCTAGGACGTTCAACACAATGGCGTGAAGATTTGGACCGATTATCTGCAATGGAGGTCGTTGATCGCAACGAAACAAAAGCAATTTTACTCAAGCCGGAGGTATATGAAGCGATGGTAACCTACATGGAAGTATTAGAAAAAACTCAAGCAGAATTAGAAGCAGAACTCGAAACAGCAGAAGTTGAAGCGTTATATGGACATCGTTTGCACCGTAAGGAATCAGATTTTGTTATGGGTGGAAAAGAATCTGCACAAGATGCAGTTGCCCTTTTCTTGTCTAATCCAGAAAAGTTCAAGGCTCCACTAGATGGCGATAAGTAATACAAAAATAGCAGAAACGATTGGTCGAATTACTACAATGGCAGGTATTAAACATGTACCTGCAGATGTCATTGCGGACGTTGTAGCTTTAGCCAATGTTTTTCCAAATGAACCAGATTTCGATTCAGCTGCTGACAATGTTTTTCGCTCACTTATTCTAATCAGAAGAAAACCTCAAATTGGTGGGGAACTTAAAGATAATTATGCGGGATACCGTTCTTACCACTATCAAAGTAAAAGAGTAAAGAAACATCCAGCCGATTTGCGTACGATATATCGGGAAGTGAATGGAGTTATCTATCTTCATGGCTTTGGACATCGTCATAATCCAGATAGTGTCTATAAAAGATTCATGGGAAGATAAGAAGGTGTGGAGCAATCTGCATCTTTTTTATTTGGGTAAATATAACAAAAACCATACCAAGAATAAAAGATACCGATTTATACATTTTACATTTTCGGTGTTCTTTTACTTGTAATTCCAAAGGCAATCCAACTGGCAATCGCTAGTTGCGCGAGATATTCCGAGTGATCAATATACACAAGTTTGGTATTACCGCGCGCCTTGTTATCACATTGGATGAAGCGCAATAAATTATTTAATACGAATCAAATACTCAAAGGTATTGGATCATAACCCCCAAAAAAATTAATTTAAACATTAATAATGAAAAGCCTACTGGAGAAGAAAACACAGGGATAGTTGTTTTTCGGCGCAAAGCCAATTATGGGCATCGTTTTGAAAAGTTAAAAACCAACTAAGAATTTAACTTTATATATTACAAAAGACATTTCAACTTAGATTGAAGTGTCTTTTTTTAAGTAATTAGTTCGATGAGCTATTACCATATAAGTGGTAAAATTAATTGTGATTTTTCTAATCCTTAAAAGGGAGAGGAGATAGTATGAAAATTTTAGATTCTTCTAGTTTACAAGATTCTATGGAAGCTAGAGCAAAACATTACAAAAATCTAAGAGAGCAATTTATTCAACTAAAAAGGGCATTTAGTGAAATAGTTGATTTAGATGACTTTGAAGGAAAAGGTGCTGAAGCTATAAAAGGTTTTTACCAAGGTCAAATTGATGTTGTAGAAGCCTGGCAGCGGCTCATAGACAGGCAAATTGCTTTTTTTGAAGGAGTTGCCGACAAACTCCAAGATAAGGACCTAGGAGGCAATACAAGAGTCGAAACAGACTTCTTAGAAACTGCCGTTTCTCAAAAGGAAAGAATAGCAGATGAAATGATTACGGAGCAAAAGAGGGCTTTAGACAATATCTTTCGAGAAATAGATGATTTAGTATCATTAGACTCTTTCTCCCGCTCCGAGTTCGATGACAAAATGGCAGACATACATAAGAAAAGAACCAAAACACTAGATGTTGTATATGAACTAGATCAGGAGCTAAAGGAGGAATATAATTCTTCTGAAGGAGAAGAAGGTTATGTAATCCAATTATTTGGTGCTTTGTTAGAAGCGACTAAGCAAGGTAGCACTATTACTCCTATTAACTTTAATTCCGAAGCATTTCATGCTAGTGAAGCATACCAAGTAAAGTCAGAAGCAGAAGAAGTTACCGATAGTTATCTGACGTTTAAGAAAGATGAAAAAGAAGCCAGAGAAATAGAAAATCGCCCTTGGTATGAAGATTTTTGGGAAGGTACCAAAACATTTGCAGGAGAATTTAGTGGGTATTATGATTATAAAAGGGGAACTGAAGGAGTAGATCCAGTAACTGGAGAAAAGCTTTCTACTACTCAAAGAGTTACTGCCGGTGCCATGGCTTTAGCTGGATTCATTCCTGTTGTGGGTTGGGCTGGAAGAGCTGTAAAAGGTGGTAAAGGGATTTACTCCGCTACTAAGGGTGTTAGTGCTGCTGAACATGCGATGAGTGCTTACAAGAATGTTCGTTCCTTTTCTACATTAGAAAAAACGGAGATGGGTATTTATGGCCTTATTTCTGCAAATGGTCTGTCTGAATATCTAACAGGAAAAGACATGTTGGGTAACGAATTAACAGATGAGCAGAGAAAAGCTAGTCTTGCACAGGGTATTTTTGCTGGTTTACCATTCGTACCAAGTATGGCTAAAGAAGCTAATAGGTTAGGACAACAGGCTGTAAATTCTTCTGTTCAGCTGGGGAAACAAGGAAGAGATGTAACCCAAGCTTGGTTAGATGATTTGGGTAATCAATTGAATAATTTTGGTCCGCAGTTAAGAGTGGCAGATGGTGTTGGAAATGTTAATAAGTATCGTGAATCGAGGTCTCTAAACTTAGGTTCTATGAATAGCGAAAAAGAAGAGTTGTTGAGTATGTTATCAGGACGCAGCAACCAGGTAAGTAAAGCTAAAGTAGAAACTGTGTTGAAGGATTCTGATTTGGATGATATCCGAGCAGAGTGGAAAGTTCCTGAAACCCATACTATAGCGGTTGGAAAGGCAGCTGATATACCAGGATTAGAAGATAAAGTATTTAAAGGTGGTTCAATTAAAGTTCGAAGAGAAGCTGGCTTGAAAGACTTGGATGATATTTTCCCTGACCGTGATATACAAGCACCATACAGTCAAACCAACCCAAGACATATTCAATTTCTAAAACACGCTGAAGAAGGTGTAATTGCAGAATTCGATGCAGCTATTAAAGAGTTGGGAATAGATCCTAATGATGTAAAAGGAACCATTTATATGCATCAATCAAATCCAACAGGTGTATGTTCAATTTGTACTCAAGGGATATCTAATCCAAAGAAAGCTGCAGGTATTTTTAAACAATTTACGGATAAGTATCCGAACTTATCGATAGTAGTAACAACTCAGGTAAAAGACGGTGTACGAGTGTCAGGTAAACAAGAGTTCGTACTGCAAAATGGTCAGTTCGTTGAATAAGTGGAGGATGAAATGATAAGTAAATTTAAAGAATTAAACACGGACAAGCAGGTTATGTTTTTACTTTTATTAAGTGATGGTGTGTCAAACATATTAACTACTTCAGCAAATTATGGTGCTGTAAAGACTGCCTTAAAAGCATGTTGGGAATGGGTCGAATATAAGAGGTATTCAGCTGATGATATTTATAACTTGCTAGACGATGGTACAGAGGAAACTGGTCTCTTTATGCTTATGCAAGATGAAACTGATGAAACAAAAGAATTAGCATTTGGCTGCATTGTAGATGCTGTTTCCTATACTAATTGGAAGGCGTTTCAATATGAGGGTCAAGAGTATTTACCTGCCCCCATTGAAAATGTTGATGAAAACATTCTGGAACAATTTTTGGATGGTTTATATCAAATCACAGATTCTTATAAAACCATTACAGAAGGATTAATAACTTTCTTATTAGAAACACAGGAATTTGGTATTCAAGAAACACTGGTGGTATTAGAGCACAAAAAAGTGAAAGTAGCACCTGAAAATTTAGTATAAGCAACACATATAAAATCACTCTAACTTTTGGTTAGGGTGATTTTTTTATTACAAGATGCTGTTTAAGTAGTTTAACAAAAGGAGAGAATGATAATGTTTGAAAAAGAAATAATCGACCTCTATAAACATAATGAAAAGTAAAGAGGGTATGCCAACAATGGTACACCCTCTTTGTTTTGAAATGATATTGCCAGGAGTGTATAGAAACCTTAACCCTATAACCATCCATGAAACCAATTTAAATTTCAAGTATGACCTCCCTAGCAACACAAGATTTTTTATACTTGTTTCTTCATCCATTCACGAAGGGTTGGACGGAACATAGCAGTAAGTTTTGCATCCCGAAGCTGCTTTCTTACATATTCATCATCATAGAATACGGAACCATCTTCATAACTAACTGTTACAGGAAATGTTAAACCTAGTATTTCAACAGTGGCTATTAGATTCATTGTGATTGTTGGATTTCCTGAATCTCCAATGCTATCAGTTCTTGATACTGATTTGAAATTAATATGCGCCATGACTCAAAACTCCTTCTCTATCTAAGTAAATGTAGCACTGGTTATAAATTAAAGCGAGATAAATTTAAAATTCCCCCAACTTCATGAAACCTAATCTTATATTTAAAATAGATTCCCAAAAAACAGTATCTTTTTGGGAGAGTCTCCAACTAATCTCTAGAAAAACTCTATCTATTCCAATTAGGTAATCCAAAAATTTGCTATAATTTTATAGATCTTACCAGGTAAGAGGCAAAGATTTTTGATATACGTTTATGCGCGAGTGAGTACCACGAAGCAAGACAACACTATTCAAAGAGAACAATATAAAAAGGGCATGGATGTGAAAAAATTTTTGGGGAGAAAGTGACTGGCAGAACAGCAAACAGAAGCAATTGAAAAAATGATGGAGACAATTGAAAAAGGCGATTTAATTATTGTCACAAAGATAGATCGAATTGCCAGAACATGAGAGAACGGTTTAAAGATTATTAGGTCTATCCGCCAAAAAGGAGCGGCTATCCGAGTGCTGAACATGGGCATGATAGATGATACTCCGGTGGGAGAACTTATTTTGAATACCTTGGTATCTGTCGCGCAATTTGAAATGGATATAGCCAGGGAGAGGCAGATGAAAGGAATCAAGAGAGCTAAAGAGCTTAGGAATTATAAAAGAAAAATAGAATAACTGTTCGTATAACACAATTGTTACGAATAGTAGTTAACATAATATGTTTATGGTTTATTAGTTAATATAAGACAATTGTCTTGGTAAACTCAAAATAAACAACTAAATGAGTATCTAAGATTGTTTGTAGATTAACTAAGTTTATGCCATTCAAATTTTGAACAGCTTCCTTACTAAACGAAATCAAATCCTTCATTTTACTAGAAAGAATAGGAGATAGAATTCCTTCTGTTTCTAATATTGTAAAAGCATCAATAGTTATAGAAGGAAGTCCTAGCTTCTTTGTAGCAACTATATGCATAGCGAGATTAATACTTGCCTCAGAAGCCCTTTGTAGATTTAAAATTATCGAATCCTGCTTGGTATAATTCTCTAAGTTTTTAGGATCTTGTCTATATTCTTCATATATTCGTCTAATACAGCGTTCAATTATAGACACCTTATTTAAGATTAAATCACTTTTCATATATAATCACACTCTCATTAATATGTTTTAAGAAACTAATGACAATTTTGCAATCCAAGGTTAAAATAATAAGACTTAAAATTATGGCCAATCACAGTACAGCCACCAATTCGTTTGCAAGAAGATAAATATATTTTACTCAGCAAACCAAGTTACGTCCATATGACTTTTAAAATCTTTGTAAAAGTCACAACCAATCATCTTAATTATTATTTAACCCTTCTCAACTATTCGTAAAATATGGATTATACGAATAGTAATTAATTGTACATCTTATTATTAAACCACATAATTTATATCTACATATGAAAAAGAGACTCGCTTAACTCGAGGCTCCGACTTCTTACTTATGATACGTATTTTTCCTTATAATTCCTACTGTCTCTTCAAAAGTTATTCTCCCTGTAACAAAATCCACTGTTAAATCCGCTGCATGTTTCTCATTCATTACACAAACGTGACCATTAATGAAAAGAAAGTAAGTCATACAAGCAAAAGCAGTTCGCTTATTTGCGTTGTGAAAAACATGATTTTTTGCAATGGATTCAAACAAAGCGACAGCCTTCTCAAAAATGTCCTTATATAAGGAATCACCAAACATGGTTTGAAACGGACGGTTAATTGCACTATCTAATAAATTAGGCTCCTTAATTCCGACCATTTCCCCTTCGCTATATCTTTCAATTAACTTTCGATTAATCTCAAATGCTATCTCAGCAGATAGATACTTCATCTTTCCACCAAATCCTTGAAGGTTTCGTCATACAATCGAAAAACAACATCTAAGGCTTCTTGATCAATCTTTTTTTCTAACTGAACCTCTTCATTTTTCTCGTCTTTTTGGTTCTTTTTAGATTCGCTCATGTCATCACCCTTTTTCTCCTAAATTCTTAACTTTATTATACCAAAAAAGAAAGCTACATACTTACTTTCCCTTTAAACTTCTCTTCTTAGTAAATTCAATATTTTTTGAACATCTTCACCATTTGGTGAAAATCAAGAACTGGACCATACGTGCACATACTTAAATCTGCAATATTTTAACGTATTCAATAAAAACTCAATTTGTAAATTTTTAAAAAGGTCAAAATCTAGATTTATCCTTTTGACCTGCTCCCAAGTATTTTAATATGAATTAGTTCCTTGCTAATTTGATAACGAAATACTTTATACAATTAATTTAATGTTCAAAAGTTTTTACTGTTTAACTTTTCGTTAAATAGACATTTAACGCAGACTTGTTGTTTTATATATTCATTGCTAATCCTTCTTCTCTTGTCTGTTAAACGTCAAATACTCTCTTATTATTTTTGAATTCATAGTCATTAGTGCTTGGAACCCGCCGCAACCCAACACTTGGTTTGAAGAAATTTAAAAATGTATAAAAAATAGGCAGAGGATAAATCCTCTGCCATGCATTGTTCTTATGATTTAACAGCATCCTTCAGTTTTTTTCCTGCTTTAAATGAAGGTACTTTGCTTGCTGCAATTTCAATTTCCTCGCCAGTTTGAGGGTTACGGCCTTTTCTTGCCGCACGTTCACTAACTGAGAAAGCTCCAAATCCAATAATCTCTACTTTATCACCATTTTTCAATGCTGTTGTGATTGTTTCCATTACGGAGTCAACTACTCTAGTTGAATCTTTTTTCGATAGTTCAGAGCTTTCGGCTACTGCGTTAATAAGATCTGTTTTGTTCATAATTATGTACCTCCTAAAATCAGTCCTTAAGTAGAACTCTTTTAGTATTCCACAAACTTTTTTAATTCGCAATTATAAAGAAAATCAATCCGAGACTTATTCAAATGTTATTACTTATGTGACGTAATATTTACTGTTGATGAGATCTTTTTGTTCAACTAACGCCCCCGTTTGTTTAAGTGAATTGATTCACAAACTTACAATTTAAACACATAATTCATGCCATATTACACTCATAAAAAAGCAGCCATTTTATTGGCTGCTAGTAAAATTCTAATTATCAATTTTATATGTCATATTAATTCCACGATAAGTAGATAGTGTATATTGTGTCTGATAAATAAAACCTTCTGTATCCTTAGTATGAATTAATGGATGACAGCTTAAATTCCAACCATAAAGGTGAGAGTCTTTTTCCTTATATTCATTTTTCAAATTATTAAGTTCTTCCTGCGTGTTAACTTCCAAAACCGCAATACCACCTAGTGGTTTGTTTGCAAAATGTTCATGGTAAATTACTTTTCCTAATGCTTTATTTTTGATCCATTCATTCAAAGCAAAATTTGATCCTTTAGCGTTCAAATCTTTAGGCGCAATCCCATAAACTAAATAACATTTCTTCTTAAACATCATTAATTTCACCTCAATAAATTAATACAAGTAACTTACCTTTATATTAATAATGAAGTAAAATTAAACAATAAACATTACATTAGTTGCTTTTATTAAGAGCAATTTTAGATACAGAAAGGAGTTTAAAACCTATTTAAGATGATTGATTTTCACATAAAGTTACCAAACGTAAAGTTCCTACAGATTAGTGGACAAAATTGGTGTGATTCTATTCATACACATGATGATGTTTATCAGATCTCTATCCCCATTAAAGGACAACTAAATACTGTAATAGAAAATAAAGAGACAGTTTTATCATGTGGGCAATCAATTATAGCTAATCCTTTATCCGTACACGGTCATCAAATAAATAGTACTCCAAGTTCCTTTTTGATTATTGGCTTTAAAAGTGATGTGTTTAATAACTGGGCTAAAGAAAATTTTTTAATTAAGCAAGAAATAGAATTTTCCAAAGAACAAAATCTCTTTATAAATGATTTAAAAAGCAACATGAAGTTGTGGTTATCACCATACTTATTTAGCGATAATCAAAATTCTAATACATTTTTGTATGATGTAGAAAATACTATTTTTAATTACCTTTTTAAGACACTAAAAGGCAGTCAACAAAATAAAGACCTTAAACACCAGTTGTTATCTGATACACATCTGAATAACGTCCTAGATTATATCCACTCAAATTATGCAAGAGAAATTACCATTGAGAATTTATCTAAAATATCTAAACAAAGTAAATACCACTTCCTAAGAACTTTTAAGAAGACTATAAATTTTACACCTCATCAATATATTTTAATATTACGTATTAATAAGGGAAAAGAGTTATTAGAAAACTCAAATAGAACCATTTTAGAAATAGCAAATGAAGTTGGTTTCTCCTCAGAAACTCAATTTTATCGTAATTTTGTAAAACTAATGGCTTGTACACCCAGTCAATATAGAAAACAATTGTAGAAAAGCCCCCTTCAGTTCGAAGGGGAGACGCAAACCCGCCCAATTTCTACCATAAGCTAGTTTACATTTATTACAGGAATGCTGCTCCTTCTAGTTCCAAAAGATTTTCGGAAAAACAGGAGCATTAATTCTCCTAAATCCTAAAATTAATGCTTCAGATAGTTTACGTACAATGTTTCGCAATATTTTATTGAGTAAAAAACATACCTATTTTTCGTTACGAGTACAATTTCTCCCATTCACTCAAATACATTTTTTCTGTTTGATCAATTTCTTTTGGTAATCTTGCAATAAACTCCAAATGGTTTCCATCTGGGTCGTCAAAGTAAATCATTGCATGTGCTTGATTAGGTACAACCACAGGTTCTTCTGTTCCTCTATGAAATTCATCTCTTACTTCAATCCCACGTTCCTTTAACCAATTTTTTGCTTTCTTAATATCATCTAATTCAACATAAAATGCAATATGTCTCAATGAAACGTGATAAGGAACTTTTGATTCTGATCCTTCCCATAAACCAATCCAACTTTTTCCTTCTTCAATCCAAAAAAAGGCTACTTTCTCATATTTTTTATACAGTTTTAAACCTAGTTTTCCATAAAACTCGATAGAACGTTCTAAATCTTTAACTGGTAAATGTGCTTCATATAGTCCTTTTATCACTGACCTTCTCCCCCAATCCCCAATGTTTAACATTACTCATTTTATTTTAATTTTAATAAAGTTCTTCTTCAACAATCCTGCCCTGATAGTTCCAAATGAGATATAAGAAATAATGGCATTAATCCTTATTGGATTAACGCCACGTTAGTAGTTCGATAACAACTTTAATTAATAAATATATCTAAAAGTCTCTTTTTTTCCATACTTAATAACTGTTTGAAATTCCTCTCCACCATTTTTATCCTTTAATAAAGCATCCATCTTAACATCTTTAATATTGTAATGTCTCTTATTCAGAAAGCCCACACTTCGAATAGTTGGATGGTCTAAAATTGGTGTTAAGTCACCATCTAACACATTAGTATTCACAAATCTAAAGTCAATTAGGTTAGGAAATTGATGTAAAAAATTCAGATTCTCAAGATTACCACAAGAAGTAAGACACAAAACACGAAGATTCTTCAGAGATAATAATTCTTCGCTTGGTGCAAATTTCTTTGATTGATTAATATGTAAATGTTCTAGCGTATCGACTAATCCAGATAGACCAGAATCATTTTGTAATTTAGTACAATAATGTAACTCTAAACGCTTTAATTTATTCATTCTTACTATACCTTGGAAATCTTGTATATTGGACAAGTTTAATTCTAGATAGAGCAGATTTTCTGGAATACCAACAAAGTTGCCTAACTTACTCTTTTTATGATGCCAAAGAGTTAAATATTGAATGTTTTCATACTGAATCTCATCAAATTTATCTTCCTTCAAGTTAAAGTCAGCTTGAAGATCATCTGGTATTTGTTCAAACCAAATCGCCATATTCCTCCAATTATCCATTTTGAATCAACCCCATATTGCGAATATTTCTTTTATCATATCATTTAGGTTTATTAAACATTCCTGCCACGTTAGTGCCGAAGTAAAACAAGATATCCCTTTCTGGATCAACGGACCCTCTAGATTAAGTACATTGTTTCATAAACCTCAAAATTATTATCTTACATTAAAGTAATGCTGCCCCGTCAGTGGAATAAAAAAGACTGCACTTGCAGCAGCCAAATCTTAACTGATGTCGTCCAACAGTCCTAAGCTGATATTTTTCTTTTTCCTACTAGAAAATATATTAAATAACCCACAATATTTAGTAAAGCAAACACAAAAATCCACCCAATATTTAAACGTCTATGATTATAAGCATTGACCGTGGCCCAAATGGTGAACAAGGTTACATAAACTGCCATCCCTGCAAACAAGATTATGGCCATTAAAGTACCAATATTTCTGGTTTCCATTTCTACGTACCAGCGTTTACCATCACCGTTTCCATAAGGAAAGAAATCAGCTTGAAGCCATTTAGGGTTCCACACTTTTTGTTCATAGCGATAATCTGGTTTTGCATCTCTCACATAATCAAACAACAAATTACTATTACCAATAGTACTTACATCATAAATTTCAACTCTCGAAATTTGGTCTGTTTCTTGAACAAATCCTTGTATCTCTTTTTCCGTATCATTCGAAATGGTTCCTTTTTCGTTGAGTACATCAAATATATTAGTGGCAACAATGGAATTTTCATTTGCATTCTGCTCTTCTATGAACCAAATAACACCAAATAGAGTAACAGTAGTAATTAGACATGACACTGCTAAATAAAGTACCCATTTTGCAAATACTTTTTGTGCTTTAAATAATTGCCCTACAACAGAACGTATTTCATTTTCTCCCCCAAAACGGCTAATTGCTATTTCAATGGCTTCTTGTTCTGATTTTCCTTTTGTCTTCAATTCGTGAACTGCCTCTAACAGATGATTTTTCATTTCGGCCTTTAATTGATCGATTTCTTTCCTTTTTCCACCGACATTATGATATATTTCATTAACATATGAATCTATCTGCCTCATGCTTTTTCTCCCCCTTCTAAAAATAAATCAATAATTTTTTTTACAAATTGCCATTCTGAACGTTTTTCTTCAAAACCTTTTTCACCTAATGGGGTTAATTTATAATATTTTCTTCTTCCTCCTGGTCCTTGTTCATCACCCCAGTAAGAAGAAATCCATTTGTTTTTTTCTAGTCGTTTTAACGATAAATAAAGAGTTCCCTCTTTTAATTCAAACTGATCGTTACTTTTATCACGTACTAACTTCGCTAATTCATACCCATACATATCTCTATTACGTAATAAGGATAGGATTAATGTATCAATATGACCTTTTAGTACCTCCTTATTAACTTCCAACTTTACCCACCTCCTGTTATTTATTGTAAAATATAATACTATATAAAGCAAGGTATTAGATGAAGAATTTTCAGATATTTTGCATTATGTACTGATTTTCATATTGTGAAGGGTTTCACTTAAAGTAAACTGCCACTTTAGCGACATAAGAAAAAGACTTCCCTTTTATTTAAGGAAAGACCCTATGAACAAGATATAATTTATAATCTGACCTAGTTAATCCATATATGTCTGAGTCCTCAAATACACCTGATTTTATTATATCTTGTTTTAATACCCTTCTTTTTTCATTCCAACATTTATCATTACTTTTCTTGAAGCAGGTTTTTTCGAGTTAGCTTTTGCCCATATTCGGTCGAAGAATTAAACGGGCCGTTTTCATGTTATTAACACTTTTTCACTCTCCCAAAAATGATTATTAAATTTACCTATTTAAACTAACTTATATAATTCAACTGTTTAAAAAACTTTTCAGTATATTCATTTGTTAGAGTAAAAAGACGGTTATTTTGCTCTTCATAATTAAAAAAACCATGACCCACGCCTTCAAAAGAGATTAAGTCTGCCTGATTACCTTTTAATTTCATGAGATTACAAAAATGCTCAATTAGATTTATATTGATATTTCTATCCTCAGTTCCATGAAGAAATATAGAAGGAGGTAAATTTTCTTTAATCTGATAAAGTGGTGAAATAACTTTTGCTATTTCTTTTAATTGTGGGTAAACTCGGGTTAATGGAGTGACATCTACTCCTGGATTATATAGAACTAATGCATTAGGTTTACTATTTATACTTAAATCATCCTCCTGATCGTTAAACCCTTCTATCATTGAACAACAAAGTGCCATATATCCACCAGATGACCCTCCACAAACAACAATTTTGTTTGAGTCTATCTGTAAATCCACACAGTTGTGACGTACCCACCGTATTGCTGATTTTGCATCTTGAATAGAATGAATAGGATTAAAAGATTCATCATATGCAGTCCTGTACTCAACACAAATGGCGACCATTCCAATTGATGAAAAATAATCGGCATGATGTTGAAACTGCGTGTATGACCATTCACTTTTAGAAAATCCACCTCCATGTAAAAAAATTACAGCTGACTTATTGGCGTCCTTCAAAATTGGTTCAAAAATAAAGAGTCTTAATTCCTTATCATTAATTTTCTTATATGTAATTTTTTTAACAGGAAATTTGAAGTCGTTTTCAATCAAATATAATCTCCCCTTTTTTATTAAGTCAACATCGTTGAATAAAACATTCGACAATAAACTATAGCATACCTTCTTCCACTAAACTTCCATGTTAGTACCGTAATGCTGTATCATCCTTAAGTTATGAAAACTCATAATACAAATAAAATGCCAATTATAATAATTGGCATTAAGAATTTTCTTCCGTGTAATGCTTGTACAATCTCAATTCTTCTTCACTAAGACTCTTCCTCTGTTCAAGATCTCTATTTTTTTCTATAAAAGCACTTAACTTTTGTTTTCTTAATGCAGCATATTCATGAAAGTGTTCTTCACAATACCAATTCATTTCTGTCCTCTTCCAATTCTTTAAAGGGCGGCTACCTCTTAACTGACAATGATTTCCTTCGCATTTTTTATTAAGAAAATGTTTATCTATCACTTACTTTACGAACCCCCTCACCATAACTAGTAGTTCATTCTTTTAGTATATCTTCCATAAGCTAGGTTTCATTTATTACAGGAATGCTGCCATGTTGAGCCATAGTCAAAATGGTTATCAATCCTTTTTAGATTACTGGCCCTCTTTCTTTAGTACAATTATTCAGGAATGCTATAATACTCTTTTTTTTGCATAATTAAAAATGTATTAGCTATAAAATCCTGTTAACACTAAAATATATACAAATATTGCTGAAAAAGAAATTCCCGCTAAAACTGCAAAACCTGCCATTGTTTTTTTTCTTGTATTAATCCATACTGTTATTCCAATAATAATTGTGAAAATTATACCGAAAAAAAAGGACGCGTATGGATTTGTAGGTTGTATCCAATCATACCAATGAAGAAAACTCATATAATCACTCCTTGAATCTTTTAACTTTAGGAACTATATAGAAAAGATTTCTTTCATTTCTATGCTGATTAGTGTGTATGCAGACATTTCCCCTTGCATAAATCCACTTCTGTAATCCATCTCATCCTCTTTCCATTTATCCTTAAACATTTGTGCTAACTTTTCAAACTTATCTGCGTTAATCTTTAAAAGTGATAGCTTATTATTCTCCTCAGAATGGAGGATTACTTGCAGATCAACTATAATTTTCTCATAGCCTAAAGCCATACCTTCCCATAAACCTTTTTGATAATTAGTTGGCACTTTTGCTATTTCTTCCTTAGCCTCATCAGGAATGTCATCATAAAACATTTTATTTAAAAGGTCATTCATACTAATACTGCTTTGTTTGTTTGCCTCATTAACTCTTCTTTCAATAGAGCTAATGAAATCCTTCAGCTTGGCATTCACTATATCGCCTCCCACAGTGTAATCAAATTCCCTTACTAACCGATTAACAATTAACCGAAGTGCTTTACTCATACCAAGAAGCATTTGTCTTTCCTGCTTATCAGTAGTTTCCAATGATGTGTTTAACTCTTTTTCCATTTCAATAAAATCTATAATACAATCTTCAATCTTTGCTCCTCTAAACATTTTCTTTCTATATTCTGACAATCAAAACACCTCTTGCCTTTAAATTACCACTTAAGTAAACAATTGTAAACATATTTCTTGTAAACAAATGTATACAATTGTTTTTTAAAAACAAAAATTGACTCCACTCCAGTTAACACCAAGACACAGAAAACAAATTGATGAAATTCATAAAAAAATAAAATAACAAATAAAAACCACAGTCATAGAAGACCTTTTTTATACGTTATTTTTCATTTCTGTTTACCTTACAAATCTTACGATAAGTAAAAATTGACTCCTGCACAGCGTTTAGGGATTGCAAATAACAGGTTTAAAATAGAGGATATTTTATTATGGTAAAATATTTCAACTAATAATAGAAAGTTATGATAGGATAAATTTATAGATATTAATTTCATATTATTCAACAAATGGGGGATTATGGATATGTATGGTTGGCTAAATCTTGCAAGCCTCTTGCTTGGATTAATCGCTTTGATACTTCCTATTGTTAATCTAACACGAGAGAAAAAACAAGAAAATAAAAATTGGGTTGCTCTATCAATAATAAGCATCAGTGCTTGCAGTATTTCGTTATGTTTTCAAATTTTTTATACTTATCATAAGGTAACAGTTGAAGATTGGGGAGCCCTTATGGACACGATGTATGCCGTGGCGTTCGCTTCAGCAGCTCTTCTCTTGGTAACTATCATATTAAATGCAATTACTTTGAATGTATATCGGGGCAGAACAGCAAAATAGAATGTCAATACATTAGCAATTACTATTTTTATTCTAAATTGATAAAGCATTGGTGCTAAAACCGATGCTTTTTTGGATATAAAATTTTTGTGATCTTTAATACTTTTCTATTGTCCCCTAAAAGAGAAACCGTTACTTACTTTGAGAGTCTTTATTATATTACGTGAAATAGTGTACTTAAACAAAACTGCCACGTTTCTGCCATAAGCTAAGTTTTAATTTATTACAGGAATGCTGCCCTGTTTCTTCCAAAGCTTATTTTCATTTATTACAGGAATGCTGCGACAAAAAGTATAATAATAAGACCGATAATTAATCCTTTAATATGCCTTCACACCTTTCCATTTATAATTATAAAGCATCATTTAATTTTAAGAAAAGCCGCCAAAATGACAGCTCTCCCATTAGTTAAATAAGAAGTTAATCTCAATAAACTGCTCTGTTAGTACCATAAAAAAGGGGATAGTCCCGACCATCCCCTACAAATTCTTCCCTGTAAACAAAGAGAAGTAGATATAATTCCTTTTTTAAGTCACCATTACGAAGCCGTTACTTTCCTTTTTCCCACTAAAACATAAATCAAATACCCCAACGCATTAAACAATGAAAATGAAATAATCCATCCTACATTTAGCCTGCGTTGATGATAGGAGTTAATAATTGCCCAGATAGCAAAGAGTACCCAATAGACCACAATACCGATAGGCAATACAACATTGGATAATAATTCATCATAGGATTTAACATCCATCTTCATATACCAATTTTCATTACCATGACTATGTCCACCTTCTAGATGGTATTTATGTAGAAATTTATCAATAAAATTCAAATTATTTTTAAATTGAAAACTTGGAGCTGGTTCAGGGCCAGCAGAAAATAATTTCTTACTATCAAAGATTTCAATTTCAAGGATGAAGTTTTTTTTATTTAACACATCTTCAATTTTTTTTTGTGTCTCTTCCGTAATACTCTCCTTATCTCCTAATATTTGAAGGATGTTATTTGAGGTTTCATCAGTTTCAATATAATAATCTTTTTCGGAAAAATAATAATACAAAAAAAGGAGAGCGGGCAGCATAATTGCCGCAAGTGCAGTATAAAGTACTCGTCTAGCAAATAGTTTTTGCACTTTAAACAATTGACCCACAATGGATCTCATTTCTTTTTCTCCACCGAAACGTTCTATGGCAATATCAATCGCTTCTTGATCAGACTTTCCTTCTGATTTCAATTCGTGAACTGCCTCTAATAGGTGGTTTTTCATTTCCGCTTTTAATTCTTCTATTTCTTTTTTATTACCACCGAAACTGTGATACACCTCATCAACAAACGCTTCAATTTTTTTCATATTTCTCTTCCCCTTCTAAGAACGTATCAATAATTTTCTTTACAAATTGCCATTCTGAACGTTTTTCTTCAAATCCTTCTTTACCTAGTGATGTAAGTTTATAATATTTCCTTCTTCCCCCTGGCCCTTGTTCATCCCCCCAATACGATGTGATCCATTCATTTTTTTCTAGTCTTTTTAATGATAGGTACAGAGTTCCTTCTTTTAATTCAAATTGTTCTTTACTCTTTTCACGGACAACTTTTGCTATTTCATATCCATACATATCCTGTTTACTTAGTAATGAGAGGATTAGAGTATCGATGTGCCCTTTTAAGACTTCCTTATTAATTTCCAATATTTTCACCTCATGTTATGAATATAAAATAAATTACCTTATAATACAAGGTATTAGTATAAAAATATATTTCCTTTTATAATAGAACTATCCTTCCATAATTGTTACAAAAGAAAAATGCTATCCAGTTATTTAAAGGATAGCATTTGGCTGAACAAGGAGTTAAATAAATAATTTTGGTTGAACTAGTATTTTGTCATCATCTTTAAATATGAAGGCTGGCGAGGTTCCTATTACTTCTATCCCTGATTTACTATAGAAAATCCCAGTATCTTCTGGCAAAGCAATTACAGTCTTTTTATAGTTTTTGATATAACTCCATATCAAACTGTCATTTTCCATTTCATAGTGACACCATATGGAACAACCTTGAATATAGTTTAATCCCTCAAAATTCTGCAAGTTGGTATTGTTAGCGTCCATATGAGCACAAGTCATAATATTAGAACCTAATATTATGGCTCCCGCACTTCCTCCATAGATTACACCTTCATTTTCTATATATTCCTCTAATGCCTTATCTAGCTTGGAAATTCGTATAGTATTTAGCAAACTAAATGTATTTCCTCCGCCAATGTAGATAGCTGAAAACTGTTTTAGATCCTCTAGAGTTCTATTACTCAAATCGGTCCACATTTTTATTTCCTGAAGACCCAGAGGTTGAAAAACGCTATTAATCCATTTATAGCATTCATCAAATGGAATAACCTCATCCAACGCTATCGGTATATATAGTAATGGTTTGTTTAGATTGATTTGTTTTATAAAAGCTTCGTCTATTTCCTTCGTTTGTTCCTTATCTCCACCACCTGATAGAAAAAAATAGCCCATTTTATCCCCCTTAATTAATTTTTTTATTTATAAATTCTTTATTAAAGTCCGAATACCTTCTTCAACTCCCTCAGATTGATGCGGATATCTCTCGAATGCTCACTTATTCGCAGGATTTCATAACCCTTTTAATCGTATATTATCTGGTTCTTTACCATATCAGCTATTACCAAAGCATCTTTTTTATCACTCTTTGATTGGGTATTATCTCGATTCTCTTTATTTCGTTTGACCAGATGGGGATTAATTGTTACTACTTCTATGTCTTGGCTCATTAACCACTTTGAAAGATTGATCCAGTAATGTCCCGTTGGTTCCATCCCCACTATAGAGTACTCAAGTTTATGTATTCTTTTAAGCTCAAAAATCCAGTTTAATAGCTTTATAAATCCTTCTTCATTGTTCTCGAATGCTAGAGGGTTTCCTACAATAATTCCACGGAAATTAACTGCCCTAGCAACGTGCAGCTGTTGAGCGATATCTACACCAATGATTAAATGTTTATCAGAAATTCTTTCAATTAATTGATTTTGTTTGTCTTGCATTTTAAAATTCATAGTAGGGTTCCTCCTAAGGTTGAGTTTTAGAGTGGTTTCTATACTCATATCTTAATGAGGAGCCCTATTTTTTTCAAAGTTGAAAAATAACGCTCTACAGGAATGCTAACCTGCCCTGATAGCTACATTAGAAAAAGGCCTTCCATTATTAAATGGAGAGCCCCCGTTCGTAATATATGGTTAGCCAGATTTTTCTGGTTGACCATTTTTTTTTTAGTTTTATGATTACGGTAGTCGGGGTAGAACGGCGCCCCCGTGGGAATAAATCCCGTCAGCTAAACTGTTCACCCCCTACTTGTATAAACATGTTTCAGGCTGGTTGGGACAATGATCCCGTTTAACAAGCGAACCTATGATATTACAAGGAGTTTAGGGGTTACCGACTAATATGCTTTTTAAGGAGGAGAAATTAGTATGAATCCAGTGATTGGTCTGGATGTTTCAAAAGGAGAAAGCCATGTTCAAGCATTTTTAGATAAAGGTAAACCATATCGAAAGAGTTTTAGTATTACACATAATCTAGAGGGTTTAGGTAGGTTATTAGATTTTCTTCAAGATGTTGAAAAAGCAGCTTTGGGTACTCAACCTTCGGTTGTATTAGAGTCAACTGGGCATTATCACACCCCAGTTATTCAGTTTTTAGAGGAACAAAAATATGTATATATTCTCGTCAATCCTCTTATTTCACATCGAGCCAAGAGTTCAAGCCTACGCAAAGTTAAAACAGATGCCATCGATGCTTATCATCTTTGTGAACTGTATTATAAGGAAGAACTACAGCCTTACAAGAAGCGAGGAATTCAACTCTTAAACCTTCGAAATCTAACAAGGCAACAAGAGAGTATTGCAGAAATTTCAGCGAAAACAAAGATACAGTTACATTCCTTAATTGATCAAGTATTCCCTGAGTATCGAGGAGTTTTCGGAAGTTTATACTCAAAAGTATCTTTGCTTACTTTACTAGAATTCCCTACTTCTAAGGCGGTATTAAGTGTCAGTGAAAAAGAATTAACTGATAAAATAGCTTCATTATGTAAGAATCGTTCGGTGTCCTGGGCAGAGGAAAAGACACAAATGTTAATAGAGGCTGCCCTACGTAATCCATTTCAAAACAATCTCTATGAGAGTCATATTTTCAATCTAGAAATTTTAATTAAGATAGTTCTTCAATACCAAGAGCATCTAACCAGGATTGCAGATGAAATAAATGCTCTCGCTAAAGAAATTGAAGAGTATTGTATTCTTCAATCTATCCCTGGAATCGGAGAAAAAATCGCTGCCACGATTATATCCGAAATTGGAGAAATAGATCGATTTAATGATGCCAAGAAGCTTGTTGCATTCGCTGGGATAGATCCTAGTGTGTACTCATCTGGGAGGTTTACTGCATCGGTGAATCGAATAATGAAACGTGGCTCATGTAGACTACGCCACGCCTTATATATGGCTGTTCAAAGTGGTATAAGGGATAGTCGTAAAAAGAAGACAACCGACGAGATTATTCCACGCAATCGAAAACTAAGAGAGTTTTATGATAAGAAACGAGAAGAAGGAAAACCCTTTAGAGTAGCCGTTATTGCATGTGTAAACAAGCTCTTACACTGGATCTTTGCCTTATTAAAAAAACGAACAACTTTCCAAGATATAGATTAATAACTATATCTAACTAAATACAACAAAACCTTCCAATTAAAATATAGCGGAAGGTTATTTGGCATGTGCATTTTTAGTATACCACGAGATTATTTATCTTTTTATTGAAAAATGTTGACAAACTATTAGCTGGTTTAGTTTAAGTATATTTCCTCACAAACTTGTCTCTTTATCACTTAACTTACGAAAGGCTGCAATAAATATTTGAAACAGAGTAACCATTTCATCATCTAAAAGAGTTGGTAGTGTTCTCACAATAACCAAAGCTGACGTTTTTAGTTTCAATCAAGTTGCTTAGAAAATAATCATAGTAACTTAAAAACCGCCAGATTTACTGAAATCAGTTTATATAGTTTTTAAGTAATGTTTCAAATTTTCACATTTTCCAAGATGACATGTGCTGTTTCATTTGGGTGACTTAGTGGAAAATGATGCCCATATGGAAGCATCTTGACTTCCCCCAGATTGATAGGGATCTGGTAAGCCTTATCCTGATCACCCCAAATAATTTCAAAATTACTTTTTGCACTACCGTTCATCTCTTTTTCTTCCTTACTCGATGACCATTCATCCAATAAAACGGTCGAATTTAAAATTCTAGAGGAGGTAAAGCTATGTTTAACTTTTGCAATATAGTGAACAGGAATTTGCTCAGCGATGGCGAACAATCCTGTTTCCAAGCAATATTTTTCTAACCGACTAATACTTGCTGTCTTTAAAGCCCACTTTTTTATAAGCATTGGAACTTCAGTCGTAACCTTCTTCATCACAGGCGGTTGAAGTAGTGTGATAGAATCCTCTGGACGAAAATAATTATCTTTGTGTGCAGCTATTAACACAAGTGCACCAAATGAATGACCAATAAAGTGAGCACCTTCCACAACCTGCGACAATAAATATTTAACTGTTTGAAGCAAAGCAGTCATCATAGATTTTTCCTTTTGAAAAGGTGAACGTCCTAAACCAGGCAAATCAACAATCCACACAGGTCGACCTGTTTTTTCATGTAACTGAATCCCTAGTGGAAATAAATCTTCTCCATCACTTAATAATCCATGGAACAAGATAAATGGCTTTCCTTCTCCGCTTGTTTGATAAACAACTACATTACCGATAAGTACTCTATTAAATCTGGAATCTAATTGCTGATGAGGATACGTTATTCGATAATCTATATCTGCGATTACAGCTGGTAAAAAGTTCTTTACACTTGTCGTCCGGAACCAATCTGGTCCCATTACTTCTTTCACCTTGGTATTTGAGAAGTCTTTATTCGTTAAGAAGTTTAAACTATCTGCTGGAATTCCAGTTATTTTACTTCCGCCGCTATTCAGTAATAATTTCATAATCTGTATTGGAATAGCCTTAGTAGGTGCCTTTACATTCAAACTTTCCGCCATGATACGAAGTAATTCAGATACATTTAGATCCATTTGACGGTCTGGGACGAGTGTATATGTATGGCTCTTCGGCTGCTTTTGATTTAAAATTCGGACAATAAATTTTGCTAATGCATCATTTGCAATCAGTGGAAGACGATAATTCCCCCCACCAGGAACAACAGGCATAAGACCTTTACGCATACTTTTTACCAGCAACCCTAATCCATCCACCTGTTCTGTACTCCCAGTCTGACTAGGACCAACAACTGTAGGGGGATTAATTACCGAAATAGGATAACCTACTTTTTTTGCCTGTTGCCGCATATAGAGATCAGCTAAAAATTTTGTACGTTCGTAATGATTTTTTATTTCTAATTCGTATGCATTTTGAAATACATTAATATCTATATCGCTGTTGTCATCATTAAATGGACTCATATACCCTACTACATGGATAAAATGTTCTAAACCTTTTGTTACATGTATGCTTTCAGCAATTTCACTCACATATTTTGCACCGTTTAAAAACGCTGACGTCGCTTGTTTTTCAGAGATACTAATATCCATAGGTCCACCTGCATGAATGATTACATCACTCTTCTTTACTTGTTGCAGGTCCTCTTCTTGTAATCCTAACCCTTCCTTAGTTAAATCACCTTCTACAAATTGCAATAGATTTCTGTGTAGGTACCCGCTTTCTTCAAACAACTTGATTGCTTTACTTTTAGACCTTACCAACAGGAAAATCTCGACCTGCTCCGTTGCTATTTGTTGCACTAATTGCTTACCAATAAAACCAGTTCCACCTATTAATAAAATTCTTTTCATCATTCACCCTCCATTTTAGTACTAATCAGTCCTAATCTTGTGTAAAAAAAATTGCCTCTTTAATGAAGCAATTTCATAAATTGTTGAGCTGTTTTTGTAATGATTGTTGCATCCTTTTGCGTTTCTGCAATAAATAACGCGCCTTCCAAATTGGTAATAAATAATGAGGCTATTTCTTCCGGCTGGATTGCCTTTCGAAATTCCCCTCTTTCGACTCCTTGAGCAATAAGCAAACTGACCTTTGATTGCAATTCGGCAAAAAACAAGCCAATTCTTTCTTTCAGTTGGGTAGCTTGTGCCGGGCTTTGAATTGCCAGTGTAATAAATGGACAACTTCCTTTAAACTCCCTCACTTGCACACCTTGTGCTAATTGCATTAAAAACATGGTCACTCGTTGCTCGACCGAAAGTTGTTGCTGGTTTATCACCTCTTCTATTGCAAAATGGTACTTAGCAATCCAATAATCAACCACAGCTTCTAATAATTCTTCTTTGTTCGAGAAATGATAATACACATTTGACTTGGACACTTTACTGACTCGGACCAATTCATCCATGCTTGTGTATGCAAATCCCTTTTCTAAAAATAAAATCGCTGCTACTTCAATGACATGCTTTCGATTCATTAATTTATTCTTCATCATATTTAGTACTATATAGTACTAATAAATATTTTTCAAGGTAAATCGGTGAAGGTAGGAAATAATTTATAGCCCACCCAAAAAAACTAATCATTAATAGCTGCTGAAACGATTATTGAACAAATCCCTTATATAAATAAAAACATTGTAAATACAGATAAGATTTTACTAGTTCAAAATGCGGAATCGGCTATCAAAATGGTGGCTGATGGTATTGGGATTAATTCTGAATATATCTTGGATACCTTAGCAAAAGGATACTCAAAACTTCCTATCACCCCTTCCATATCATTTGATATTAGATTTTTGCAAACGATCTAGACAATTTAACACCTGTTGTACTAGAATTTGTTCGTTTAATAAAGGAAAATTCATAGGTTGCTACTGTTAACAAGTAGTATTAAGAATGTTTGATTTCCGCTAGTAAGTTTTTCTAAAGGAATGTAACACTAAAATTAAATGCAAGTTTCTACACACTGAAAAAAATAAAAAAAGCATTGTCTCTTGACAGTGCTTTTTATTTACATATGCAAACTCTTTTATTCTTCTTTCACTATACTGCCCTGATTCTTCCATAGATAGGTATTGCATTTATTATAGGAATGCTGCCATGTTTCTTGCATTTCTGTTTACCTTACAAATCTTACGATAAGCAAAGATTGACACCTGCACAGCGTTTAGGAATTGCAGATAATAGGTTTAAAATGGATTAATTTTTGTATTTAAGGTAAATATTTCAACTAATAATAGATAGTTATGATAGGATAAATTTATAGATATTAATTTCATATTATTCAATAAATGGAGGATTATGGTTATGTATGGTTGGCTAAATCTTGCAAGCCTCGTGCTTGGATTAATCGCTTGGATACTTCCTATTGTTAATCTAACACGAGAGAAAAAAAGAGAAAATAAAAATTGGGTTATCCTATCAATAATAAGCATCAGTGCTTGCAGTATTTCGTTATGTTTCCAAATCTTTTATACTTATCATAAGGTAACAGTTGAAGATTGGGGAGCACTTATGGACACGATGTATGCCGTGGCGTTTGCTTCAGCAGCTCTTCTCTTGGTTCCTATCATATTAAACGCAATTACACTAAATGTATATCGGAGCAGAACAGCAAAATAGAATGTCACTGCATTAGCAATTAGGATGCTTATGCTAACTTGATAAAGCATCGGTGCTAAAACCGATGCTTTTTTGAAACTGAAATTTTTGTAATTTTTAACACTTTTCTTATTTTTGACCCCTAAAAGAAACTGTTACATACTTCGGGAGTCTTTATTATATTATGTGAAATAGTGTACTTAAACAAAACTGCCATGTTTATTCCATTTATTACAGGAATGCTGCCTCATTACTTGAATAGTAAAAAGGCTTCACTTCATATCGAAGTAAAGACCCTTTAGCACAAAACCTTAAAAAGAATAATCCCTTTCAACTTTACAAATTCGAACATTATAATTTTTATACCACTCTTTTTTACCCTTTTCTTGAGCTACTTTATGGGCAGAATTTTCTTTCCAACGCTTAATGTCATCTAAAGACTCCCAATATGAAACAGTAATACCTAACTCATTATCTCTTGCACTTTCAATACCTAAAAATCCTTGTTGCTTTGAAGCCAACTCTTCCATTGCTTGTGCCATTTTTCCATATCCATTGTCGCCTTCAGTTCTTTGTGATGTAAATATGACTGAATAATATGGTGGTTGTGTTTTTTTCTCATTACTGTTCATTTATTAAATCCCCCAATAAGTTATTGAATTCCATTCTCTTTAAAACTTATATTTCTTCACTTTGTGACTAATATCCTTCTTCAACAAAACTGCCCTGTTTCTTCCATAAGCTAAGTTTTTGTTTATCAGGAATGCTTCCATATTTGTATCATAACATAGTGCAGTAATCCTTAAGTTATGACTATTAATGATTATACTTAAATCTCGCATTCAAGTAAAAATTCTCAAGAATTGCCCTTATTGCAATTTCTATTTATTTTTTAGCCACATTTACTTTTAATTGTATTCACAATAACATATAGTTAAATAACTATTTGTTATTGTGAAGGGAGCTGGATAATGTGATTGATGCTTATAAAGCACTTTCAGATACTACTAGAAGAAAAATTCTAGAACTTCTGAAGGAACGGGATATGACTGTAAATGAAATTACGGGGTATTTTAACATATCGCAGCCAAGTATATCTCATCATCTCTCTATTTTAAAAAACAGTGGGTTAATTGAATCCAGTAAAGAAGGAAAGTATGTAAAATATTCATTGAATTTGACTGTACTTCATGAAATTATGGGATGGTTTATGAAGTTGATGAATAAAGTGGAGGAAGAAAAATATAAGTAAAACCATCAATAATTAGCATTGATGGTTTTACTTAATCCTTCTTTCACTAGTCGAGTAGAAGAGAGCCTTTCTACCTTACGGTAAATTGTACTCTCCCCCCTCACAGAACCGTGCTTGCGCAATTAACGCACACGGCTCCTCCTAATTATCTTTTACAGAATATAGCTAATCTCTTTTCTTAATTCATAAATGTTTACTTTAATTCTTGGAGTTGGAAGTGGAAACTTCTGTAGAAAGAGTCTAAATTTATCCCAGGTAAAGGGGTTCCTCTGACTTCTTCTATTTAGCCATTTATATAGTAGTTCTTCAATCTTCTCTTTAAAATCGTTCACTGTTTGCGTATTGTCTATGATGCAGTAATAGTTGTAGTAACCAATAAGTGACCTTTTAAATCTATCCATGATTAAGTGAATAGATTTATTTCTATTAGTCTTCAACCATTCTTTAGTCTCTCTGAGTTTACCTTGGACTTTCTTCCTGCTCGACTTCCGCTTTACACGAAATTTCCCTTGTTTACTTTTGCTGCAATAATGGGTAAACCCAAGAAAATCAAAGGTTGCTGGTTTGCTATTTCCTATTCGTTTTGCGTTATGTTCCGCAAACCTCCCGAAGGGAATAATTTTCGTTTTATCCTCTGCTATCTCTAAATTAAATTTCTTTAATCTCGACTTTAAAGACTCATAAAATTGTTGAGCCTCTTTTTTGTGTTGAAAACAACATACGAAATCATCTGCATACCTTACTATATAAGCCTGTCCTTCACATTGCTTCCTAACCACTTTCTCAAACCATAAGTCGAGAACATAATGGAGATAAATATTTGCTAAGATAGGAGATACTACTCCACCTTGCGGTGTACCCGTATCTGTTTTGTATTTCCTACCTTCTTCCATATATCCACCTTTTAGAAACCTACTGATTATTCTCAGAAGGTTTTGGTCGGCTATCCATCTTCCATTTATGATCAACATTATCAAAGAAACCTTTAATATCTACATCTACTACATAGCTTACTGCTCTCTTTTCAATATAAAAGTTTAGTATTTTCAACGCATCGTGGCAGTTTCTATTTGGCCGAAACCCAAATGAACAATTTAGAAAGTCATTCTCATAGATTGCATTAACCACTTTGGCAATGCCTTTTTGTACGATTTTATCCTCGTGTTCTGGTATCCCCAATGGTCTTTTCTTGTCTGAGTTGATCTTTGGGATATACCTTCGTCTAACTGGGACAGGGCGGTAACTTTTGCTTTTCAGTCTACTTGCCAAGTCCATTATGTTTTCTTCCAGATTTTCGGTGTACTGTTCTTTAGTTGTACCATTTACACCGGTTGCCTTCTTGTTCGGCAGCTCAAAATGACAATGAGTGAGTGATTGTTCGTTTAATAGATGCGCAAGAGATGTAAATTTCATTTTGGTATTAGATTTTGCTAATTCTGCTATCCTTAGTAGTTTTGTTTCCATTTATTATTCCTACCTCTGTGTGTAGTAAATGTGTCCCTAATAAGGGTGATAACTGGTAGCTAGCCTTTCCTCCATCGGCATTACCCAACTTCATTGGTACTATGCTGCTATCCGACTCCCTAAACGGCATTTGGTTTCCTTGCTTATTATCGCTTGTACACCATACTCTTCTATAAAGAAGAGACCGATAGGGTCTCCCGAGTTGCCGTATCATATCGATGTATAACGTGCCAAGGTCTCTGACTCCAGAGAGGTTCTATCCTTCTTGCCTTTAACAAAGGATAAAATGTTGCTTTCTGCACGCAGGTAAGGCATCATCCCTCTCAGATTTCAAACGTTTATGGAGCTCAATCCCTTCAACCGTATGGCTTTCGGCCCGCTAGCTAACTGACTACGCTTAAAGACAAAAGTTACCCTCAGTCCTCCAAGACTCGATACGAGCGAATGGCTAGTTCTTACTCGGCGGGAATCCCACCCGCTATATGATACGACCTAGGCTCGGCCGCACAACTGCCCCGTTTCTACCATAAGCTAGTTTTCATTTATTACAGGAATGCTGCCCTTTTTCTACCATAAGCACGTTTCACTTATTACAGGAATGCTGCCACTATAGCACCATAAGAAATAGGCTTTCCTTTTATATAAGAAAAGCCCCTGTTAGCTGAAGAAGCGTATATATTTATTTGACTTGATGTGATCATAATTTTGTTGGCCTTCATTTTTACATTTGAAGGTCCTTTTTTCGGGCAACTGCGCAAACTATCCGAAGTGTTAGTCGAAGGAAGTTCTGGAAGCAGCCATTGCATTTAAGGCGTTCTCAAAATAGCTATATACTTCATCTGCAATTCCCAGAAACTCTTCAACAAGTACATTACTATCCAAGTAACAAGCATACAGATAATCAACTAAAGCGGAGTCAATCTCACAATAGTTTAAGATGGCATTCTTCATCTTAATAACGTCATCTTGCCATACACCTGTATCTTCTAAAACCAAAGAGTACAATGCACGAATTAATCTCTTAGAGTAACCTTTAATATATCTATTTTTCATTGTGTTATCACTAGCATTACAAAGGAAATTATGTATACGATCTACTTCCTCCTTGGTCTCTGTATTTAAGTCTAAAATGAACTCTGGAGAAATAATTATCGGTGGTACTTTTTCACCAACGTCACGACCATATATGCAAACACAAATTATCTTAACCCAAAAACCCCACTCATTCGGTTTACTTAATACATCGTCAATCGAACAAATTATCGTATCAATCTTAGTTACTACTGGATATTCTTCCAAAAGCCTGTCTTTAATATTTGACAACCTTTCGTAATCGATATCTTTGGGGTTTACACATACAATAGTAAAATCTGCATCTGACTTAAAAGGTTTAGCAGTTCCTTTTGGAATCGAGCCACACATATAAACGCTATGAATCTTACCTTTAAATTCGGTAAGTATATTATCTATATACTTATCAACAAAATCCTTATATTCACTTTGTATTACAATTCTATTTATAACTTTTTCTAATATCATATAGACTCCTCCTAAACTAAGAACTTCTTTCTGCTAACGTCTTTTTTGCGAACTTCGTAAATTCGTCATGACTTAAGTTATTCGCAAAATCATTCAACTATCCTGCCAAGTTTGTGCCATAAGCTAAGCTTTCAATTATTACAGGAATGCTGCCAAGTTTGTGACTTTTAAAAAAGGACTTCCTATCAAAGAAAGCCTTCGGTAGTTGCAGAAGAACTGAAGGTGGTGGGCTTAATTACAATTTTTTGATCTCTCCAAATGTAATTTTCATACTGGGGGCATATATTAGTGAGGAATCCATGTTAAATACTTGTGAAAACAACAGTTCAGCCTCAAATTGTTCCTGTGCTTCCTGCAATTTGACCCCACGATTTATCAAGCTTTCAATATACTTTTCTTTATTTGCAGGTTCTCCACCTACCCCTTCTTCTCTAAGAGAAGAAAACAATTTTTGCTTATCTTGTTGATTCATATCGGGATGGAGGTAGTTAACCTTATCACTGACTCTGCACTCAATATATTTCACACCCAATTCAGATAAATATTTAGGCAATTTCGCACCAATATTGCCATCTTTTCCAGTTTTTTTC
>NZ_JAJTTG010000025.1:0-43370 GCF_021341655.1 Bacillus sp. Au-Bac7 | reverse complement strand
TCCTCTATCTATAAAAGACATATAAATTAATAAGATTCTAAAATAGAACTTATAACATAATTCCCATATAGTTTCTTTAATAAGAACATTTAATTGTATTTTGTTCTCTTTAAATGTATATTCCCAAAAAAATTTAACATTTTTTCCGAAAAAATATTATTTTCAGACAAATTTCTACAATTTTATCATAATTAACATGATATATGTATTTTGTAACAAAAAAATACATATATTAGGAGTGTTTACAAATTATGAAAAAGATAAGTTTAATCGCCACTTCGCTTTTATTAGGTACTTCAGTTTTAATATCTCCAATTACTCTAGCATATGCAGAGGGATCAGACGTAGTAGTGGAATCTGAGGAAACATTAACAACTCCAATTGAAAAGGATTTTAAAAGCTATTCCACTAGTACTCCTGGTTCTGCTTCAGCTCTTGCAGTAGATTACTCAGGTACTTATTACCAAATGTCAGAAAAAAAGACATATAATAAAGTAGAATGGTCAGGTTCTTATACTAACGGAGGGAAAAAAGACGATACTGTAAGTAGAAAGGTAACCAGAACAAAATTTGCAAATGGAAAAGCAGGTATTACTGCGGAATCTAAGGTTAACTATAAACTGATTCAAGGAAAAGTAGCTATCAATGGGGAAGGTTCATGGGGAAAATCCACGTCAGTTGAAACAAATAACACATGGACACTTGAAGGTAAATCAACAACTACAATTGAATATGGTTCTAAAGCTGTACATACAAAAGGAAGTATTGTTAAATATAATCGAGGTAAGTTAGTTAGAAAAGACCCTGTTGATGTAAAATATAGTTATCAAGAGTACTCTGTAAAAAAAGTTAAATCACTCTGAAATGAGGAATAATTAATGCTAAAAAGGATTTTATCGATAAGTTTTATATTAATTGTCCTAAGTGTAACTTTATTAGGATGCGATAAAACTACATCAAAAAGTACTGAAAACAACCAAAAGGAAGACCCATCCTCTGAAACAACAAATAGTATATCTGCAGATGATCTTACTGGAGAAAATATTGCATGGGAACCTTTAAATATAGAAAGAACAACTAAAGGGTTAACTTTTAATATTAATGTAGGTATTCGGGACAGTTATATTGAGAAATTGTCAAAGATGAATAGTAATTGGTATGTAACCATCTCTGATAAATCTTCTACACTGACAGATATACTGGACCCTAAAAGTCCGCCTATCCCAGTTAAAATTAATCTTGATTCACCTTTAAAAAAGGATACAAATAAAAATATTTACTCCGTTAGTTTAAATGGTGGATTAATAGAAAACTTATCGGAAAATCAGCTTAAATTAGCATTAGATCCTGCAAATTATAAATTAGATATACTTAATGAAAAGCAAGAAGTTGTTGGTATATTTTATGATATAAATAAACCATGGTCTTTTTAAAAGTTATTATTCTAATCATTATCACCAAGGTAAAAGCCCACTCAAATCGAGTCGGGCTCCTTTTTTAATACTTTTCAAGTACTAATTACCTCTAGTTTACCTATGCCCTTCCTAAGTATCCGTTTTTAAAATTAGTCGCTCTCAAAGCTTATCTGTCTTTATAGAAGTACTCCTTCACCTATAAAAGACATACAAATTTTATACAGCATTACCTATCTGTTTTAAAACGCTTAGAATTAAAGGGGATATTTGAATTAACACATAGCCTAATCCGGCATTTTGAATTGTGGACCAAGCCTTTTCACTATTACCTAACATGAAGAAGAAACAGCCTCCTACAATTATTACTGATGCAATAGGAAAGGATAGGGCAACCAGAACATCGACTAATGGATCTAAGGCATGAGCTAATGCGGATATAGTCTGTTCCCCCATCCATTCTTTTGCACTGGCAGGTACTGCTTCAACATTACTTGCTGCAAAAGCGGGTTTCGCCATAACTAAAGGAATTGCAATGGAAGTCCCAATCCTTCTAACAACCTTACCTACATTCACTTTATTCTTTACTTCCTTTTTCTCCTTTTTATAGCTACCTGACATGAAATCGTTAAATGCTATTGTTTGCATTCTAATCACTCCTCATTTAATGTCTTCAATCGTGTAAACAACACAAGGTATATCCTTACACAGTTCTTTTAGTTGTTTCTTTCTTAACTCAGTTGTAGTCAACCATATAAGTTTAGGGAAATATCCAAAATGCTTTGATAAGTGGCCCGCCTTATATAAAGCAGCATAATTTTTTATTTTCATTCTATTTTCTTTCATCTTTTGAAGGGAGTCCACTTCTAAAAAATGATACTTCCCACCAGCCTTAAACCAAGTATCTGTATAAATAGTGGTGATGCCATCGCTCACTTTAACTTCGTTAGCCCATTCTGTGGGAAACTTAGCAAAGATATAGAAATCATTTCGCATGATTGTGTGATTAACAAAAGGGTTTTTCCGTCTAACCTTATTAGAATTTATATAGGCTCTACCTTCAGCATTTAAGTAATAAATCGTGGAGTATTCTTCTCGATAACTTTCTAAGTACGGAGACAATTCTTTTAGTATTCGGTTCGTATTGCGTATCTTTCCAAGCCTGTGGATAGTCTGCAGTTGATCACGATTAAGAAAGTCCAGTTTTTTCAATGATAATAGGATTTGCTCTTGTCTCTTGTTCAATTGCTTCAACTGGCTTCACCTCTTTTATGTGTGGTTCTATGGTGGATTCAATAATATCTGTTTCTGTTAATGGAACTTGAACAATAATTTTGTTATCTGCAGTCTGATAAATGGCACGACCTTTTATTTGCGGCAGCTGCTCAGCACCAGGGCCATCTAGGACAACATTCGAAGCTGTGGAAGATTGTACTCGAAAACATAACTTAGCATCACTGTTTTGTTTGCATTGCCGCGGAATAACATCACCCGTTGGATATTGGGTTGCTAAGATTAAACGGAATCCTAATCCGGCTCCTAACCTCGATATCTGACTCATGTATTTTTGACATTCTTCTTTGATAGTCTTTTCACTTTTGTGAATGAGGACACCATTCTCTTTTACGTCTTTTTTATCTACTGCCTCATCAGGATTAAGCTCCCCTACCTCATCGATTATGATAAAATGCCTTTCTGGTATCCCTGCTTCCTGTACATTCTTCTTTCCGACGGCTCTTAGTCGTTCCTGCATTCTTCTCATTTCTTTATAAGCATTAGATAAGACTGCCAGGGCTTGCTCAGGTTCATATGCAATGTTCACTGTTTGCTTAACATTTTCATAATCACATAATTCCACTCCGCCCTTTAAATCCACAAGGTGAAGCTTTACTTGCTTGGGTCGCTGCTTAATTAGAGAAACAATAATTCCGTTTATTAAATTAGATTTTCCATACCTAGTTGCACCACCTAACACAAAGTGTGGGATTTTTTCAAAGTCATGTAGAATCCTTTCGTTTTTCTCTCTTGTTATACCAATAGGTACAGCCCACTTTTTTCCTTCAAACATATCCACCAAAGTTGGCAATGGCTCTTCATAAACTCTAACTACTAACAAGCCATCATAAGATAATTCTATCTCCTTCTTCTCTGTTAACTTTTTTTGATACAAGCTTCTAATGTTAGAAATGATTTGTTTATCTAATTTAAGTTGTTTTAAATCGCCTAATTGTATTTTCACCTTTCGTGTGTTTAAGCCGGCTTCAATTACCTGCTGTTTATTGAGATAGTCTTCAAAGCTCCGTCCTAAAGGAATGCGATATTTGTACTCTGTACCCCAGGAGTAATTTCTTTTTTTCATCTGCTGTGCAGTTAATGTCTGAGTGCCATCTTTTACATTTAATCCAGATAGAGCAAATATTTTATTTAATTTCTTGGAATCATTCCCTAATCCAGTTTTTGAAAAATGCGCTTGAAGTGCAAGGCTTCCCATCAATAAAGTTGTGATTGTTTCAAAAATCATAATATCCTCCTTCCACACGCCACCTCTTTATAGATTCTTAAGAATCTATCCCATCGATCTAGCATTTTAAATATAGGGATTCAGCCTTTGATATGTAGGCATCTGGCATATGCCCGAACTAGCTACTAGGGTGGCATTTCATCTGGTATAGTAAATGGTATGGAATCAGGTATAACTTTATGACAGTAATCATGAATTTAAAGTTCACTTTTTTTGTCATTAAAGAACATAAAGGATAAAACAAGCATAGAATAGAATTACTATATCGGGTGATTATATGTTAATCTGTCATTTGGAAAGTAAAATTAAAGAAAGTGGTCTTAGGAAGAGTTTTATCGCTGAACACATAAATGTGACGGTTAGGCAGTTAAGAAAATATGAAACTATGGACAGTATAGCTCCAATAGATAAAGCCTTTATGTTGGCGGATATTTTAAACTGTGATTTTGAAGATATTTATGAATGGAAAAAGGTTAATAAGGAGGAATAATAATTGAATAGAACTACAGAATACACATTATCAATGGTTGCAGCTATACTTTTAACTATTGCATGGATTATAGGAGCTATCGTTGCTTTTGTTTTAGGTTTTGAACCAGTAACGGATAATACCTCCATGTTCTTTTTTTATTATTTATTTACATACTCACTTATTTCTTTACCGCTGGTTATCTTGATTTGGGTGTCGACATTTAAAATTAAAAAAAATAGCCAAAAGTGGGGAATATTCACGCTTGTAATGGGCGTACTTTATACGTTTTCTGTATACGTTGTTCCAGGTGTACTTTTATTAATCGCTGGTATATTGATGGTAACGAAAAATAATCGTGACAAAACAACAATCCAAGCATAAGAAAAAGCCCTTCTCAAATGAGTTGGGCTTTTAAACTCTCTGAACATATAAAATATCCATAAACTTAACTTTAATTGTTTCAGTAAAATTTTCTATATGTATTAATTTTGTATTACCATCCATCTTAACTACTTTACCTCTTACAGGATCTTCTCTTTTCCACACAGTTAGTCTAAGTTCATTCTTTTCCTCTAATGCTTCGGTTAAGGTATTTGCAATATCCTCTAATTCAAACTCATCTCTTGTTGGTCTTGCTGGTTTTTTAACCTTCTTAGGTTTTGCTAATTCCATAATTACGCACCTCTCCTTACTTTCCGTGCCGGTCCAATTGATAAAACACTGGTTAACTTAAAAGTCCGTTTCTGTTTACGAGTAAAGCAATATGCACTAAAGGACTTTTCATTCACTTTAATAACCTGAATCATACGCTGACTGAATTCTCCTTTATTGTTTTGGTAAATCATTTCTAAAACCTCGTTGCTTTCTACAGCTCTTTTAAGTAAACCTTTCATCAATAAGACCTCCCTTTTGAGATAATTATATACGAACAATTGTTCTAAATCAATATTGAATACGAACAATCGTTCTGTTATCATTTATACAGAAGTTGATTGAGGAGGGATTCGATGAAGTTCAAAGAAGTAACGTATGAATCAAATGAAGTAATCAGTGTTATAAATAATAATGATGATTCAATTGATACAAAAGTATATTCAAACAATGATACATGTATTATCTATAGTACTGATTATCGAGTACAACATTTAACTATCTCTAATCCAAAAAGAAAAGTTAAAGACAGTGAAATTAATTATGCCTTATTCCGAATCATGAAAGCTAAGCTTGAAGATGTGCATATCTTTATGACAAGAACTGGGGTTATCCATATACACAAACGATTAGTTTAAGGGAGATAGATGTCGTGATTAGGGACCGTGGGAATATAAAATGGACAGCAATAATGCTCCCAGAACATGTTGCAGCAGTAAAACAGGAGTTAATAAACCTTGAGAAAGTAAAGAAACCTATTTTGGATGAGGATAGGTTAGCTGAAATTGAAATGCTGATACATGAAGGAATGGAGTATAATTACTTGCTGGAGTTTAAATTATTCAAGAAAGGATTTATTGAGTCCATAATCGGCCATACACACTTTATTGATTACATAAAGAAAGAGTTTAGGATAAAGGATAAGAATGATTTGATTCATAAAATTCCATTTCAAATAATTGTGGATGTCCAGAAGGTGTAAGCTATGACAAAAATTTTGGATGAAGATCTAAAATTGGTGGAGCAATCCATTTATTTACCTTTAGTCCTTTCAGTATTAGAACACGACCGAAAGGTTACTGAAATAACCGCATTTAAGATTAAACTTGTGTACTTAGATTTAATTGAGCACACTATGTTGAAGGTTCAAAAAGATTTGAAGAAAATCAATGATGAAATGAGAAAACTTAAGATGAAAGTTATTCGAGGACATAATGATGGGACTTTCACAGAATACGATATTTACTACAAGGGATATCATGAGGCGCATCGCTTTTTTAATGCCAATTTAAAGAATAACACGCAGAAATTATTATCTTATTACTTACATAGGGAAATGTAATGATCATCCAATTTTTTATAGGTAGAATTTTTCAAATTATGTATATGGCAAACATGACAAAGTAACTAAACGTTTCTTTAATCAAGAATTGTGGTTTACTTTAATACATTTATTGGCTATACTAAAGGTGGCTACGAAATAACAATTTCGGATAGTTGTTATTTGTCAAGTTAATTAGAATCCAGCATGAAATTACTGTAATTGGGCTAAATGATTTTTAGCGCAAACGTGGTGAAAAACATGCTCCACACTGATGACATCTAAAGATGCTAGCTTTAGTGACATCTAGACGTGTGAATGATCAAAAAAAGGACCTCCGGCATGTCCAACCGGATAAGTCCTTTTTTTTTATGTTTTTTGTAATGGCAATTACCTACCCTCGCTGAAACATCAACTACTATCGGCGCAAAGATGCTTAACTTACGTGTTCGGAATGGGAACGGGTGTGACCATCTCGCTATCATCACCATTACTCTCTCAACCCAGCAACTACACAAGATATATGTTCTTCCTTATTCCCCCAAGTTTTATGCTTAGCGTTCAAATAAATTCACGGTTGTCCCGGCCGGAATTTTCATTTACCTGTACATAGTGCTCGTCCACTTAGATAATATCAAGAGAAGGAATTACATATTAGGATTGAAAAAATTGCTTAACCAATGCTGCACCTATCTGATACGCGTACCAGATTACCATTAATACATTGGCACAAATTTGTGTCCAATGGGTTTTCGGCTTTTCTAAGTTGTTTTGACGGTTAGTGGCTACACCTTCCGCCTTCTGGTTATATTTGTTGCTTAGTTTTCGGATAATTTTGTTCAAGTTGTTGTCCTCCAGTTAATTAATGTAATTTGACATGGAGGAGGAAAGAATAACCAAGCTCATTTAATATACCATTTTATTTCAAAAATGTCTCAAAAACATTAAAAAATGATAAAATCAAGCTATTATTAATATTAAAAAAATCAATTAAGCTATTAAAGTACTATTAAAAATGGCACGGTTTTGCAAACTAATTGGAAAAAAATTCAAAACACAAAAAAATATAAGAAAGTCGTACTACATTCGCATTTTTTATTAGTAATAATTTACTATTCGAATTTTTATTCTCCACCTATTGACAAATTTTATATTCCCAAACACAATCCATTTGTCTAATAATTCATCAAATTTCTAAAATATTTTATTTTTCCATATTATTCCCTCATAATATATTTTATAATTTTCTAATAAAGGAGGTGAATAATATGTTAGAAGAAGTAAAATACCTACAATCAAGCGCAAATAATTTATTGAATGAAATCAAAGATAATTATGATGCTTATATTAGAAAGCAAGAAATTCCCTTTGAACTTAAGGATAAGATCAGGGAATTTTTAAGTAAAATAAATGACTCTTTGGATTATCAAGCTTTTATAGTATTTTCTAAGTACTGTGAAAAACATGTACCAGAAGATAAACTAGAAAACAAAAAAGGACAAGTTCACTTCCCTTGTCGTGACACAGAAAATGCATTCAAAAATGTTATAAAGAAACGCTTTCCTAAGTTAATCGAAGAACGTTCTGAAATTGTTGAATTATTTAAAAGTGTACAACCAATAGAAGAAGCAAATTGGTTAAAATATTTAAACAAATTAAATAATAATAACAAGCATAGGTTCTTAACAAAACAGAGAAAATCTACTAGTACTCATATCCGTAATGGAAGAATCGGTAATACACAACTTAAGAATGTTACGTTTACAAATTGTGGTGTAGCACCAATTAAATTTGGGGATGAGAATATTGATTTTATAACACCGAGCCCATATGATGTTTTCTTTGATTTCAATACTACTGTGACTTATTTCTTCGAAGAAATTAATCAACCTGTTGGTCCAACATTGGAATTAATTTATGATGAAGCATTTAAGTTCACAACAAAAATGGAAAAGTTATTATAACTATGCTTTTATGCCCAACCTTAATATGGTTGGGCATTTAAAAATTATTTTTTATGATGAAAAAAACTTCGCAAAAGTATTTGGCCCAGCTTCACCATCTACTCCAATACCTTTATCTTTTTGAAAAGCCATCACTGCATTTTTGCAGCCTTTACCGTAAATACCATCAAATCCTTCAGCATCATATTTGTGGAAGTAAAGCATTCCTTGAACAAGTCGAGTCCACTTATCCCAGTCAGTACCCGGCACAACCACAGGACACGCTGCTTTTGATTTCTTTCCAAAAATCCCGTCAATTGATACACTAGCAAAGTATTGGAAAACACGAATAGCAGCAGTCTTTGTTTTTGGACCTGAGAAGCCGTCCACAACAAGAGCTTTGAAGTTTGCCTTTTTTGTATAGCCATTAAGGAAGCTTTGAAACTTCTTGATGTTTGCATCTGTGCCTGTACTTGGCTCTGTGACAATAACAGAATCAACCTTTGTTTCTTCTGGGTTAACTGTTATTTTCCCTGTATATTCAAGATGTGGATTATCAACAAATCCTTTCCAGTCACCTCCCCAAGCAAACCCCATTGATTTTGCTATAACAGCTACGCGTTTCCAGTCACTATTTACTACCCAATAATCCTCAGTTGCTGTCTTGTTTGTCAAGCAGTAGTCAACTGCGATACCTTTCGTATGGTTGGACTCTGAACCAATTGCATTTGTTACTTTATCTTCGTTTGGCTTTCCTTCTACACCATACACACCCAAAGTACGAAGTTGTGCTGTCGTACGGCCTTTTGCAAAGAGTTTATTTTGCTCTGCTACTGAACGATACCCAGACGTGATGAGAACATAAATACCTTCAGCATAAGCCCTTTCAATGATATCTAATACCTTTTCTTTTACAATTGCTTTCATCCCTGAACCCATTCGCTCAATAGCTTCTTGCTTCAATTTTTCTACACTCATTATTTATTCCTCCTTAGTATTTTTCGTTAAATAAAATGTCTTGATCTGCTGTATCTACCTTGCTGAAGAACCATTTGATTTTCTTTAACACTGCTGCCACCTCCAAATAAAAAAGGCCCCATTTTAGGAGCCTTACTTGTTCTTAGCTAAATTGTGTGCGACCAATAAATCCTTTTGCTTCTTACCTTTTGCTGTGATGTAGTTGTTTTTAAACCATGCAATAGCAGCCGTTATAAAAGTGAATACTGCTGATAGGAAAGCTGTCTGCTCCTCAGCCGTTCCAGGTATTTCGTATAACCCAAAGCTCACCAAGAATTGATTGATTAAAGCTATAAATAATACAATTGTTCTAATGACTGTTCCTTTATCCATATGAACCACTCCTATTTCTGTAATAAGCCATAAAAAAGAGCGATTGCTCCGCCAATTACTCCGGTGCAAACCGCTGTTATCAATGCTGCTGTTATTGTCCTTTTAATCCAAGTTGTGTTCTCTTCAATCTTTACTAATTGCTTTTCAATAAAATCAATTTTTCCACTCTGCTTGTCTTGCTCCCTCTGGATGTCCCTTACTTCTTTTGCTAAGATGTCAAACTCCGCCTTACTTGCAAATTCTTTATTCAATGGTGATTGCACCTCCGTTTCCACAGACATTGCTATTTCCCCCTTTTCTCTCTTTGTACACCTCAATCACCTCCTTTTGATAATGAAAAAGGACTCTCGATGGAGAATCCTTTGAAATAATCAGTTTAGTTGCTTTATAGATGATAATTACCATTTTCCAAATAAATCTTTAATTGAATTACGAATTTGTTCTTCAGTAATGCCGCTAGTATACACAATGTTTGTATCAGTATTATAAGAACGACTAGGTACTGCTTGTACAAAAGCATTACTATTCTCTAAATTAAATGCTCCTTGAAATCGTACGTTATCATATTCATTATCAAAACTTACAGAACAAACATTTCTCCCATAATAATCTGAAAAACCTTTAAAAACCATATCTGGCATGTACATACCCTCCCTTCTATTGACAATATCTTCATCATAACAGAGAGAAGGAAAATATATAAAGATATCGTACTAAGGAAAGCCGTTTATTTTAAATAAAGAACTAAATCATCATAAGCGAATGAATTATAAGCAATATTATGCTCATTAAAGTACTGTCTAACAGCATCAACTAATCCCGTTGGATTATCTTTTGTTACTGGATTGTGCTCCCAATCCTCCTGTTTTAAAGCCCATTCAATTGCTTGTGGTGTTTCTTCCGGCATTATGCACTCACCCCCTCTACCCAAGCACTTATAGATCCGCTTGTCGGTGCAGTAGCAAAAGCAAAATCTATTTGAATATTTTGCAACGGTTCAGTTAATGCAGGTATATCCGCAATAGTGATTGTTCTCGAAGACAGCGGCTGCACTACTGCGCTTCCTAAAGAAACTGTTGCTGTTCCAGCTTTGTTTCTGACTTTTAAATAAATCGTACAAGCCTGGTTGTGTGAATTAGTAACATGGATGTATTTTCGGCCACTAACATTACTAATATTAACTATTGGTGATGATTGCTGAGTTGTTGACGTTACAGCTACAGCAGTTATTAAGCTAGTCTCTATTACTCCTCGTCCACCCAAAGTTATCCCAGCTAGTATCGATTTTGAAATTGTATCTATTGCATCTGCAGTGTTAATTACCTTATCTCCCTCACCTAAAGCACGCCCCGATTTCGGTGCCATTTTATCAACTAGCTTCATATGTCTCCTCCATTCTTTTACATAAAAAAAACACACTTCATATGAAGTGTTGATTACTCAATTACATCTATAGCATTGGCGAACTCAGCCAAGGATTTTATATGAGCATATCCTTGGGCATAGAAGTTGTCTCCGTTTGTGGAGACATCAGGAACAAAAGAATAGTCCTTGTTCATTAGTACTGGACCATTTGCATCTTTCTGAAAAGATACAGTGATAGTTAATAATTCTTTATCACCACGTAAGGAATTAATCTTGACGTAACCGTTAGTTACTTGATAATCCTCCGTGCTAATATAAGACTGTATCCTGTTGTCATTCTGAAAGCTGGCTAATTCAGTACCAGCTGGCAATGTATAATTGGCTAGGATGGCCATTCTATTCCCCCTTTCTTAGATTTCTCTCCAAACTCCATTATGGCAAATGAATGAGATGGTATCTCCAAAGGCAATTGGTTTGTCTGCTTTTTCTTTTGGCACCATATATTTGGAGTTATATTTAATAGATCCAGCTGTTCCCATATAAATCAAAGTTACACGTTTGCCATTATGGCCGAAGTTAATGTACTCAATCGGATACTCACTTGCACATTCAATAATATCTGCATTCATCCAAGCACTTGGTTTATTATCGTTATCCACTACATTAGAATAGCTCAGTAAGCTTATTTTATTGTTTTTAAGATAGAAGTATCTAGAATTAGCTTGATCTAAATAGAATGTTGCATCAGCTTGAATAGGAATCTCTAATGTAGCACCCATAATGCTGCCGAAAGTCACGTTATTATTTTCAGCACCAGTACGCACCGTTACCAAACTTAAAGCACCCTTGACTAGTTTGACATTGGTGATATCTAGATTACAGTTTTTTCCGTACAAGTTGATTAACTTACCGTCATTGAAGGACGACATACTAACATTTCTCATAGACACTTCATCATATAAGTTGAAGCAACGATCTACAACAGCTCCACCTTCACAATTATTAAAAGTCACAGAATCAAATTTACAGTACGCAAACCTTCCCCATCTGGTAGAAGTCTTACTTGGACACCCCAAATTAACGTTGGTAAATATGGCGGATTTCAATAGATTATTTGTAATATCGTACCCGTCATAAAAAAGCTTGTTAGAAAAGTTAAAGAAATCTTTTCCTTGATCTACAATATAATAACTTCCTACAACCGCAGCGTTAGATACGGTTTTATCCGCAGAACTATCGAGCGTTAGAACCGTACCGTTGATAGCAGTAATTCTCTTTGTACCACTTACCCCTACAATAGTTATAAAATCACCAACAGCTATTTCTTTAAAACCGGACTTAATCACATTTACAGTCAATTGAGTACTTCCCGCTGAGATTGCCCCAAGTACTCCTAAAATTTCGCTATCAACCATATAATGATCACTGTTAACAATCATTCCAACTCCAAAGTTTAATTCTCTGTAGCTTATAAAGTTGAATGGTCTTGCCTTGTCTGTTAGATTAAGAGCCATTTTTTCAAACTTATAGTTATCAAAAAAGATGTGTCTTGCTCCATTATCAAATTCACAAAATAAAGGACAAAACTCAACTCGCAAGTCTATAAATTTTAAATGATTGGAACAATCAGATGTTCCATAGAATCCAAGTGGATATGCGTAGTCAGTATCTGATACCGCTCGTCCACAGTTGATAATCTGTACCCCTTCAAAAGTACAGTCGTAAGCATCATTAAAGATTATAGCTCCATCCTTAAATCCTTCTATCCAGATGTTTTTCATATTGCAATATTGCACAGTATCGTAATTAAATGCGCGTACATACTTATCCGTTGCTTTGCATGTTAAACGGAAGTTTTCAAAAGTAATCCAGGAAGTTTGTTTTCTATCCGTTCCTACTGTATATCCACCCATATCAAATAAAATATCCGCACAATCATCATCCACAATGATTTGGGTGAAATATCCATTTCCGCCTTTAATCCTAACTTGGTTATATTCCTTCCATGTTTTTGGGTCGAATTGAATCCCTTTTAAATAAAACTTATTAATTCCTAGATCAATAACCCCTTTTCCATTGTTCTGCACCCAGTTAACCAAACCCCAAAATGCGCTTGTATCATCTGAAACGCCATCACCAGTTGCACCTACTAACGGAACAGGAGGCCGCATAAGTGAATATCCTTTGTCGTTAATGTTTTGAGTATTATCTACTGTATTTAAGCTTAAATCATCTAATCGTTCAGGTAAGGTGGCGTAACTTTTTTTAGTCGTTGAATCATATCTGGAAGCAGCAGTTTCTGCGTTAGAGTTTCCAGCATTAATAATTAATGATTTGAAAGTACCCGCTAAATCATTTTGTCTTTCTGTAGTTGCAATGGTTTCTTTATTTACTGCATCTAATCCATCTGCCAAACTCTTCCGCACATCTACACCCAATTGAGCTGTTCTAATTTTTTGAATTTCTTGAGCTAAACTAGCCATTCACTGTCCCTCCTCCCTCTGTTGTGTTTTCTAAATTTGTTACCCTTTGAGTAAGTTCTTCAATCAACCCATTAATATTTGTAATCTGTCCCCCCATTGTACTAATACTTTGCTGCATACTTTGAATTTGTTCTGTTGAAATGATACCTTGAATATCTTCAATGGTTTGTTCCATCACTTCAATGATTTCCAGTAAAGATTCTATTTGCTGATTAATACCTGTTAAATCTACACCAGTTGTTTCTTGATAAGATTCTAATGTTTTCTTTGTGGAAGATAACTCCTCTTTCGTTGTAAAGAGCTCACCTGAAATAGAACTTATCTTGCTGTTTTGACGATTAATTGTACCTCTTAGTTCTTGGATGTTTGTTTGCGACTTATTTGCATTACTTAAATATTTAGAAGCCGTCTGAAAGGTATCACCCAGAGTCAATGTGTTTTGCTTAGGATTAATAATATCTGTTTCTTTCTCAACCACTCTTAAAGGCTCATCAATTCCCATTACTGGATTTATGACAGGATAGTAATTGCCTGTTTCAAAAGCATCTGTATCCAAATCTAGAAGGGATAAATCAAGAGCTGTGATAGTGGTTTTAGTCTTAACTCGATTGTTTTGTACAAGGAAGCTTTTACCTAATACCTTAAGTACATTGGGTTCTTCGACATCATCCCAAGCTTGTTTTTTTGTAATGATACCAAATGCTGCTCTAGCTTGTGTATCTTCGAGATAATCTAAGCCGTTATTAACTTCTGAAATAGTTACCCTTGGCTGACTTGCTTCTGTTTGGTTTTCACCAGCTTCGTTCTCTTTTCCTAAAGGTACTAAACGAGTTATTACAGCAGATGGATCTACTTCTTGTTGAATTGTTTTTAAGTTTTTCGCCAACCTTATTTCCGTTGACTTAAGCTCTCCAACCTCTTTTACATAGTCTAAATACCTAATTCCGTTTTCTTTTCTTACACGGAGCTCACCACCCATAACATCAATTAACTTAGCCTGAATGGTATCCCAAGTCCCTTCGTACTCAATATAGGAATCCAATGCTATTGTGCTATCCTCCACAGTAACCAATCCTATCCGAAAGGATTTGTCGTATTCTTCACCCTTAATATCCTGATTATGATGCAACAGAATTCTAGCTAGAACAGTCCTTGGTGTTGGATTAGCTCCTAAGTATGAAAAGCGCTGAATTGAGTCATTTAAATATCCTAATTCGCTTTCACATATAAACGACTTAGCAAAGGCTCCAGATTCATTCATTGTTGCTATAGGCATTAAAATACGCCCCTCAAACTCTTTCTTTCCAGTTTTAATGTTCTGGACCTCAACAAGAGTCTTGAGTGGGCGTATTAGATTATAACCAGGATTATTTGGAAAAATAGAAAAAGAAAAACCTGATGCAATGTTAATTCCATCTTTTATTTTTCCTGATGTAACCTTTAGATTATTAAAATTCGGATGGTGAATGACCGTTTCCTTACCATCGTTAATAAGTGCTACCTTATACATCAAATCAGCTCCTTGTAATATTCAAAGGAGATAGTACCTGAACCATAAATTTTCACTCTGTTTTCACCAGGAGTTAGAAAGAAATCATAAGATTGTGTTGTCCCAGCTTTGACATTATAGGTTGTAGTACCCTTTACAATTTTCATATCTGCTGTCGCAGTTATCTTCGGATAAACAGAAGACACACCTGGGTTAAATAGTATTTCTTCTTTAAAACTACGAAGTTTAAAAGATGTTGGTTGAGAATAGTCTAAAAGAAAGTTAAAGTCATCCCAAATATCATGTCCTTCTTCAAGTTCAGAAATCATGAATGGATAAGCTTTAAAATTAACTGTTAAAGATCCACCCACAAATTGAAACTCGTTTGCTCCAGTTATCACTTCAGCCATAAAATAATAACCTGGTATCCTATCATCCTTAAGAATTTCCCTTTCATTTGGAGTCATTAACCATCGTAAAACATCCGCCTCATATACATAAAAGTATTCCGCTTTTTCTCTATAAGCCAGATTAAATGTGTAAGTAAGTGTACGTTCTTCGTATTCCTGATTCCCCCCGTATAAAACACTAAAATCATATTCAGTGTTTGAAAAAGGGACTTTTTCTGTATTCTTTATTTTGGAGGGATTACCTTTATCCGGATTCGAAATGGTCAAACCAAAGTCTTTATAACTGTGTTTGCCATCAAATTCAATTCCTTTAAACATTAATAAAGCACCCCTCTTTCTTCCATCAGTGTTCGTAAGGCTTGCTCTTGGTCCATTTCTGAACCAATCTTTTGCCTGCTTATATAAATGTCAGAACTCTTTTGAAGTATCCCTAATAGCAAGTCATTTGCTTTTTGTAGGTAGGTATTTTGTTGAACCACAGCATCAAGTAATTGTTTCATTCCCGATTCTTCATTATCATTACTACTGTTAACGTTAGGAAGTTGCCCTGGTCTTTTATTCCCTTGAATCTCCTTACCAGCCAAGGCTAATAGCTTCATAGCATCTGTTCTTCTGCTTGGATCAGTAGGTATTACAAATTCAGGCCATCCACCTTCTGCAAGTTGATACATTCCAGCAGTATTGATTAAACCACCAGTCTCATATCCTACACCGCGATATGCCTTTTCTAAGCTGCCATATCTAGAAACAGCATACCTAATTGATGCAAGTATGTTGGACATAGGATCATAAATATCTGAGTTGTATCCAGGCATTGCATAAGCTTTAAATGTGGGGTCAATAACCTGCATCAAACCTTTTGAAGGAGTTCCTCTTTTTGCGTTGATATCCCAAAGGTTTATTGCTTTAGCATTACCACCTGACTCAGTTTGCATCTGATATAGTAACCTATCTAAATTAGTCTGGCTATATTGTTTAGTAAGCATCAAGGCTTTAGTAGCAATACCTGCCCATTGCTGGACACCTGCTCCACCACCTGAAGAACTCCCCATATCTCCAAACCAATTATCCCAAGTATCCTTTATCCAATCCTTAGCAAAATCTGCAATCATTGATAACGGACTTCCAGTGTGTTTATTTAACCACTCAGGAATCAAACTGTCTTTCAAACTGAATTTATCTTTTGCGAAATCCCATACTGAACCAGCCCCATCTAGGAATAAATCAAAGTAATCACCAATTCCATTTGCATACCCAGGAAAACCGTAGCTTTTTAGCATTTGTTCAGTTTGCTTATTAGGAAGGACAGAAGTACCCATTGGTAAATTCGAGTGGTATTCAGGTCCCCTTGTACCTAAAAGCGTAACACCTTTTCCAGGAACAAAAGCCAGTTCTCTTCCTTCTTCACCAACTATTGCAGGTCCTCCAGGGTGGCCTGAACTTGGTGTACCGTCTGCGTAGGCTGCTTCAAGTTGAGCATTTTGTCTTTGTAATTTTTGACGACCATTTTCCTTTACGGTTCCCTTTTTTGCAATAGGTTCCTTACCAAATAAATCTAATATCCAATTCACAGCACTTAAAACGCCGTTATACATACTATCCCAACCAGAAAGTATTTCACCAGTTTCCCAGTTAACTTGGTCCACATGCTCTCCAGCTTGATCTTTTGCAGCTTTTACTACCGATGTGTGTTCATCTTGTGCAGTAGCAACAGTACTATCTCTCCTGCGCTCAGCATCTGCAATGAGTTTATCCGCTGCTTCTTTTGAAATGCTACCTGTTATGTCCCGCCCGTATGTTATAGCAGCTATTTCTTCATTTGCCTTTTTATTAGCTTCCTCGACAACTTTATCCGTAGTTTCTTTTGAGTCTGCTACATATTTTGCTGCCTTTTCTGCAGAAATGATACTAGCCTCATTTTTAAGGTTTTGCTGAATTGTTAAGTATTCATCTTTGGTTTTTGCTGTGTTTTCCAACATGATTTGATCATTAGTTAAGTCAATTTGCGCAATCCTCTCTCTAGCAGCTTGTCTTTCCGCCTCAGATTGACCTTGCATACCTTTGACTATTTCTAACTTCTTCGCTTCGTTATCAGTTACTTGTTGTCTTTCCTCTGAATAATGTTCATCAAAATCAGCAAGGGTTCTGGCTTTTTCTTCATCACTCAATGTCTTGTTTTGATTCAATTGCTCAACTAACTTTGCTCGTTCTTGTTGATGCCTTGTATCTAACTGTTCAAGAATCAATTTTGTCATTTCTTGATATTTTGCAACTACATTTGCAATGTGTTGATCTGTTACTTCTTCATTTCCCGTTGCCATTTGCATTAGAAGAGAATTTGAATCTGTTTTTAATTTGTCATATTGACTTAAAACTTTTTGAGTTGATTCCGAAATCTTACCAGCGAAAACATCACTTTTGATAATTGGTTTATCCATATCTTTATCAAGAGCAAGGAATCCAGCTCCTAAGCCCACTAAAGCCAAAGCTGTTATACCTACAGGACCTGTTAATGCGCCTAATACTCCTGCGAATCCTGTTCCTGAACCAAGCAAAGGGATAAGTGGACCAACAAACTTCGCTAAAGAGCCTATTCCCGTTGTCAAGCCCCCTACCGCCATGATAACTGGTCCCGCTGCAACACCTACCCCTGCAATGGCAAGCATTGTTTTTTGGGTTTCTGGTGACATATCCGCAAAGGCACTTGTTACATCCCCTATTGTTGTGCTCACCTTAGGTAATATATCCTCAGCAAGGTCAAGAAGGACTTCACCAACAGGTTCCATGTCCTCCACAAAATCACGCCATACCTTTGTTGCTCTAGTCCCTAGATTATCTCGAAGAGCGTCACTAGCCTTTTTTGTTGCTCCTTCTACGTTTTCAAGACCTTTACTTGCTTCTAACATTGCATCAAAAGCTTTTTCTCCGAGGTCTTCATATTGTGTCCCGAAAAGTCCTACAGACGCTGCATTCTTATCATTTTCATCATTGGTTTCCTTGATGGCCTTAATCACCTTGGAGAAGGCTTTTTTGGCATCATCGCCGCCTTTATTAAACTGAGCAGTCATTTCCTTTGCATTTAAACCAAGTGCTTTGTATGCCTCTGTGCTGCTCTTAGAACCATCTTTGGCACGTAAAGAGAATTCCTTCATGGAATCCCCAACTTTATCTAGTTGAAATGCACCACTTTCAGCACCAGCTTTAAATTTGGCAAACATGTCATCAGCTGTCATTCCAAACTCGGAAAAATAAGTTGAGTACTCAGAAACACTATCAAGAAATTCCCCGCTAAAATTTAAATTATCTTGGAAGCCCTTTGTTAAGTAATCCATTGCTTCAGATGAAGACATCCCAAACTGTTCCATAAGAACTTTAACAGCTCTTAGTGCTTCTTGTTGATCTCCCCAACCTCGCTTCTCAAACAGCTCTAAACCAGCAGTTACGTATGAAAGGTCAACTTCACTTAAATCACCCAAACTTTTAGTAACGCCAGCTATCTTAGTGGAAACATCTTCAATGCTATCCCCGAATCCATCTTCCCACAGATCCTTAGCGACCCCGTGCAATTTCTTTGCTTTTTCCTCGGACAATCCTAGTTCTGCCTGAATGACACCCGAAGCCTTACCAAACTCATACGCTACTTCTCCTGCTGCAGCAGCTGCTCCAAGTAATGGCGTTGTTAAGCCAGCTGTTAAAGCTAAACCTGCACCACTCATCTTCTGACCAACATTGGTTGTCGTATCTCCAGCCCTGTCTATAGATTGACCAAGTTGAGTCCAGCCAGACTGAGCGCGTCTCTGTTCTTCCCTTAACTGTGTAAGATCACGTTGAGTGTTACCGATATTCCGTCTTAGAGTATTTAATGCAGCTACTTCACTGTTGAAGGCTCTGGCTACCCTCTCTGCTTCTCGGGAACCTTCCCCATGCTGCTGAACCATTTTTTCATATTCTTGCCTAGCAGCTTTAGTAATCTCTTCCTGTACTTGCAACTTACGATTTAATCCATTAAGTCGGGTTTCAAATGCTGATACAGAACGATCTCCTCTGTCAAACGCTGAAAGGTTCGCTCTCATTTCACTATTTACTGTGCGAAGTCGTTCCCTTAATCCAGTTAACCCTCGATTTAAAGCTGTCTGGTCCAGGTCAAGCCCTATGGACAAGCCTTCAATCCTTTCCATTCTCTTTACCTCCCCTCGTAGAAAAAATAAAAATCCTTAACCTCCGAATGCGGCAATTAAGGATTTTGTTTGTTTTGGTTTATTCCGTTCTGCCATTAGATCTATCATGAACTGATAAGGCATATTTAATATTTCATTGACGTCCTTACCTTGTTTCATCAAATCCCGGACGAGTTCATCTAGAAATTCCTTTTGTTTTGCTGGAGAAAAGTCCTCATCCGTTAATTTTTCTTCTCCAACAACTTTTTTACTTCATCAGTTTGCTGCCCTCTAGTTATAAAAATAACCTGTTCACGCAAGGTTTGAATAGCTTCTGGAGCATGCAAACCGTTTATCAAATCCTCTTTTGTAAACTGGTTTTTGTATATATCTTTAGCTACAAAATCGACCATTTTATCAATTATTTCTTTTTCGGTATCAACAGTAACTTTGCCCATTTCTTTACTCAAATCAATAGCCTGATAAACGACAGATAGAGGAATGAATGCTGGAGTATAATATGTCTCAGTGACAATCTCCCCTTCTTTAACCTCTTTTACCAATACAATTGCGTTCTTTTTTAGATTTGCCATCTTCTCTTCCTCCTCAGTAATTAAAAAGAGCAGGTTATTCCTGCTCTTGAATTAAAACTTTGCCTAATTTGTTCTTTGTGGAAGACAATTCATTAATTCTGTCTTCATCCACAATTGAATCCGCTCTTCGTGGATAAATATCCCCTTTAATGTAAATGGTGTTGCCGTCATTAAGATCTCTGAAATCATGGACGACTACATATTTCTTTTGAGGTTCCTCAGTTTTAATTGTTTCTTCAGATGCTTCAGTTCCACCTTTAACATCATCATTTAAATTCGAGTCTTTCATTAACTGGAGAAGTTCATCCTTTTTCAATGTTTCGTCAAAGTCTACACCTGCATCATTTAAGATTTTTTTAATTTCATCTACTTTTAATGAATTAGACATGGTTTACGCTCCTTCCGGAATTGTAGTTGTAGGATATGGTTTGCCAAATATCTTTTGGAACAATGCATCTCGATTGGTTGTTTGTCCTGCAGGATCATATGCAAACAAAACTGATTTCTCCTTTGTGAAACCATCAATTTCACGATCCATAAATTGTGCTGCAATTTCTTCTGTGGAGAATTCTGTTGTTTCTCCTTTTGTAGTTCCAGTAACATTAGGTCTAGTAAATAACCCTTTAGGTAAACCAACATATTCACGAGAACCATCTTCATAGGTCTTTGCAAAAACTACTGCATGATAGGGAGGATTATCTTCACTTCCCATTGCTGTAATTCCTTCAACTACTTCAAGACCTAGCATTTTTTGCTTATCTTGTAATGGCACCTTGTGAAAACCTGCAGTTACAGCAATGTCCCCACTGGATACAGCCATTTCAGCTGTTTTGTTATCTCCTCGCGCCCTAACGATTTCTTGAGGCATCTCAATGTTGATTGTTTGTAAAAACTTTACTCGCTCAATATAAGCAGCAACTGTACCTTCCCCAACTTCACCATAATAAAATTCATCTACACCAGTAGATGATCTATACACTTTCTCTTCTGCCAAATTAATCACTCCTCTTTATTTAATGACACAGCAATTGTGTCGAAATCTTCTCTGTATAACTTTCCGCGAAAACGTCTTGCATCACGGAAAATACCTGAATCATATTCTGATAGTCCACCATTTTGTATGAAACCAAGCTTCCAAAGAACTTGATGGACCCTTTCTCCTAACTGCCTAGTGGTTGTCCTGTTTTTAGTCCAAACTTCAATTTGATAAAGACAATCAAATGTAAGCCATGTGTCATCAGCGAAATCAGATGGCTTTGGAACATCTAGTGGATCAATAATAATATATGGATCTTCTACATTACCGCTCTCTGGATATTCGTAATACTTAATCCGTCCAGATGCTTGTTCAGCAATGAATCCATCTGCAATTAGAGCGTTATAAATAATAGCCAGGACATCCATTAAAGACCTCGCCTCAATTCTTGCTTTATTGCATTTCGGTACGCTTCTGCAGCATTCCTTAACGCTCTAGCAATAGCTCCCTTACCTTCTGGATTAGGGTTATTAACAGTTCCCCACTCATTTAAGTGGATAACTCTGTATCTCCCTTTTGAGCCTCGCCAATAGATTTTCACAGTCCTAGCCCCTCCAACCGTCATAGGTTGTGAGATAGTTATTTCATCGATAGAAGCCCCTGTATCTTTAAAGGATTCAAATTGACTTTTTAGTTCTTGTACAAATACACGAGCACCAGCCAATAATGCTCTATCCACAATTTGCTGAGTCCTTTGAAAACCAAGTCGCCTCATCAATTCCCTTTCCAGTTGACTATTCCCTGTAACACTAACTCCCATTAAGTTCACCCACAATCGTTATGAACCCAGTGTTTTGCAAGTCAGGTTGTACCTGTTTAACGTTGTATCGTTTGCCTACATATTCAGGAGCATCAATATCCATATAATGCTTATTGGTAGGGATATAACCAGCCTGTGGATTACGAATAGTTATAGTTAAATCAGATAGTGTTCCATTTGACTTAGCAAGCTCTAAATCTTTCATCCACACGTTATCCACTTTTGCCCATGCTGTATATAGGAGCTTGTCTTCCCCTTCGCCTGGTTCAGGTCCACTGTTAGGCGCATATTGATAAAACTTTATAGGAGTCCGTAAATCACCAGTACTAGCTCGAGGCGGTGTGTATTTAAACGGCCGCATCTGGATCACTCTCCTCTGGTATAAGGGAAAGAGCAAGACCGGTAATTTGACTTAGGAAGTTGTTCTCGAAATACTCCAAAGCATCGTTATAGACATATCTGGTACGTTCAAAAACTAATTCCTTCGCTCTATTGTCCGTCTCCTCGTTTCCGTAAATATCAAATTCACCACAGCTACTTTTAATGGCTGAAACAGAAAAGGACAACAATCTTTTTAGGTTGCTGTCCTCCATGCTATTTGTAATATGCATTCTGTATTTAAATTCTTGGAGTAGTTCTTCCTTGATTTCCAGCCCCAATCAAATCAACCCCTTATGCTCCTGCAGGTTCTGTTGTAGCTACATTCAATGTATAAATAGCTGCTGCTTTATTGTCATCAGCTTTTCCAAATGCAAATTGCTTTGCTGTGAAAAGATTGCAATCTTCAATAGCTAATGTTTGGTCGAATTTTTTAATTTCAACTCCGCCGCCTGTATATGCATCATAACGGCTGTTTACAAAAGCCAACAACTCACCTTGAGTTTGGAAGACAGATTCCACAATACGCAAGTTAAATGGCAGCACCGTTACATATACTCCATTTGCATTTAGGAATGTGTAAAGTGCTTTTACATCCCAAGCATCAACAGGGTTTACAACTAATACTACTTTTCCAGTGACATTAACTGCTTTACCATTTGATTTTGTTGAAAGGTTTTTCATAAGTGCTGATAATTCTTTTACTGTTACCTCTGGAGTAGCAAAAGTTAAAGTATCAGTAATGGCCTTTTTAGCGTGTCCATCTGTTGGACTAACTGAAGCTTCTAGGTCTCTGATTAAACCAATTGGTTCATCTTTAGCTGGGCCTGCTCCATTGATAAATGCCTTTTCCAAGGCTACAGCAAATGTTTCTTTAATTTGTGCACGAACATAAGCTTCAACCCAAGCTGGCCCAAACTTCTCCAAGTCTTTTGGAAGTACAACAAATGCTGTTAGTTTGGATTGAGAAATATTTTCTTCAGTGAATGTTGCATCAAGTTGTCCTTTGATTTCACCAAAGACTTTACCCCAAACAGCAGCGCCTTCTGTTTCTGATTTGATAATACGAGTTAGCAGACCAGCGTTTTGTAGATTGATTTCAGCAAGCAAAGGATGATCTGTAGTTAAATCCTCAAAAATTCGGTCAACGGTTGTTTCTGGCAAGATAACATCAGAAGTAAAACCATCTGACTGAACAACTTCATTAAAAAACTTAATCTCTGTAGAAGTTAAAACATTTGCTCCGCGAGCTGCTAACACACTGCGATCAGCATTCTCTACTGAGATTTGGGCAGTTATTTGATTTTTCAATGAAGATACCAGCTCCGCCTGCATTTCATTCCATGCTGTTTCAATTTGCTCGGGTGTAGAAGCTTCATTCTTCACAACCTCTGCATATTTCTGTTTTGCATTTTCATAACCCTCAGTATGATTGTTTAATTTTATTGTCATTATTCAATTCCTCCTAGTTTCAATTAAAAAATGAACCCTTTACGTTTCTGCGCTACTGCAGGAATGTGGGGTTCATTTGGTGGTGGTTCAATATTCGCTTTTAAATTATTTGTTACTGAATCAATAATTTTTTGCATTTGTTCATCTGTTAAAGCAGCTGTTTGTTGTGGCTTGTGGCTCCCTTGAAAAACAACAATCTTATTATTGAATTCCTTAGCTTTATTCTCGAAGATGGTTGATTCCACCTCTTCAGGTACAGAGTCCACAATTTCATCAATTAAGCCGCTTTCTAGAGCTTTTGTTGCTGATAAGTATGTTTCGTTATCTAATAGCTTTTTCGCTGTGTTAGCTTCAATTCTATGCGTATATGAGGCTAATACAGACTCATTAATACTTTCCAAATCGTCTGCCACTTTTCTAAGCTCTTTTGCATTACCCATAGCATATGTCCAGGCATTATGCAGCATCAGCTGAGTATTACTGTATGCGCGAATTACATCTGCGCCCATAACAATAACAGAAGCAGCACTTGCAGCAATTCCCGTTATTGTTGCTGTAACTTTCCCTTTATGGCCTCTTAAAGTATTCATGATATCAATACCCATAAAGACATCTCCACCATAGCTGTTAATTTCAAGCTCGATATCTTCGTCTTCTTTAATGGATTTCATTTTATAATTGAAGTCATAAATACTGGAATTCCAACTGATAATGTCACCCTTGATTTTATGTTTCATTCTTACTCACCTCCTTCAGCTGCGCCTATGCCTTGGTAATTTTTCGTAATAACAAACTCGTCTAATTCAGGATTATCCGAACGTTCCATGCCAAACAACTCCCTCACCTCATTTCTATTGAAAGCTCCAGAAGCAACAAGCTTATCAACTGCTTCCGCTTGCTCAATTACGTCTCTTTCTGTAAGTCCAAATACTTCAACCCTGTCACCCTTGAGATAGTCATCTTTTTCTAATAGCTTCGCATTAAGTTCGTTTTTTATTTTCTTTAAAAAAGGACCAATGCAAAACCTTACATATGCTTTTATACTCGTTTCATACTCAGCTAGGTCTCCATGAATTAAAGCATTAGGTATACCTAAAATATTTGAAACATCATCAATCAAAGACCTTTTTAACTTTGTTAGTTCTTCCACAGATTGACCGTTATTTTCACCACTATAGACTTCGTTATAATCAAACCCCTTTAACTTCGGGACTAAAGCAACAGAGTTATTTTTAAAAGAACTAAAAAGTTTATCAATAAAATTCTGTAGTTTTGTTTGATTTTCTTTATCCAACGATTGTGTTGCATCAACACCAACAGTCCCGCGGATTTGGTTTTTCCGAAGACTTACTTCTAACATTCTGCTAAACAAATTAGCATAATCATCAAACATCCCATCCAAATACCTGGTTAACTTTTCGTTGTTATACGTAATGTAGATAACCTCGTCCATGTTAAAAGATCTTTGAAAGGTAAAATCTTTGACTGTTACATCACTGAATATATCTTGATATACAGCTTTTTCTTCACGATAAAAACTATCCGCAATTAGGAAATCATCTGAATCAGTCTTTATTACTAATACCTCGTTTTCATAAATCAGTGTATAGATGAATTTCTGCCAGAAGTCTGCTGCACTTTGATCAGTGTTCGGCCTAACATTTAATAAATAATCCCAGTTATTAAATTGACGTTTTTTATTCTTCATGAATCTAAATTCAGACTGGCTAATTGTTCGAGCTATAAAATTTATACATGTTTCTAATGCCATCTTTTTTAAGTAAGCACGATGAGATGTTTCATCAGCAAAGTCCAAATCATATAACCATTCCAATTCACTATTACGCTTCAATACATTGCTAATCCAACCCATTTACATATTCACCCCCTCCCTAAAAGTGCAATGCATCTAATAAATCTAAAGTATCGGAAACATCATAATCCTCTAAATCTCTAGATGCCCACACTCCATATAAAAACATCATGAACCCATCTGTTTTCCGCTTAACTTCTTCCTTTTTCCGATAAACTTTATTACCGTTAGGAAGTCGCTTGACCAGTACATTATTGGTGTACCAACGCATTAAAGGGTTATCTCCGAAAATCACTTGTTCATTTTCAAAAGCAATTTCTATTCTTGGGGCTAACAAACCACTTGCAGCATCAGGATTCCTTATAACTTCGACTTCAAACCCATTCTCTATAAAAATTGGTTTTAAAACATCCATTTTGAAGTTATCACCAACAATTTTCTTAATGTTCCAGCCTTCTTTACGTTTTATTACAAACCATTCAACTATCAAATATGGATCCATGGTTTCGATATCCTTGACAGTCAAAAGACCATCGTTTTCCCACTCACGGATTGGAGCGAATTTGCGATGGTCTTTCTTATTGTTGTTTTCAGCTTTATCCTTGCTATAAGCATAATGCTTATCTGCAAAAGGTTTGCATATAAATGAGTGCGTCAATTCTTTAGGGATAAAGTAATTATCATTTTTCAAGAACAAAAGCCCTGCTGAAACGAAATCACGAACGGAGGCATAATCTAAACAACCAATACATTCACGCTTCTTTAACACATCTAAATCGTATGATTGATTAGTTGCTTTGATTTTCGTCCAAGACGTTACACTCTTTTCTAAATCCACTTTTGGCAAGTTCATCCGTTTTGTAACAAACTCTTCATAACCATCAGGATTATGTTCTAATTTGTTATACTGTTTCATCACAGTTCTTAACAGTGTTTTTGCATAACTCGTTAATGGTGGATGAAATTGTGAATTTGCTTTTTGCCACATTGCTTGATTATGCATTTCTTCTTCTTCATCCAAACAACACATAAAAGGAAATAAGCCATCATCGCGAATACTTACTGATCCGTCTAACAGATTATCCGCTCTTTCTAATAACTTATCTAAGAAACCTTCGCGGACATATCCATCTGAACCGACATAAAATATTCTTGGATTCCGAACCTTACCCAGACCAGATGTAAATACATCAACGGTGGACGAGTTTTCATACTGGTGAATTTCTTCAAAAATTACACAACCGTCACGCAATCCATCTTTGGTATTTGCATTAGAAGTATGATATTGAAACTCAGATTTTGTGATTCGAGATTCAATTAAAGCCTTCTTATGATGAAAGTGAGATTTCAACCTGTCATCTTTATCAATTGTGTTAAATACTTCTGTAAATGACATCTTTGCTTGTTTTTCACTGTTTGCAACAACAGATACATTGTAATTATTTATTCCGTGAAGCTCACTGATGAAATAATTCGCTAGTGTAGAAATACGACCAGTTTTCCCGCCGCCACGACCTTCATAATCTAAATGTTCATCAAATACTAAAGAGCCATCGTTGTAATACAAAAAGATAAAACAGGTTTTAAATTTTTGCGTTAATGTAAGTGGGAAATAATACTTTTCTGTGAACTGAATATAGCTTTCGATTTGTTCCTCATCAAAATACATATCCTCAGAAGTAAGTATGTCACGTTCAATCAACTCAATTAACTTAATACGTCTTTTGTTTAAAGTGATATCGCCATTTCTCCACTGGCGAACATACTCTTCAACGTAGCTATAAGTAATCAAATTAAACTACCACGCTTTTGTTGGCCATCCACAGTTGTTGCAGGTGGAGGAGCAGGCGGTGTTTTAAGTTTGAACTTAATTGATTTCTCCAGAGCAATCTTCTGAGCGTTTATTTTCATTTTCTCATTCATACTGGGATGGCTTTTTATGAATTTTTGTTTTCCATTCTCAATAGTAATACTTACTCCGTCACGATCAATCACCGTGTCACACTCTGCATCTAATTCATGTAGCCGAATTAAATCATTTATTTTCTTTACTTCCAGCAAATCATCATTATCAATCCGCAATAATAATTGATTTTTTAATTCTTCTAAGTTTATTTTATCCATACTCCCCCCTCCCCCCTACACCCCTAATGTGAAGGTCTTGTTTTTTAAATATTTTTAGACGAACGCCCCCCCTATACCGGTATCCCCAGTCGATTTTTCATTAAAACGTTTGACCCGGGGGGCTTACCATCGTTCATCGTCTGCCCATTTGTTTACTTTTGGTGTGAATCCAAGGAAATAACGGCCATGCTTCTTGTTATGACAAGTAACACACAACACTTCTAGGTTCTCAGGCTCTAAAGCTAACTCAGGATAATCTTCAAGTTCTTTGATATGGTCCACAACCAGCTGGATCTTCTTACGCTTAGCACGTTCACTATACTCATTAGTATCAATGAATACTTTACCTTGTCGTTTACATTCCTGGCATTCGTTGTTGTCACGTTCTTTAATGATTATCCTCAACTTCTTCCAAGCAGTGCTGTTATAGAACTTACTCTTCTGTTCCTTGGTCTTATATTCAGTCACATGCATGACCTTTCACTCTACGCTCTAATCTGTTAACGATGCAACCAGGTTCAACATGTTCAATCAAATATGTTAGTCCACCCATATATTCCGTATCTGTTTCCCAATGGAGCAGAATCTCTTTGTTCCGTTTAATCTCTTCACCTTTATAAATTACTTTTGGTATACCATGTTCTTCATCTAAGATTATTTGAAGCAATGGTTCTTTCTTCTTTTCAGGTCCAGTTGACTCAGGTCTAATCGTTAAACTTGGTTTATCCATATTCATCATCCTTCTTTGTTTATTTGAAAAATGTTTGCATAAAATTTTATCACTTGGACAATTTAAACTTTGTAGAAACCTAATCGAAATTCTACATCACCTTGTTGCTCACTCGTCTATGCCAAAGATATGGTGAGCAACTACCCTTCTTTCTCCAAAATAAAAAGCATCCAATTGTTGGATGCTCCTTAATCAAGTTCGCTTGTGCCTTTCCATTCTTCCTGGTAGTTCATAGACAAACCTGAGTAACATTTCTGTGAAATCAATCAATTCAATTGCATCTAATCTTGTCATTGAAGGAATTTCATGGGTAGCTTCATTACCCTTTTTTCTAATATGATCAACCCATTCCTTTCCATTAGGTGGAATGAAATGATTATCATTAAGATAATCTACGTAATAAATGAATCTTTCTCCTGCCTTTGCACCTTTTGTATGGCCAATATTCATTAATAATTTTCTACATGCGAGTACTGCAGAATTATAGGCATTTATAGATATACAATTTCTGGCTTCATTGTATAATGATTCTATATCTGGTGGTAGATGTTCTACCTCGTTACCGAATTTTTGACCAGGTACTTGCTGATAAGAAGAACTCAATTCTTTAAAAGTCGGTTTATTACAATTAGGACATATATATATATTCCCTACAAGTGTTTTTCCTGGATAATTTGGTTTATAACAACTATATCCATCTGAAGGACCAACCTTTGAACCACAATAACCACAATCATATGAGGCTCTTGTTAATTTTATTGTTTTCTCCCATTCACCTATTAAACTTCTTACCAAATGAATCTCTCCTTTCCCCTTAATTATCAGAGAAAGGGAATATGCGGACAATCTTTATATTTCGACAATAACTGACAAACTCTATCTCACTTTATAATTATCTGGTATCATAATTAAGCTAAATCTAATTAGAAGGTGATTAGCTATGAGTGAAGAAAATTATAATGGATATGACACAACAATCGTTTATAACTACCAGGATTACCCTGATGTCAACAGTGGTCGCTGCGATAATTGCGAGAACGCTCAATTTAAAAGTTCTGTTAAAAATTATGTGTTCATTCGCGAATGCCGTAAATGCGGTATGAAGAAAAGCATTTGACCCTTATTGGGTCTTTTTTTCTCCAAAGAAAAAGCATCCCAATAAAGGATGCTAGTCTTGGAACAATCTTCTCATACCGACTTCGTCAATTTTCTTATAATACAAAAAGATACTATCTATTAATTCTTGTAATTCTTCGGCATTATAATCGAACATACCATACTCGTAATTTTGTATTACTTTTCCTACTGCAATTTCATACTTACCCATTTCCAGTTCTAATTCCTCAATATCTACCCTTTCTAAAGGAAAGATATTTTTAAGCATTTTTAGGGTTGATTCGACTCTATTCCTTGCAATCTCTACATCTCTTTTCGAAGTAATACTTCTAAAAACACTTTGATCTCCATGAAAGTAACGATTAGCATATTTCCTGCGTTTTTGAGAATATCTATGTTCGCTTATTATTTCTTTAGCTTTAGCATCCATTTTATCAGCCTCCTTTCCCCATTAATTATCAGAGAAATGAAATAAGTGGACAATCTTTCTTTATCGACAAATTTTGACACTTTTATTTTTCTTTTTTATATTGACTGATAGCAACAGTTAACCAAAATCCAGTAACAGTAAGAAACCACGATGTTAAAAATGGGTGTTCATATACAACTTCCAAATGTACAACCTCCTATTTTTTAGGTAAAATATTAACAAATAAAGAGAGGAGCGAACCAATGATTAATTTCAACATTGAATTGCCCGAGTTTATCAATAACGCCTTATCCAAACCAGCACAGGCAGTAGGTAATACACTTACAAATACTTGGGAATTAGTTTTTGGTGGCTTTGATTTATATGTAGATAAAATACAACATAAACGTCAACTAAATGCCCAAAGATTTAAAGATGAAGTAGAAAAGGAAATTGCCAATGTTCCACCAGAAAACCTTGTTGAACCACCATTACACATTTTAGGACCTACACTAGAAGCTTCAAAATACTATTTTGATAGCGAAGAGTTACGGTCGATGTTTGCAAAACTTATTGCAGCTACAATAAATAGCGAAATGATTAGCAAGGCTCATCCATCTTTTGTAGAGATAATTAAACAGTTATCTCCCTTAGATGCGAAAAATCTTTCCTTTTTTAAAGAGCGTTTTCATTACCCTATTTGCGAATACAAGATAACCACTAATAATAGTCGTGGCCATAACGTACTATTATCAAACGTTTTTCTTGAAAATAGTAAAGGTGATTATCAAAACCTTAGTCTAAACGCTTCTTCAATGACCAATTTACAAAGATTAGGATTAATCTCAATAAGTTACACAACTTGGCTAAACAATAGGGACGAATATAACAAATTTGAAACAACCGAATATTTTAAACTTGTAAAGCTAGAAATTGAAAATAATAATCCTAATTTTAAAGGTTATGATGGTATTAAAATTCAAGAAGGACTATGTCAGATTTCACCATTTGGTATTGATTTTATCGATTTATGTTTATAATATTTAAAATTAATAAAAAAACTTTTCTTTTATAGAGAGGTTTTTTTATTTTCTCCTAATAGCTCCACCACGACCACGGGTATATCTGTCCCTATCCATGCCCATAATGTTAATCCAGTCTACTTTTTCTTCTTTCGGTTGCTTTTTCTTCTTTTTATTCATCTTCCCAAGTTGCTTTACCTGTTCTGTCGTAAGATGATCTTTAAGTTTCATATCATCACCTTCTTATTAGACTGTCAGACTATCAGAATTGGCTTATTTCGAGTTTTATTTATCTTTTCGACTGAATAGTCATAAAAATAGAAAAAGCGCCCTAATGACTTAGGAACGCTTCTCTTTGAATATTTTCTTGATGATATAAATATAACATGGGTAAAACCTAATACCACGACTTCTTTTCGAGTTTTTTTAGGAATGTTTTCGGAATTATTTCGTACATATTTCCCCGTTTTATACCTTAATCACTTCATTTGGTCTTGCAGTTAGTGTATAAGGAAGCTCACCTGTTTCTGATAATCCGAAATAACCTAATCGAGAAACCATAACTACAGTGTATTCTTTTCCATCATAGCTAACCTTTTCACCTTTTAAGATTCCGTTATAACCAACTGTTCTCCCTAGATTTAATTGCTTATCAATTTGAGTCATACCGATTGTTTCAACGCCATCTTTATTTTCACTTGCTTCAAACCATTGTACATTTTCCATTTCTTATTCCTCCTCACTACTAAGCACTGCAATATTCAAATTCAAAGCTAACTTATAGAATGCTTTCCAACGAATTTTTGCGTATGTCTTTTCACTAATAGGTGGCTGGAATTTATGGCTATATACATTGTAGTCTGTTAAGTATTCGGACTCGCTGGACAAATACCTTTCTTGGATGAGGAACTTCTCCATTTTAGGCAACCTATCCACAGCCTTTTCAGTACGGAAGATTAAGTTCTCTCTATATTTCTGTTGATCTACATTATATATGGCTATATTTGAAGTTTGATCACTAGTTACATTAGTTGGACCATGATATCTGATTTCCGTACCAGCTGTTATTGAAGCTTCTCGTTCCTCAAATATTAAGTACTTGAACAGTCGATATTGTTCCAAATGTTGTTCTACTCTTATCTGTGTAGCTTTTCTATCTATTTCAGGAAGCACAAAGGACATTTGTTTCAAGACGACTCCCCCCATTTATGATATGATTGACTTACTCGAATTCAGCTGGGAGAAATCCTGGCTTTTTTTATTCACTAATATCCTCCTTGGTTTTCTAATAACCAATTAACTAAGGCTACGTATGCTTTGGCAATTGCTAATTTTCTTTCTGAATCCTGAATTCTAATGATTTCATTTGGATTCTCAATATCAGAAAGATTAATTTGATAAATTGTTACTACCCAGTCCATTACTGGAGAATGGTATATTTCTAACTTTAATCCATTATCTCGACAGTTTTTACTGTACACTTCGTAAAACTCTTCCATGTTAACCTCCTTGTTTAAGGAAAATCCTATTCCTTAATATCCGTTCTCTTGCCTTTCGTGGTTCACTTTGTTTTTATCAAAGTAGGCTTGTTCAATTTGCTCCCATGAGAAACCGAGTCGATATCCCAATCCTAAGTATGCTTTGAATATGTGCAACATCATTATCACTCTGTTTTTCACATCTACAGTATTCATTAATGAAGATGTATGATGATAAATATATCCAAACTGATATTCCATAGTTCCAATTACTTTTTTTAGGTCTTCAATATACTTTTCTATTTTGTCCACATCTAATTGCAACTCAATACATAATTCCAAAACGAAATGCAATCCGTCTACATATTCTTCAAGGAGTGGGTTTTTGTATAACTTCCCATAACAGCCGATACAACCCTTCCTTCCTAGACGGTTACAATGTTCACATGTGTTCATACTAGTCCTTGGTTCTTGATTCTTACTCCAAAACTTAAACCCGCGCCATTCATTCGCACATTCGCCAACTTCCACTAATAATGCCAGGATTAATTTCTCCAAACGATCTTGCCCTTCATATCCGATTTTATCCCTAAGTAATTGTTGCGTTTCAAACAATTTAGTTAAATTCAACTGTAATTCCCCCTGTTATAGAATTCTCTCCCTCCCGAAGGAAGGAGAGTTTATTGCTTAATCTAATTCTTCTTCAGTGGAAGCAGCTACCTCATCAAGCGTGTCCATAGAAAGTTGATTATCAGGAACGTTCACAGAGCCTTTATCATCGACTGAGTATTCTATTCCTTCATGATCATCTTCGTAAAATTCATCAATACTCATTTGGGACTCAACAATATTCAGCGATACATCAGAACCAGCCATTTTATAAAAGTTGAATGATTGGTCTGCAGATGTATCACCTTTAACAACAAAATCTAAAACCGTCTTCTTGCTATCCTTTGCACTCTTACTGAACTCGCATGTTAACTTCTGCTCAACACCTTCAATCTCCAGTTCAACAACTTCTCGAGTTAAGTGATTAATTTCTGGCTTCTTTTCATCCTCACCCTTAACATAAAACTGGATAAGTTCCTTTTTACTGTCCTTTGTTTGTTTATTGAAATGTGCTTTAACTGTTAGTTGCATTAGTAATCGCTCCTTTTTGTTGGTTATATATGTTTTCAAGCTCCTCATATGTAAGTTCATACAGCTGCCTGCCATCGGGAGTTTTGAAATAGCCTAAATCAATGAGTTTTGCTTTTAAATCGTCTTTTTCTTGTTCTAAAGTCATTTTGCAACCTGCTTCTTCTTTCTCTTTTTTGGCTTTTGCTTCGGATGAAGAATATTGAAAATCACTTCTGACTGATAAGGTTCTAAGAGCATGTTCATTTCTAATTCAGATGCATCCTTTAGTAAAGAAAGACTTCTTGCAATATGGGCCATTACAAATGCATCGCTAACATTATCACTCGGATTACTAAATCCCCATTTATCCATTAAGGGTTGTACCATGTCTTCCTTAGTCGAATTACCTTTACCAGTTGCGAACTTTTTCAAAGCATTTGGAGCAACCTCGATATAGTTAATTCTCCTTCTTAACAAGGCCATTCTAATTCCCCAGCCAATTCCACCTAATTGAATTCCTTGTGTTGTGCTGTATCCAAATCCCTCAATCACAACAAAGTCTTCAGGCTGTACGTGTCTCATAACCTCATCAATCATGGTGGCCATTCGCTTAGGATCTTCACTCCCAACACCAGTTAACTCCTTAGCCTTCAACACTTCACAATTAGAGGCGATAGCTACAAAACCTGTTTTTGTACTTGGGTCGATGCCGACAAACCTCATAGCTGAGCTCCCTTCGTTTTAAATGGAGTTTGTTTAGCAATAGCCATATAATTTTCACGGGCCTTATATGGAATACGTTGGGCCTTGTCTTCTGTGTAATACCTATCCGTTTCTTCCTCAATGGACTTATGATGATGAATACATAACGGAACCAAAGCCCATGTGCTTGTTGCATCATCTTTACAGTTTGGATAGCAACACTTCTTCATTGCATTTTCCCCTTTCTTTTATTCAATTTGTTTTCCTTTGCTAAATGAATAACCGCCATAACCACTTCGTCCGGATCTGCACGATTTATTTCTGCCGCTATGCGCTCAATGTCTCCATAACCTGTAAACATTTCAGCTATTATGTTTAATTCACTTTCCCAAAACTCAAAGTCCGAGTCTTCAAGAATTGTAATCTTACGGTCACTTCGCTTTTTACCAGTTTTCTTTCGGTAATGAGCAGTGTGATTAGCCCTGCCCATTACTCATACCGTCCAATTTCCCAAGCAAAGCGTTGTATCTTAACTCTCTTTCGTCCTTTGACTCCTGTGGGCACAAAGGGCAAGGATTAGTTAATACGGAATATGAACCAATGGCCTTCACTACTCTGTTTCCACTGCATAATTCACACATTCTCAATACCTCGCAATCTATGATTTAGACTAAGGTCTTCTCCAGTGATGTTTACTGTGAAGTCGCTGCAACGTTCAATGATTCGGTCTGCAAGTGCTGGGTCCACTTTTCTTAAAGCCTTTGTACTAAGCTCAGATGATATGAGAAACGGCATCTTATTGTTGTATCTATAATTCAGAACCTCATATGTCATTTCCAACTGCCACTCTGTGAACCTTGGCTTTCCATTTAACGGTTTGAATAAGTCGTCAATGAACAACACTTCAACCTTTTTCATTCGATCTAATTTAGACTGCAGCTTGTTAAAATCGTCCTTCAGGTCTGTAAACCCTTCGACATAAGGGAAATAAAGTACACCGATTTGCTTCTTTGACATTAAGTTGTTAGATAAAGCTGTAAGCAAGTGGGTCTTTCCAGAGCCTGGCGAACCAAGTAAAGCCATACTGTTTTGCTCTGTGAACCTGATTTCACGGAACGACTGATAATACTCAACAGCACATTCATAGGCTTCCTTTACGACTTGTGGCTTTCCGTCTGTAACGAAGTTCTTAAATCCCTTACTTTTGAATGCTTCCGTAATCTCACTGGACTTAAGTATTCTGTTTGTTTTTATGGCTATCACACAATCACACTTTTGAGAGTAAGTATCTTTCCATTGCCAAGCTTCAGCAGGGCTGCATACTTTACCAGCAAGGAAATCATCTTCCGGCACCATTTCATTTGGAACAGATCTAGTTTCATGTTTGCCTTTCACTTGAAAGTGCTCTTCTTTCCATACCGTGTCTTTATGAACTCGGTAGATAATCAAGTGCTTGTCCTTACAGACTTTGCATTTATATTTGTTTTCTTCTGACCCTGCCAACTGGAACTGTAGTTGATTCGGCTTCTGCCTTTGCTGAATTTTCTTTAATATTGTTTCTAGATCGGTTGCCATAATGACCACCACCATTCCGATTTTCTTCAAACTTTTTGTTGTATTCTAAAACTGCATCTAGAGTGAATAATTCCATATTGTGATATTTCTTGATAATAGCTTTTATATAGCTCCCCGCATTTCTAGGCGCCTGTTTGCTTGCCCGCTTTATCACTTCACATAAGATAGCTTCCGGTTCTTGAAATTGTGATTCATCAATCCAATAATTAAATTCTTGAATCAGAATTGGAGATGGAAAACCAAAGAATTTTTCGTACTCAACAATTGGATTATTTTCCACAACATCAACCTCATTCTCTTTTATATCTTGTTGTTGTTTTATATCAATAACTTTTATATCCTTTATATCTTTATTACATAGACCAAATTTGGTCTGTCTCTCGACCAAATTTGGTCTATCTCTCGGTTCAGATAGACCGTTTTTTATCTGTCTCTCCTCATCAGATAGACCATTTTCGGTCTGTCTGTTTTTTTGAGAAGTACCATTTTTGGTCTGTCTCTTTTTAAATTTTTTAGACTTTTTAACTTTAAAAATTTCTCCGTAAGGTGCTCTTTTTGAATCGATATAACCGTATTTTTTTAATTTGGCTATATTCTTTTTAACAGTATGTTCGCTGCTACCTAACTCTTCAGATATCTCCGAAAGCTTTATAGGTTTTCCACCGAGAACAATGCCCCAGGTTTCTCCATCTTCATCCTGGCCTTCTTTTGTGGTCCTTGCTATAAGCCATAAGAATTCCCATAGCGCTGTTCCAATATGATCTTTATGTTCTGGTGAAAGTAGTCCAACGTGAACAGGAAAGTAAAGAATGTCTGATTCGGGCATTGTCTCACCTACTTCCTATAACAGATTGCCATTCCATTTTTGATGCTTTTAACCTTGTAATCTGGATAATGTTTCTTTATATAATTAACGACAAGCTGCTTTAATTCTTCTTGGTCCTTCGCTTCTTCCCATAACCTAACTGGCAGGACAATGTTTGTAGGTACATCGTTCATAATTAATCAATGTTAATTACATCATCAGGGTTAAATGGTGTCTTTCCTTCTTGAACTTCCTCGTGGTATTCGATAATATCTGGCATTTCTTCCTGTTCCTCGGTGATATCTTTAACTTCTCGTTGGTCTTCATTTTCATCTGCAGAGACAGCCTTCTGCATTTCGATGGAAAGAATGCCCCATTTACTAAGTAAGTTTCGAATAACAGTTTTCATCGCCATAGCATCATAGTCAGATTTCCAAACGTTGTTCAAAGACTTTTTGTCCTTTGCTTTATTGAATTTAATACGATGTGCTTCGATTTCATCTTTTGTCCAGTACACAGTCTTTTCAAAACCATTAGACAGTTTAAAGTAGCCACAATAACCTATTACACGATCACTCTTCGCACCATCTAAATCAAGCTCGATTTCTTCAGTTAGGCGGTTCCATTTTTTCAATTCACCTTCTCGGACTTCAATCACGTTTATGGATTTGTATAGTCCTGTTCTTAAAGCTAGTTGAATATAACCTTTGTAACCTAATTGAAATTGAGCTGCTTTGACTCCTTTTTTTGAGTCGAAGAAAGGGACAATCCATGCATATCCTAAATTTTTATCTACAGGTAAATCCAATGAAGCAGCCACCATTGCGCTTGAAATTATAGACATTGGTTCAGCACTTTGTATGTTTGTATCTCCGCTATAGAGATTTAATAATGAGGCCATGAATTGTGGTGCTTTCTTCTCTAAAACCTGTTCAAATTTCTTTTGCATTGTTGGTGTACTTAAAAGGGATTTAAGCCCTAGATTTTGTGGGGAAACCTGCTTGTTCCCTTGCTGATTAGATAACTGATTTTTTAATCCTTGATTTGTAGCCATTAATTATCAATCTCCTTCACTGTGAACTTACGAATATTCAATTCTTTTAAAACTTGCTTATATACATCAGGGAACTTTTCTTTTAGTAATGCAGTATCGACTCTGTTTTGCACATGATTTTTCCAAGAAACAATAAATCCATCAGTTGAACCTGCCTCTGCATCTTCAAGAGATGATTTAAGTTTATTTTCAATTTCTCTTTTAGCATCCAGCACCAACTTTTCATTATCTTTAACCTGTTGATATTGCTGCAGTAACGTTTTTGCATCCGATGGCAATATAATCTGTTTGAACCTTTCTGCTCTTTCGTATCGTTCCTTCAGATATTGCTCAGCTGCACTCGAACCATCCAATTCAGGAGCATTTCCTCCTAAAACATGAAACTCCCAAAAATGTTTTTCAGCTTCAAAGATAATGCTGATTAATTCCTCATCACGCTTTATCTCTTTCCAAATAAACTTATTTCCACCAACCAGAACAGCAATATAAGCGACTTCCTTACCTGTTACTCCAAGATAGTGCTGCACTTGAACTAGGTAAGTATCAGGCACTTCCTCACCCTCCCATTCTTTAGCTAGGAAAGCAGAAGCAGTTTTGCATTCTAATAATGCTGACTCTCCGACTACAACACGATCAAGATTTGCTTTTATAAAATGGTGCTCAGGATGACTAAACATATAGTTCACCCTCCGCACCTTCTTTTCAGTTCTTTTTTCAAATTCCTTGGCTACTACATCCTCCATCTCATTGCCCCAGTAGATTGCCTCATTATCCAACTCCACTGGCTCAACCTGTCCGGTTTTTTCTAGCCACAATTCGAATTTAGTACGATATTTATTCAAACCAAGAATGATGCCTGCATCACTTCCGCCAATACCTTTTGAACGGGCTTGTAGCCACTCTGTTCTAGTCATTTCTTTTGTAGGTATTGCATTCTGATTTAGGGACATTTGCAAACCTCCTCTTGATTTTTTATGTTTTTTACCATAAGATGGTTTTGTCTATTCGATAATTTTTTTAGAGTCCACTCGGCAAAGTGGCTCTTTTTTATTCCTTAAATACTTTTCGGGTTGTGCCAGTGTATCTGTGTACCAATGACAGCCTGTCCCCATTTGCTTTGTATATAAGCCAATTTTCAGGATTTAGGCCAGATAACTTAATGATTCCCTTTTGGCGGCGAGTCGGCTTTTTACCGTTTTTCATTCAATCACTTCCCGAATATAGATGTCTGAGATATGTTTAACTTGTATATAAGTGCTTATCTCATACTTTTCATCTTTTACTGTTCCGACAGAAGAGTATGTGTACCACTCATTTTTTGTAATTTCGTTAAACACTTCTGCGGTATTATTTGCATTGATTTGTACAGTGTAATGAGGCTGTTCGTCGGATAATCCACATCCCAACGCAATAGTTGCTGAGTACTTTTTCATTCATCATCACCTGTCGCTTTCCTGAATTTAAACTCCAAGACATCAGTCAAGTAATCTTCCAAACTATCAACCAAAATAATTTCACCATCATGTTCAACGATGTCATCACCAACGAGGATATCATTGCCATAATAATCAGACCCTGCACTTTCCTTTGGTTCAACATCCTTTGAAGGATAACCAGTGGCATTAATACGGGTAATCATTGGATGCTCAAGATTCGTCATCCGATTCGCTCCCGTCCACCCATGAGATATGCATATTAACAGCCAGTAAGAATGACGTAACTGTTACTTTGAACCCTTTTTTCCTGTAGTACTTTACAACCGTTTCTGTCAAATTAAATTCATTCCACAATGGTTCGTTTGGAATCGGTGTTACATAACGATAATGGCCAGCGTTTGCAGCAGCTTCTATAAGAGCATTAGTCCCATTTATGAACTGGTCCTTTACAGTGACTGCGATTTTATGACGATTATTCCTCGATTTCTCCTGCATTTGTGCTGCGTTCATTACTATCTCCCCTTAAGCTTTGTTTTTTGAGTAATGTTCCATCATGTGTCCAACAGTGACAACATCTCTTAGGTTGGTGGAATGCGGAACGCTATCCAGCTTCCTATGTAGATCACCATCTGTTACATAACGATATAGTTCATTGCTGAATACCATATTCCTCATCCCCTTTGCTTATTGACCATTTTTCTTTAGTAGTTTGTGCTCCTTTTTTTGAAGAAGCTTTCAACTTTTCTAGGTTTTTCATACCGAAAGTTTGACCACTTGTTTGTTCATAAGGAACAAGTGGATGCTTTGCGATATAAGCCAAACGTTCTTCCTCAGTCATGTACCAAACAGTAACTTTTCCGACCACTATTCATCGCCTCCTTAAATTAGAACTTCAATCATTCTTCAAATTTCGCATTGTGGGTAAAAGATTACCGACTGTTGTCGGTTAAATTACATAACGCTTATATTCAACAGTTTCAATTGAGTAATCTAATGCGCCGTAGTTGATTCTTTTTTCTTTAAGAGCATTCTTTAAAAAACGTTTGATTTTCAATAGCTTTTTTATGGTTCTTTGCTGATCCTTTTCAGTTTCATTCCAAGTAACTACTCCAATATAAAAACTTGATTCAATTAATTCTTCCGGACGTGGGTAATCAAATCTTTTATCAAATACTCCTTCTGATGGTGCTGCTAAAAATTCGATCTCTTGCACATGACTTGTGAATTCGAATTTACATTTAATTTCTGTTTGAATATGAACAAGTACAGCTAATTGTTGAATCTCACCGATTAATCGACTTACTTTTAAAATGTAATCATTCATTTACTTCACACCTTTCTTAGAATTAAGTAAGCTTTGTTTTTCATTTGTGCTTAGTTGAAGCCATTCAGCTGGTTTGATTTTCATTTAACTCACCTCCTATTATGAAATTTCCTTTACAGGTTTTTCGTTGCATTGGATAGTGATATCACCGATTGTCAAATTCAAAAATTTTATTTCTTTCCCGTATTTTCTAGATAAAATTTGTTCAACAATCGGCTTAAGGTTTCTTACCTTTTCTTCTGTAAGTAATTCTTTGCTTAAACCCATAATAATCACCTCAATTAAGGCTATGCAGGTGGACAATTAGGACAACTCTACTTTATAAAGTAGAATCACTACCTACATATCTACTAAAAGTAGAGTTGTCATTAAAAAAAATAAAATCATAGCTAAACTCAAGGATTGCACTTATCTTCTTGGCTTCACCTACAGTTACATCATCAGGATGTTTCTCCATTTTTCTATAGGTTTGGACATGGATGCCAAGTTCCTTTGCAACTTGTTCCTGAGTCATTCCTTTGAGGAGTCTAGCTTGCTTAAGAGTGAATTTCAATGCTATCACCTCGCTTTTTCTCATCCACAACCACATATTACTCTACCAAAAGTAGAATGTCAACTAAGTAAAATATAAAAATCTCAATCATTTTTTCACGAAACTCTATCTAAAAGTAGAATTTTTTCGCTATTTCGTTGTATTTATTCTACTTTTAGTATAGAATAATAAACATAATATAGTTCGGAGGTCTTTAAAGTGAGTATTGGAAAAAACATAAAAAAATTAAGGGAAATACATAACTTATCACAAAAGGAATTAGCTGAGATTGCGGGTGTATCTGATAAAGCTGTTTCTACATGGGAAAATGAGATTAAGGAACCTAGAATGGGTACTATTCAAAAAATTGCTGATCACTTTGGAATTTTAAAGAGTGATATCATCGAGGATAAAAAGGATAATGTTACTTCTATTCGCTCGACTTTGGCACATGGTAATGATTCAGTAAAAATGCCTTTATTAGGTTCAATTTCAGCTGGTGTTCCTATAGAAATGATTGAAGTACAAGACCTTGTAAATGTTCCTAGAGAAGTAGGAGAAACATATCCTGATGCATTTTTATTAGAAGTTATAGGTGACAGTATGAATAAAGTGATACCAGAAGGTGCATTAGCATTATTAGACCCAACTGTGGAAGTTAATAATGGCGATATAGCTGCTGTAGCCGTTAATGGTTATGATGCTACTTTAAAAAGAGTTTTTAAACATCAGGATGGTGTCACTTTAGAACCTCTTAGTTATAATCCTGACCACCAAACACAATTTTATAGTGATAAAGACATGGACCATTGCCCAGTATCAATTAAAGGTAAATTAGTCTGGTATATGGCACCACTTAATATTAAATTCTAGGAGGATTTTATCTATGAAGTGTGTAGCCTATATTAGGGTATCTACAGATGAACAAGCCAAACATGGTTATTCCATTGCTGCACAAAAGGAAAGACTTGAAGCTTATTGTGTTTCGCAAGAATGGGAGCTAATTGACACTTTTGTTGATGATGGATATTCCGCTAAAGATTTAAACAGACCTCACTTTAAAGAAATGATGGAACGTGTCAAGAATGAAGATATAGATGTTCTACTGGTTTATCGATTGGACAGATTAACTCGATCTGTATTAGACCTCTATGAAATATTAAAAATTTTAGATACACATAACTGTATGTTTAAAAGTGCCACTGAAGTGTACGATACTACAAACGCTATGGGTAGGTTGTTCATTACATTAGTTGCTGCAATAGCTCAATGGGAAAGGGAAAATACAGCAGAACGAGTAAAACTGGGTATGGAAAAGAAAACAAAGTTAGGAAAGTGGAAGGGTGGTATGCCTCCTTACGGCTATAAAATTCTAAATAAGGAATTAGAAGTTAATCAGGATGAAGAGCCACTAATTAAATATATATTTCATTTATCGAAAACTTTAGGTTTCTATACTATTGCAAAGAAATTAACTGAACAAGGTTTCACTACAAGAAAAGGTGGAGATTGGCACGTCGATACTGTTAGAGATATTGCTAACAACCCTATATATGCTGGATATTTAACTTTCAATGACCCAAAAGACTCCAAGAACCCCCCTCGCCAACAAACCTTATATGATGGTCAACACAGCTGTATAATTCCCAGAGAAGAATTTTGGTCATTGCAGGATTTACTTGATAAAAGAAGAACTTTTGGTGGAAAAAGAGAAACTAGTAATTATTACTTCTCTTCAGTTCTCAGATGTGCTCGGTGTGGATCATCAATGTCAGGGCATAAGGGTTCTCAGGGAGTGAAAACTTATCGTTGTTCTGGTAAAAAGGCAGGAAAGAATTGTACCAGTCATATTATTAAAGAAGATAACTTAGTTTTAACAGTACTTAATTCACTTGAAGAAATAACAAAACAAATTATTGGAGATACCAATCAAAACAATATCTCTCAGCAAAAAATAACTGAATTAGAAACTGAATTAAAACTCATTCAAAAGCTAATGAAAAAGCAGAAAGTTATGTTTGAGAATGATGTGATAAGTATCAATGAATTAATAGCAAAAACTGAAAACCTACGCCTTCAAGAAAAACAACTTACTGAAGAAATTTCTAAATATCAAAAAGCAAATAATACAAATACTGAAGAAATAAAATTTATAATGGAAAACATCCACTCTCTATGGAATGATGCTAATGATTTTGAAAGGAAACAAATAATCAGTACAATTTTCAACCAGCTAGTTATTGATACGGAAGATGAATATAAACGTGGCACAGGTGCATCTAGAAAAATAATTATTGTATCTGCCAAATAACTAAATGTCTTTTATAGGATGAGGTAC
>NZ_JAJTTG010000024.1:0-45619 GCF_021341655.1 Bacillus sp. Au-Bac7 | reverse complement strand
TTTTCGTTGCTATCAGAAGCAACTTTTATATAGTAACATATCATTCTATACAAGTCAACAGGAAATTTTAGAGGTTTTTCACAAAACTTTCTATCTGTCTTGCTGACTTGTATGATTATAGCAACTTATTTCAAAGAGTGCAATATCTTTTTATAAAATATAAATAGATTTTTTAATTTCAGCTATAATGCAGAATTTCATCAATATAAAGATGCCTGTTTTTTTCCAGATCGAGCATCATACCATCCTCTGCTATCTTTACAAGAGGTCTTGTGGCAGACTTACCTTCAATAAATAAAACCTCAGCTCTTTGCCCGTTAGAAAGCTTTACAGTACTTCCAATAGTATACTGAATAATACTGCTGCTCAAAGCCTGAAGTACGACGTGATCAAACTTTCCGAAATAATCCTGCTGCATCTTTTCTAGAACTTTAAAAGGCGATTGCTTGCTTCTATATAACCTTTGGGAGGTCATAGCATGAAAAGTATCAGAGACAGCTATAACTTTTGCATATGGATGAATTTTGTTATCTTCATTACCTAATGGATAACCGCTCCCATCAAGTCTTTCATGATGCTGAAGTATAGCAAGTCTTGTTTCTTTTTTTAAGAGAGCATGCTCTGGCAGCATTTGCAAACTATAGCTTGTATGTCTTTTCACTTCCTCAAATTCTTCTTCCGTCAAAGGTTCTTCCTTTGTAATTAAGTTAGATGGTATTTTTGACATCCCTGCATCACTTAAACAGCCGGCCATAGCGATTTGGACGATTTCCCCTTTACTGTAGTCCATTTTTTTTGCTATAAGAGCACTAATAACACCTACTGCAACAGAATGCTGATAGATATATTCTTTTTTATTAGATAAATGATATAAAGAAAATACTTCCTTGCTATACTGCTCTAAATCCTCCAATAGCGGCAGCATTATTGTGCGAACTGCAGGAATATTCAGCGGTACACCATACTGCCAAGAACGAAACTCCTTTTTGTACTGGTTAACAGCAAGAAGAAATTTATCAAAGAAACTCTCTTCTTTCTTTTTCAATCCTGCACTATCTTCCTCTTTAAGCTCATCGAGAAAGTTTCCATCAATCTGAGTATTTTCAATCTCTATCTTCTCAATTTGAAATGCTTTAAGAAGATTTATATGCTCGTCTGTCAATACAGTTTTAGAAGTTATTATCGGTCTATTCGTCATGCTGAAAACATCTTCTGCTAAGATGCACCCGGCCATTAAACGATTAACACTTACATTCATGTATTACTCCACCCTCATAAGGACTTTTATACTATATTCTACTTTATTTTTTATTGAAATGATAACCTTATTTTTAAAAAAAATACTGGAAAATTCTTATTTTTGGGATTATAAGGGTCATATTACCTATACCATTTAAATGTCCAGAGCGAAAAAAAGAAGCTGCTTTTGGCAGCTTCTTACTCCTCTGTTTCAGCAGCATCAGATACTGTGCTATCTTCCGCTGTTTCTTCAGGCATTTCTGTTTCAGCTTCTTCTTCTTTTTCCACTTTAGCGACTGTTGCTACAAATTCGCTTTCACTTTCATTAAGCTTAATCAGCTTAACACCTTGAGTGCTTCTACCCATAGATGATATATCGCCGACAGCCATACGGATTAAGACACCGCCCGTAGTAATTAGCATCAGGTCTTCCTCACCATTTACTGCCTTCATGGAAACTAACGGTCCATTTTTGTCAGTAATATTGCAAGTCTTAATACCTTTACCGCCTCTTCCTTGGATTCTATATTCCTCTGCAGATGTTCTCTTTCCGTAACCATTTTTCGTCACGATAAGAATTTCTGAACCTTCCTCTAACACTTCCATACCAACAACTTCATCATTAGAGGATAGGGTAATCCCTTTAACACCAGTAGCTGTTCTACCCATAGAGCGAACATCTGTCTCTGGGAAACGGATTAGAAGCCCATTTTTAGTTCCAATGATAATTTCCTTGTTACCGTCAGTGAGACGTACAGAAATCAATTCATCTCCATCTCTTAGGTTAACGGCAATTAGCCCGTTATTCCTGATATTTGCAAATGATGATAGCGGAGAACGTTTTGATATTCCTTCCTTAGTCGTGAAGAATAGGAACCAATCATCGACAAATTCTGAGACTGGTATGATAGCATTCACCCATTCATCCTTCTCTACTCCAAGGAGGTTGATAATCGGAATCCCCTTGGCTGTGCGGCTGAATTCAGGGATTTCATAGCCTTTAAGGCGATATACCTTCCCTTTATTCGTAAAGAATAGAATCGTATCATGAGTGGAAGTTGTGCTAAGCTGTTCCACAAAGTCATCTTCATTTGTTCCCATACCTTGAATACCGCGGCCACCGCGTTTTTGAGCGCGATAAGTAGACGCAGGCAATCTCTTAATATAACCGTTATGAGTTAGTGTGATGATGATATTTTCTTCTGGAATTAAATCTTCATCCTCGATATTTTCAATTCCGCCCGCTACAATTTCTGTACGGCGTTTGTCATTGAAACGCTCTTTTACTTCAAGGAGCTCCTCACGGATAATATCAAGCAGCTTTTCTTCATCAGCTAAAATAGATTTTAACTCGGCAATCAATGCTACTAATTCCTTGTATTCTTCCTCTATCTTTTCTCTTTCAAGTCCAGTTAATCTTTGCAGACGCATGTCCAAGATTGCCTGAGCTTGCTTTTCTGACAGATTGAAATTGCTCATTAGTCCTTCTCTAGCAATATCTGTTGTTCTAGAACCGCGAATTAAGGCAATTACTTCATCTAAATGATCAAGTGCAATGCGCAAGCCCTCTAATATATGAGCGCGCGCTTCTGCTTTTCTCAACTCAAATTCAGTACGGCGGCGAATGATAACCTTTTGATGATCCAAATAATAAACAAGGCATTGCTTTAAGTTAAGCACTTTAGGCTGTCCGTCCACTAGCGCAAGCAAGTTAATACCAAAGCTTGTCTGCATTGCTGTGTGCTTATATAAGTTGTTCAGCAGCACATTAGCATTTGCATCCTTGCGAACTTCAATAACAACCCTCATTCCATTACGGTCTGATTCATCTCTTAAGTCTGTAATACCATCAATCTTCTTATCCCTAACCAACTCAGCAATTCGCTCTACTAGACGAGCTTTATTAACCTGATAAGGGATTTCTTTGACGATTATTACTTCTTTACCATTCGGCTTTACTTCGATTTCCACTTTAGCTCTAACAATGATAGAGCCTCTGCCTGTCTCGTAAGCCTTTCTGATGCCAGATCTCCCGACAATCATTCCACTTGTAGGGAAGTCAGGACCAGGTATTATTTCCATCAATTCGGGAATTGTAATATCAGAGTTTCTGCTGACAGCCAAAACACCGTCAATAACCTCTCCTAACTGATGCGGCGGTATGTTTGTAGCCATACCAACTGCAATCCCGCTTGTTCCGTTTACCAAAAGGTTTGGGAAACGGGATGGTAAAACAACAGGTTCCTTTTCTTCTCCATCGAAGTTTTCTGTGTAGTCGATAGTATCCTTGTTGATATCCCTTAACAGCTCCATCGCTATTTTGGACATTCTTGCTTCCGTATAACGCATCGCTGCAGCAGAATCGCCATCAACTGAACCGAAGTTACCGTGACCATCTACCAACATATAACGGTAGTTGAAATCCTGCGCCATACGAACCATTGTTTCATATACAGCACTATCACCGTGGGGATGGTACTTACCAATTACTTCCCCAACAATACGAGCAGATTTCTTAAACGGTTTGTCAGAATGCATTCCTAAATCGTGCATAGCATATAATATCCGGCGGTGAACAGGTTTAAGTCCATCTCGAACATCTGGAAGTGCACGGGAAACAATGACACTCATCGCATAATCCAAGAAGGATGTACGCATTTCCTTGCTTATATTTATTTCTTTAATTTGAGAATTCGGCATATCAGCCATATAGGAACCTCCTTAAGCAAAGCGCAAGGTGCTAAATCTCCTTTAGCACCATAGTCATTCTTTTGCATTTATCTTAAACATCCAGGTTTTTCACATATACTGCATTTTCTTCGATAAAGTTTCTGCGTGGTTCTACTTTATCACCCATTAGCATTTCAAATGTCTCATCCGCTTCGATTGCGTCATCCAGGCTTACCTGCAGCAACACTCTTGTGGAAGGATCCATTGTCGTATCCCACAGCTGTTCTGCATTCATTTCACCTAAACCTTTATAGCGTTGGATATTCGGTTTTGGTGATGCTGGCAATTTTTCAAGTACCTCAGCCAATTGGCGGTCATTATATGCATACTCAAGCTTTTTCCCTTGCTTGACACTGTAAAGCGGTGGTTGAGCAATATAAATATATCCAGCTTCTACAATTTTCCGCATATAGCGGTAGAAGAAAGTGAGCAGCAGTGTTCGAATATGTGCACCGTCAACGTCCGCATCTGTCATAATAACAACCTTATGATATCTAGCCTTTGAAATATCATAGTCGTCTCCAATTCCAGTACCAATAGCGGTAATCATAGAACGAACCTCATTATTGGATAAGATACGATCCAATCTAGCCTTTTCAACATTCAGGATTTTTCCTCTTAACGGCAGGATTGCCTGGAAATGCCGGTCTCTTCCTGATTTTGCTGAACCGCCTGCAGAATCACCCTCAACTATGAATAATTCGCTTATTGCAGGGTCTTTTGACGAGCAATCTGCTAATTTACCAGGTAAGCTGGAAACTTCAAGGGCGCTTTTTCTACGCGTTAACTCCCTTGCTTTTTTAGCAGCAATTCTAGCTCTCAATGCCATTTGACCTTTATCAACAATTTTCCTAGCTACTGAAGGATTTTCAAGCAAGAATTTCTCAAAATGATCAGCAAAGATTGTGTCAGTGATTGCCCGAACTTCTGAGTTGCCTAGTTTTGTCTTTGTTTGTCCTTCGAATTGCGGGTCAGGGTGCTTAATTGAAACGATAGCCACAATCCCTTCCCTGACATCTTCTCCTGAAAGGTTTGCTTCTGAATCCTTAAGCACTCCGTTTTTCCTTGCATAGTCATTAATTGCTCGAGTCAATGCAGTTTTAAAACCGGATTCATGTGTTCCGCCTTCGTGTGTATTGATATTATTAGCAAACGAGAAAATGTTGCCTGTGTAGCCATCGTTATATTGGAGTGAAACCTCGACAGTAATGCCGTCTTTTTCTCCTTCAATATAGATAGGCTCTTCAAACAGCACCTCTTTATTGCGGTTTAAATGCTCAACGTAGGACTTTATTCCACCTTCATAGTGATATTCCTTACGCTTCTCCATACCTTCTCTTGTATCTTCAATGGTAATTTTAATATTGCGATTCAAGAAGGCTAACTCTCTAATTCTGTTTGCCAATGTTTCATAATCATAGACGAGAGTTTCTTTGAAAATCTCACTATCCGGTTGGAATCTTGTTGTTGTACCTGTTACATCTGATTCACCGATAATCTTAAGATCTTCCTGAGGAACACCTTTTTTATATTGTTGGTAGTATATGTTCCCATCCCGGTGAACAAAAACTTCCAACTCGGATGAAAGGGCGTTAACAACAGATGCACCTACACCATGAAGACCTCCGGATACTTTGTATCCTCCGCCACCAAATTTACCACCGGCGTGAAGTACTGTCATGATTACTTCAACTGCAGGTCTTCCCATCTTTTCATGAATCCCGACAGGAATACCACGTCCATTATCCTTAACTGTAATGCTGTTATCTTTTTCAATAATGACGTTGATTTCATCGCAGTAACCTGCCAGTGCTTCATCAATACTATTATCTACAATTTCCCATACAAGATGGTGCAAGCCTTTACCGCTTGTTGAACCAATATACATCCCTGGTCTTTTGCGGACCGCTTCTAACCCTTCAAGTACCTGTATCTGACTTTCATCATATGATTGTTGTTCCATTGGATCATGTTCCATTGACAAATTGATCACCTTACTTTCTATTGACATCCAAAAATTTACTCTTTGCTTATCCTATTAGACCTTAAAATTGCTAATACTCCTGAGCTGTCAGTCTGTATGATCGCCTTTTTAGTGTATTGGAAGCAATTGGAGAATAATAAATGGCATCTTTTGTTATAACAATAGATTTATAAGCTTTACTGTCGCCACTTATTGTTGTCTCTTTTTGCGTATTTAAAAATTCAGTTGTAATCTCAGAGGAACCAATTGTTTGTTTGTCTAAAATTGTAATGATATCTACAGTTCTTATAAGTACATTTTCACCAATATGAACGTACACTTTTTCACCTCAAAGCTATTGAATCTTTTTCATCGTTCCTGCTTCCACCTGGAATGTAGATGCTTCTTTTAATGTTTGATGATCAATTCCATCCACATTCGTAGTCGTCACGAATGTTTGTACCTTTCCTTGGATGGTATTCAAAAGATGAGATTGTCGATAATCATCTAATTCAGAGAGCACATCATCTAATAAAAGGATAGGATACTCACGGATCTCCGCATGTATGAGTTCGATTTCTGCCATTTTAATCGAAAGTGCTGTAGTTCTTTGCTGACCTTGTGAACCAAAAGTTTGAACATCTCTTCCATTTACGAAAAACAATAAATCATCTCGATGGGGACCGAACAAGGTCATACCTCGGTCAATCTCTCTTTTTTTCACACTGGCAAACTTTTCTTCGTATACTCTTCTCATTTTCGACAAATCTAGATCTTCTGATACATCTGCCGAGGGTTTATACTGAATTTGTAATGTCTCCAGTCCTCTTGAAATTCCTTTATGAATTGGGATTGCCCAATTTTCCAGAAGTTCCAGGAATTCAAAACGCTTTGATACTATCTTCACTGCCATATCAATAAACTGCTCTGTCAGTATTTCAAGCATTGTATGATCTGACTGTTTATTCATCTGCAGTTGTTTTAAGTAAGTGTTTCGCTGCTGCATAATCTTTTGGTACTGGCTCATATCGTGCAAATAAACAGGGGAAATCTGCCCGATTTCCATGTCAATAAATCTTCTTCTAATTTGAGGACTACCCTTAACAAGATTTAGGTCTTCCGGAGCAAACATCACAACATTCATATTGCCGATGTATTGGCTTAGCTTCCGTTGCTCAATATGATTGTACTTAGCTTTTTTTCCTTTTTTAGACACAACTAACTGCATGGGTAGCGGCCCATGTGCTTTTTTTAATCTACCTTCTATTTTAGCATAATCTGAGTCCCAGCGAATAAGATCTTTATCATTTGAAGTTCTGTGGGATTTTGCCATTGCTAAAACATAGATGGATTCCATGACATTTGTTTTGCCTTGCGCGTTTTCTCCCAGAATGACATTTACCTTATTCTCAAATTCCACTTCCAGGTGCTCGTAATTACGGTAATTCCTCAATTGCAGCTGCTCAATAAACATAAGGGATCATCCTTTTTTTACAGAACTGTAAATGTACCAATAGAGGGAATTTCAATCTTATCGCCTGACCTTAATTTTCTGCCTCTGCGCTGATCTTGTTCTCCATTGACAAATACTTCATGTTCACTTAAAAACCATTTTGCCATTCCTCCAGATTGGATAATATCTGCAACCTTCAAGAATTGGCCTAATGTTATATATTCCGTCTCAATTTTAATTTGATTGTTCATGTTTTCACTCTTTCAAGTTTAATCGTATCTCTTTATTTTACTAAATTATTTAACGATACACAAAGAAAACTGAAATATTTCTATAAATTAGTAGTATTCAGCACATTTTCAAGAGATTTTGACGAACATTTAGGCATTAAATTCGTCTATAAAAAACATTCATAATTCCTGCTTTGCCTAAATATATTATTCATGAAGGAAAATAGGATGCCCCTATGGGACACCCTATAAGCTTTAGGCAGCTGTTAATATGTTCGCACTGGAAGAATTAGCTGAAGGATAGAATCATCATTTAACGGATTGATTACAAACGGTCGCATAGCACCAGTGAAGTTAATTTTCACTTCCGTTCCTTCTAAAGCCTTTAAAGCATCCATCATATATTTGGCACTAAAAGATATTTTCAGTTCTTCACCTTGAATAGACTCGCTGATTAGCTCCTCTACAACTTTACCAATTTCAGGCGTAAAAGATGAAATTTCAATTACATCCTCTCCAATGGTGGAGAATTTAACGACATTATTCCGTCCTTCTCTTGCAAGCAAGGATGCACGATCAATAGATTGCAGGAATTCTTTTGCATTCACAACTATTTCCGTTTTGCTTTCTGTCGGAATTAGACGATTTGTGTCAGGATAATTCCCTTCAAGCAGGCGAGAGAAGAATAAGATATGCTTCGCCTTAAATAGAATTTGGTTTTCTGTCACAACAATCTCAACCGGTTCGTTATGGTCATCTAAAATACGGTTTAACTCATTTAAGCTTTTCCCAGGAATCACAATATTAAATGACTGTTCCGTATTTGAATCAATTTTTGCTTTTCTTAATGCAAGTCGATGGCTATCTGTTGCAATACAGATTAAGTCATCATTTTCAATCTTCCAGTTTACACCTGTCAACACCGGGCGTGTTTCTGAGGTGGACACTGCAAACACTGTTTGTTTGATAATGTTTTTTAGCAGGTCAGTTGGAATTTTAAAGATATTTTCTTCTGATATTTGAGGCAAATGTGGATATTCCTCAGAATCAAGACCGTTTAAGTTAAATTCCGATTTCCCTGAACGAATTACCGTTTGTAAGTTATCTACTTCAAGTTCTACTTGGCTAGTAGGAAGCTTTTTAACGATTTCACTAAAAAATTTAGCTTGCAGCACGATTGATCCAGGACGTTGAATTTCCACAATGACAGAATCATTTTCTTCTTTAGGAATAAAGGATTCAATAGAGATATCTGAATCACTTCCTGTTAATGTAACACCTTCTTCTGTTGCTACGATTTTTATCCCTGTCAGAATTGGAATTGTTGTTCTGCTAGTTATGGCTTTCATTACATCTTGTACCCCTTGGACAAGATTATCTTTTTGGATGATAAATTTCATTAATTGATCCTCCGTATCATTAGTTTTTTTATTGCGTATTTATAATAATATTTCTTTTAAAGATCGTAGTAATAGTAGTAGGCCCTGTTAATTTGTGAATAACTCGCTTTTTCAAAGGAAACACAGTCTATCCACATGTGGATAGACTGTGTCTAAGTTGGTTAAAGTTATGCACAGTATTCAGCTTTATACTTTTAAGAGCTCGTTGATTTCTTTTAGCTGTTTTTGCAAAAGCGAATCAGATACAAGGAGCTTTGAGATTTTTTCATGTGCATGGATAACTGTAGTATGATCTCTTCCGCCGAATTCTTCGCCGATCTTCGGAAGGGAAAAGTCTGTAAGTTCACGTGACAAGTACATGGCAATCTGTCTAGGAAAAGCGATGGATTTCGTTCTTTTTTTAGCCTTAAAATCCTCTAATTTCACACTGAAATGTTCCCCGACTACTTTTTGAATATCATGTATTGTTATGACGCGCGGCTTAGAGCTAGGGACAATATCTTTTAATGCTTCTGCCGCAAGATCTGCATTAATGTCTTTGTTGATTAAGGAGGAATATGCAACAACTCTTATAAGTGCACCTTCTAGTTCACGGATGTTGGAATCAATTTGATTCGCGATATAAAGCATGACTTCATTTGGAATGTCCAACCCATCAGCTTTTGCTTTCTTTCTAAGAATGGCAATCCTTGTTTCTAAGTCAGGCGGAGTTATATCCGTTATTAGTCCCCATTCAAACCGTGAACGAAGCCTGTCTTCCAAAGTTGGAATCTCCTTTGGCGGCCTGTCACTGGAGATAATGATTTGTTTGCTTTCCTCATGCAAAGTATTAAATGTATGGAAAAATTCTTCCTGTGTTGATTCTTTTCCAGCAAGAAACTGAATATCATCTATGAGAAGTACATCAACATTCCGGTATTTATCACGGAATTCTGCACCTTTATTGTCTCGAATACTATTAATGAACTCATTTGTAAACTTTTCCGAAGATAAATAAACAACCTTTGCTGAAGGATTATGATCTAAAACATAATGCCCGATTGCATGCATTAAGTGAGTTTTTCCAAGACCTACACCCCCGTAAATAAAAAGCGGGTTATAAGCTTTAGCCGGTGCTTCAGCTACTGCTAAAGAAGCAGCATGTGCAAAGCGGTTCCCAGAACCAATTACAAACGTATCAAAAGTATATTTAGAATTCAGTATTGTTTGTTCGGTTGTTTCTTCTTCTTTTTTCTTTTGTTTAGAGGAGATTTGAAGATCAAATTCTTCCTCCTTTTGGTTTTGAGGAATAATAAATTTTACACCAAGCTCTTCACCAGTTATTTCTTCAAGAATGTCCGAAATAAGCTGGGAATATCGTTCTTCCAACCAGTCTCGAGCAAATTCATTAGGAGCTGTTATGATTAGGCTGTCACCTTGAAGGGCATGTGCCTTCGTTGCTTTAAGCCATGTATCAAAGCTAGGTTTGCTGATTTTTTTTTCAATATTGCTTAACGCTTTATTCCATAGATCCGCAATATTTTCCAACCAATTTCCCTCCTTTTCCTTTTTATTTGCGTGCCGAAAAGAACAGATTCCTAAAAAAAAGAGCTAATCTGCCAATACATTAATAATGATCTGTGGAAAAAATATATAATAAGGAAGTTAAATAGCATTTCGACAGTATCCACTATTTGTGGACAACTCTTTTAAGAGGTGTCTAATAAGCTGTCCACATTTTATCCACATTCTGTGGATAAAAGAGTTATACACAGAAATTATTCAAATGTGAAAACAAAACTATAATATCAAAAAATCATAATAACTGCAATGGTTTTTCATATCTTATCCACAAGTGAAACAATATGTTGATAATAAATGTCCACAGGTTATTAGTTTGTTAAAAACCTGTAAATAAGTATTGTGGACAGTGAAAAAAATGTCGAAATTTTATCCACAGGCTCGAAATATGCAATTTAAGTGCTTATTTAAGCAATGTAAAAAAATTAAATATCCATTTGGGGAGAAGCAAAAAATGACAGCGTATTGACAAGTGGCCTTCTATTCCTTATTATTACTATTCAGAAAGAAATATAGTACGTAGCATATGTTTTACAGGATATTTCCGATGTTATAGAACATAAAGCAAAAACTTGTTAGAGCGATCAACAAGGATAAATAGACTAGAAAATAAATGAATGGTTGACAATCAATCAGCTATGTTTATATAATTGTAAGGACTGTCTGTAACAGCTATTCCTCAGGGAGGTGTCATATACAATGAAAAGAACTTTTCAACCAAATAAACGTAAAAGAAGTAAAGTTCACGGATTCCGCAGCCGCATGAGCAGTCCAAATGGACGTAATGTTTTAGCTCGCCGTCGACGCAAAGGAAGAAAAGTATTATCAGCTTAGGCCACTGAAACGTCAGTGGTCTTTTTTTCGATAAATGGACTGAAAAGTTATGGGCTCTTAGAATAAATCTTAAGAGCCCATACTATAATGGATATATAAGCTCCTGGTTTTGAAGCAAAGGATGTTTCTATGTTGGAAGGTACATAAATAATATAGATTCGGAAAGTATTGAATAAATAAGGAGTAAATGATTTGAAGAAAGAATATCGCGTAAAAAAAAGTAAAGAGTTTCAAGAAGTATTTAAAAAGGGACAATCATTCGGCAATAGGCAGTTTGTTGTATATAAGTATGAAAAAAGCGGACAAGCTCATTTTAGAATTGGGCTTTCTGTCAGCAAAAAGATTGGAAATGCCGTTATGAGAAATAAAATTAAACGGTATATAAGGCAGATATTTTTGGAAATCGGAGATTCTTTGGAAAATGAAGCGGATTATGTCATTATTGCTAGAAAGCCTCTAGCTGAAATGGAATATGAGGAAACAAAAAAGAGCCTTCTCCATGTTCTGAAAATTGCAAAGGTCTTAAAAAGAAAGATTCAGTGAAATTTCAAGTTAAGCGTTTCCTATATCATCTAAATTAGGATACAATGAAGCCAGAAGCTAATTTTGGCTCTATTATTTATTAACAGGAGGATTTTACGGTTGAAGAAAAAATTAGTGTTGCTATTTGGTCTATTATTTTTAGTGACTATCTTGGCTGGATGTACAGAATTCAATCAGCCGATCACTTCAGAAAGTGATGGCTTCTGGAATGAATATATTGTTTATCCATTATCACAGCTCATCATTAAAACAGCAGAACTTGCCGGCGGAAGCTTTGGCGTATCTATCATTATTGTAACAATACTAGTTCGTCTTGTTATTTTGCCGTTAATGATTAAGCAAACTAAAAACAGTAAAGCCATGCAGGCAGTGCAGCCTGAAATGGAAGCATTAAGAAAAAAATACAGCTCTAAAGATCAAAAAACACAACAAAAGCTGCAAGAAGAAACAATGAAGCTTTTCCAAGAAAATAAAGTAAATCCATTGGCAGGATGTTTTCCATTAATCGTTCAGATGCCAATATTGATTGGTTTCTACCACGCTATTTCACGTACAAGAGAAATTGCTCAGCATGAATTTTTATGGTTTAACTTAGGACAGCCAGATCCATTCTATCTGCTTCCTATCATTGCAGGGATTACGACATTCATCCAAACAAAAATGACAATGGCAGGAACAGCTAACCAAAACCCGCAAATGGTTATGATGCTTTGGATTATGCCAATCATGATCTTAGTATTTGCTATTAACTTCCCAGCTGCATTATCACTATACTGGGTTGTAGGTAATATCTTTACCATTATCCAAACGTACTTCATCAAAGGTCCGGAGTTGAAGAAGTCCGGTCAGACAGGAAAATTGGAGGGAGCCAAAAAGTGAGAGAGGTAACTGCTACAGGACATTCAGTCGAAGCAGCAGTGGAATCAGCTTTAGCTCAGCTTAAGACAACAAAGAACCAAGCCGAAATCATTGTTGTTGATAAAGGAAAAAAAGGTTTTTTAGGAATTGGGGCCCGCTCGGCTACTGTAACTGTAAGGAAGCTTGAGACGCCTCTAGAATCTGCAGAGCGATTTTTGCAGGATATTTGCACCCAAATGGGAGTTAACGCATCTATTTCGGCAAAAAAGTCGGGCAGGAATATCTTTTTTGAATTAAAAGGAGACAAGATCGCCCTTTTAATTGGAAAAAGGGGACAAACGCTCAACTCACTTCAGTATTTAACGCAATTGGTCATTAATAAGAATTCCGATGAATACTTAAGGGTCACGCTAGACGCTGAAGGCTACCGGGAAAGAAGAAAGCAATCCCTTATACAGCTTGCAGAAAGAACGGCCCATAAAGCCCTAAAGATTGGCAAAGAAATTTCGTTAGAGCCAATGCCGTCAAATGAAAGAAAAATCATTCATAATGCATTAACAGGCATTAAAGGTATAAGCACTTGTTCATCAGGTGAAGATGCTTTCAGGCATATTATCATTTCTCCAGAAAAAAAGCCTATTCAAAAAGCATAAAATAAGAAAAAAAGACAATCTCAAAATTTTTGGGATTGTCTTTTTTTGTTCCTTCTTACATTAACATCCTGCAAAATTCCCTTCAAAAGTTAACCAGTATTCATCTTTACAGAGCATATTCGGCAAAATAGCCATAAAATCTGTGAATTATTTGTCTGAACAGCGCTATTTTTGGTGCGTTTTATTGTTATTCACATGTGGATAAGATAAAATGGTAATAATAAAGAATAGTAATGTGGATAAGTGTGCGGATTTTTTTCTTTTTTAAAAGTTGTGGATATGATAATCTAATCTATTGTAACAATTAAATGAGTTGTTGATAAGTTTACATCAGTTTCTATATATAGATTTTTAATGATTTGAGGTGACAGCATGGAATTTGATACTATAGCTGCAATCTCCACACCAATGGGAGAGGGAGCGATTGCGATTGTAAGATTGAGTGGGCCAGACTCATTTGCGATTGCAGATAAGGTATTTAAAAGTATAGGAAATAAAAAGATAAAAGAGGTAGCAAGTCATACTATTCATTATGGGCATATCATTGACCCGGCTACGGATGAAACAATTGAGGAAGTAATGATTTCTGTAATGAAGGGACCAAAAACATTCACTAAAGAGGATGTTATTGAAATTAACTGTCATGGCGGAATGGCTTCTGTAAATCGTTTGCTTCAGTTGCTTGTAACGAACGGTGCAAGACTTGCTGAACCAGGTGAATTTACGAAAAGAGCATTTCTAAATGGAAGAATCGATTTGTCCCAAGCAGAAGCAGTCATGGATTTGATCAGAGCGAAAACGGACAAAGCAATGAATGTAGCCCTTGGACAAATGGAAGGAAGACTTTCAAAGCTGATTAGAACCTTGAGACAAGAAATATTAGAGACACTCGCGCAAGTTGAGGTTAATATAGATTATCCTGAATATGATGATGTGGAAGAAATGACTCATCAGCTTATGCTCGATAAATCTCGGTTTGTACAGGCGGAGATAAAGAAGCTGCTTCAGACTTCTCAGCAAGGCAAAATATTAAGAGAAGGACTTTCAACGGTTATTGTAGGACGGCCTAATGTAGGAAAATCCTCATTGTTGAACAGCTTGGTCCAAGATAATAAGGCAATCGTAACAGATATTCCTGGTACGACAAGAGATGTTATTGAGGAATATGTTAATGTGCGCGGTGTACCTCTTCGTCTGCTAGATACGGCAGGTATCCGTGAAACAGAGGACATTGTTGAAAGAATTGGTGTTGAAAAGTCCAGAAAGGTTTTAAAGGAAGCAGACTTAATCCTGCTTGTTCTCAATTATGCAGATGCTTTGACAGAAGAGGATGTCAATCTGTTCAAAGCGGTTGAGGGAATGGATTATATAGTGATTGTAAATAAGACAGACCTGCCGCAAAAAATTGATATGGAGCGTATAAAGGAATTGTCAGCTAATCAAAAAATGGTTACTACTTCACTGTTGCAGGATAAGGGCATCAACCAGCTAGAAGAGGCAATTTCCAGCCTGTTTTTTGAAGGTGCAATTGAAGCAAGTGATATGACATATGTGTCCAATACAAGACATATCTCCCTTCTGAACCAAGCGCTTCAATCTATTAATGAAGCCATTTCAGGAGTGGAAATGGGAACCCCAATTGATATTGTCCAAATAGATTTAACAAGAACTTGGGAACTGCTTGGTGAAATCATCGGCGATAGTGTACACGAAAGCCTGATTGATCAGCTGTTCTCCCAATTTTGCTTAGGTAAATAAAAGAAAAAGTTGCAGTTAGGAGGCACCATGATGCAGTACGAAGCAGGAAATTATGATGTCATTGTGATTGGGGCAGGACATGCTGGGTGTGAAGCAGGTCTTGCAGCCGCAAGATTGGGCGCCAATACATTGATGTTGACTATAAATTTAGATATGGTAGCTTTTATGCCGTGTAACCCATCTGTTGGGGGGCCGGCTAAAGGAATTGTCGTTAGAGAAATTGACGCACTTGGCGGAGAAATGGGTAAAAACATCGATAAAACCTATATCCAAATGAGAATGTTGAATACAGGAAAAGGGCCTGCAGTCAGAGCTCTTCGTGCACAGGCAGACAAATATATGTATCAGCACGAAATGAAAAAAACACTGGAAAATCAGCCAAACTTAACATTGATCCAAGGTATGGTTGAACAGTTGATTGTAGAAGACAATACAGTAAAAGGTGTTATCACAAAAACAGGTGCTACTTATACTGCTAAAACGGTTGTAGTAACTACGGGAACTTATCTACGCGGAGAAATTATCCTTGGTGAGCTGAAATATTCAAGTGGTCCAAATAACCAGCAGCCATCGATTCGTCTATCTGAACATCTGCAGGAATTAGGATTTGATCTTGTTCGTTTTAAAACAGGAACACCGCCGAGAGTAAACAGTCATTCTATTGACTACAGCAAGACGGAAATCCAACCAGGTGATGATGTTCCAAGAGCTTTTTCTTACGAGACAACAAAATATATTACAGAACAGCTGCCATGCTGGCTGACATATACAAATGAAAAAACGCATCAAATTATTGATGACAACTTGCATCGATCCCCAATGTATTCTGGGATGATCAAGGGAACAGGGCCGCGCTATTGCCCATCTATTGAAGATAAAGTCGTTCGCTTTAATGATAAGCCAAGACATCAAATTTTCCTTGAGCCGGAAGGTAAGAATACGCAGGAGGTTTATGTACAAGGCTTGTCAACAAGCTTGCCTGAGGATGTACAGCAAGAAATCCTTCGTACAATTCCTGGATTGGAAAATGTCCAAATGATGAGAGCAGGTTATGCCATTGAATATGATGCTATTGTACCTACTCAATTATGGCCAACATTAGAAACAAAGAAAATTAAGAATCTCTATACAGCAGGTCAAATTAACGGTACTTCAGGTTATGAAGAGGCTGCCGGCCAAGGTTTAATGGCAGGAATTAACGCAGGTTTGAATGCCACTGGTAAAGAACAGCTTATCTTAAGCCGCTCTGATGCCTATATTGGAGTATTGATTGATGATCTTGTTACGAAGGGCACAAATGAACCGTACCGCCTGCTAACTTCCAGAGCAGAATACCGCCTTCTGCTTCGCCATGATAATGCAGATTTGCGCTTAACTGACTATGGATATGAAATCGGCTTAATAGCGGAAGAAAGATATAATAAATTCACTGACAAAAAGCAACAGATCGAACAAGAAAAGAACCGCTTAAAAGAAATTATCCTTAAGCCAAATGAACAAGTTCAAGCTGTCATTAAAGAACAAGGCGGCAGTGAATTGAAAGACGGCATTAAGGCAGCGGATCTGCTGAGAAGACCAGAAATGAACTACAAGCATATACAACAATTAGCACCAAGTGAAGCTGGTTTATCTGACGAAGTAACAGAACAAGTAGAAATCCAAATAAAGTATGAAGGTTATATTGATAAATCATTGCAGCAAGTAGATCGTCTGAAGAAAATGGAAAACAAAAAAATTCCAGAGAACATCGATTATGATGCAATTTCCAGCCTTGCAACAGAAGCAAAGCAGAAGTTGAAAATGGTAAGGCCATTATCTTTGGCACAGGCTTCTAGAATCTCTGGAGTAAATCCTGCAGATATATCCATACTATTAGTATATTTGGAGCAAGGTCGCATAGCGCGAGTGTAATAGAAAGTGATTGGCTTTTTGCCTGTATTACCTTAGGCAAGAAGCCTCTCCTGTTGTAAAAAATATACATAATCAGGAATTGGATGGAAAGGGAGCAAGCATGAATACAGAACAATTTAGACAAATGCTCCGAGAGAAAGGTCTGGAGCTCTCTGATAGGCAGATGGAACAGTTTAAGATTTATTTTGAAACACTTGTTGAATGGAATGAAAAAATGAACCTGACTGCTATTACAGAACAATCTGAGGTTTATTTGAAACATTTTTATGATTCCATCACAGCAGGATTTTATTTAGAAAGCTTTAAGTCGCCTATTCATATTTGCGATGTTGGAGCAGGGGCGGGATTCCCGAGCATACCGCTGAAAATAGCTTTCCCGCAGCTGAAAATAACAATTGTTGACTCATTAAAAAAACGTATTCACTTTTTAGAGCATTTAGCAAAGGCTTTAGATTTAAAAGAAGTCCAGTTTATCCATGACAGAGCGGAAACATTCGGACAAAACAAAGAATATCGGGAAACTTTCGACATGGTAACAGCAAGAGCTGTAGCAAGGTTATCGGTTTTAAGTGAACTATGTATGCCATTGGTAAAGGTTGGAGGCGTATTTGTTGCTATGAAAGCGGCAAGTGCACAAGAGGAAATAGAAGCTGGCAAAAAAGCCATAGCTGTTCTAGGCGGGAAATTGGTCAATGCCCATTCATTTACTCTTCCAATTGAAGAAAGTGAGCGCAACATACTTGTTATCTCAAAAGAAAAACAAACGCCGAAAAAGTACCCTAGAAAACCAGGTACTCCAAACAAGGAACCGATTGAATGAATATATGCTATGTAAAATAGCATATATTCATCAAAGAAATAGCTTATCAACAGGCGATTATCTTATTTTTTGTACTATATCATTTTTTCTATCTACTATATAATATAACTATAAAAAGCACAGTAAATGAAAATTAAAGAAGTTTCTTATTATATTTATATATTGCAGTAAAAATGCTTGGATTTTTTTAAATAATAGGGAGTTTCGTAAAGGTGGTGCAGGTTTTGAAGCCTTCTTTCTCACGCTTTTTTGGCTTAGGCGAAAAAGGGAATAATACAGAAGAAGAAAGTCAATTCGAGACGGTAGACGCTAATGAGGAGCTTGAAAAAATGGTAAATAATGAAGAGATTAATAGATTGCCAATAAGCCAGATTGTTCCAAACCGTTTTCAACCAAGAACTGTATTTGATGATGAAAAAATAGAAGAATTATCAAGAACCATTCATACACATGGCATTATACAGCCAATTGTTGTACGGGAATATGATAGAGGTAAATATGAGATAATTGCAGGTGAAAGACGCTGGCGGGCAATGAAAAAGCTAGGGTGGGAAGAAGCTCCTGCTATCATTAAGAATATGAGCGATACAGAAACTGCTTCTGTAGCCTTGATAGAGAACCTTCAAAGGGAAGAACTGTCACCGATAGAAGAGGCTGTAGCCTACGGCAAATTACTCGAACTCCATAACCTGACACAAGAGGCACTTGCCCAGCGGTTAGGAAAAGGACAGTCAACGGTAGCTAACAAGCTGAGACTGTTAAAACTTCCTGAGGAAATACAGGAGGCACTTCTCAATAAGCAAATATCAGAGCGTCATGCCAGATCTCTGATTCCATTGAAAGAAACAGAAAAGCAGCTTAAGCTCCTTCAAGAAATACTAGAGAAGAACTTAAATGTAAAACAGACAGAAGAGCGCGTCGCTAAAATGCTGGAACAGGCAGAACAAAAGCCTAAGCCAAAAAGAAAGGCTTTCAGCAAAGATATGCGTATTGCAGTCAATACAATTCGACAATCCCTTACAATGGTGTCTGACAGCGGTATTAATTTAAATGCTGAAGAAGAAGAGTTTGAGGATTTTTATCAATTCACCATAAAAATTCCAAAAAAGAAATAGCTATTATAAAATGAATATAAATCATTCACTGTGAGAACATTAGCCATTTTGGTTTCAATTTCTCACTTTTTTTCTGCAAAAAAATAAATGCTACTAAATTCTTAGAAAAAATGGGCTTTCAGTAGCATATATAGAAGTAAAAAATAGAGCAATGCCTCTATATATTATAAACTCTATTAAAAAATGACGATATTTAGAAGTTTTCATGATAAAATAATAGATGATTGTGCTACATTTGTTCCTTTTAGGAATAAAAACAGTCATAATCACGGGAAAACGGTGTATTTAACACCTGATTACCAATAAAATAACTTTTTCATGTCTGATTTAAATAAATAAAATAACATTTACAGCACCTTCTGCTGAATAATTGAAGGTAATTTATCGTAATAAAGGTAGGTGACATCATGGGGAGAGTAATTACGGTAGCTAATCAAAAAGGGGGAGTTGGAAAAACAACAACCTCGGTCAATCTTGGCTCTTGTTTAGCTTACATCGGAAAAAGAGTACTTTTAGTTGATACAGATCCACAGGGAAATGCCACAAGTGGCGTTGGTATTGAAAAGGCAGATGTAGATCATTGCATTTATGATGTGTTAGTAGATGACATTGAAGCAAGCCAAGTCATCAAAGCAACAAATGTAGAGAACCTTGATGTAATTCCAGCAACAATTCAATTAGCTGGGGCAGAAATAGAGCTTGTTTCCACAATCTCCAGGGAAGTCCGCTTAAAAAGAGCATTGGAAGAAGTTAAGGACAGATATGATTATATTTTGATCGATTGTCCGCCATCTTTAGGCTTATTAACAATAAATGCACTAACTGCATCTGATGCTGTCTTAATTCCAGTACAATGTGAATATTATGCACTTGAAGGATTGAGCCAGCTTCTGAATACAGTAAGATTGGTGCAAAAGCACTTAAATCATGAGCTTGCTATTGAAGGTGTCTTATTGACAATGCTTGATGCCCGTACGAATTTAGGGATACAAGTAATAGAAGAAGTAAAAAAATACTTCCAGGATAAAGTGTTTAAAACAATTATTCCACGTAATGTAAGACTAAGCGAAGCGCCAAGCCATGGGGAACCAATTATCATTTATGATCCAAAGTCCCGTGGAGCAGAAGTATATTTAGAGTTGGCAAAGGAAGTGGTTACGAGTGGCTAAGGGATTAGGGAAAGGTCTTGACGCTTTTTTTCCGAGCATGGAAGTAGAAAAAGAAGAAGTAATTAAGGAATTAAATATAAAAGAATTGCGACCAAACCCTTATCAGCCAAGAAAAGTTTTCGAGAAAGAGGCAATTGAGGAACTTAAAGCATCAATCTTGGAACATGGGATACTTCAGCCAATCATTGTACGTAAAAGTATTAAAGGGTTTGAAATTGTTGTTGGGGAACGGCGCTTTCGTGCGGCAAAAGAAGCTAATTTAGAAGTGGTTCCCGCAGTAATTCGAGAACTGTCTGAACAGCAAATGATGGAACTTGCTGTACTGGAAAACCTGCAGCGTGAAGATTTGTCTCCGATAGAAGAAGGACATGCCTATCAGCTGCTTATGAAAAAATTAAATTTCACACAGGAAGAGTTGGCTAAACGCCTTGGCAAAAGCCGACCTCATATTGCCAATCATGTCAGACTCCTATCACTTCCGCCGGCTATTCAAGAGATGATTACAGATGGAACCATTTCAATGGGACACGGAAGGGCATTATTAGGATTAAAAAATAAAGATAAGCTGCCACTGCTTGTTGAAAAGACAGTCAAGGATGGTTTGAACGTTAGACAGTTGGAGTATTTAATTCAACAAATGAACGAAGATGTTTCACGTGAAACACCGAAAGAAAAGAAAGAAACAAAGAATGTCTTTATAAAGGAACAAGAAACTTTCCTAAGAGAAAGATTCGGTACTACAGTGAATATCAAACAAACGAAAAACAAAGGTAAAATTGAGATTGAGTTCTTTTCTGAAGATGATTTAGATAGAATTTTACAGCTTCTCGATCGTAATGAGGATATTTAAAAAGAAGAAACCAAAATATGGTTTCTTCTTTTTGTTAAATGGGCCGTTCTTGAAGAGAGTATTCTTCCTGTCCTTCAGCATAGCGATAACGAAGACTGCTTTGATAAATACCTTTTGAAATCGTTTTAGCCATTTCAAGCACAAGACTGAGTCTTGTATTTTGTAGTACAAGAAACTCCATAAAGCCGCTTATGTTAACAATTCCAGTGATATGAATATTACCTACTGGCGGCAATTCCTTTTTAACTCCACTTCCAGGTTTGACGGGGCCATCCCCTAGATGTATGACACCAACACTTTTCATCCTGCCTAAACAAGCATCTATCCCAATGATAAAAGGATCTTTATGCTTTTCGTGAATCTCCATCATCTTTTCTTCTAAGTTCAGCGCATGGATAGGTTCATTTAAAGTGCCATAAACAAAAAAGGAACCTAGTTTTTTTTCTGCTAATAATGTTCCAATAAGTGGTCCGAGTGAATCACCTGTAGAGCGATCTGTGCCAATACATACAAACACAATTGGCTGTGCAGAGGAAGCTGGTGGCAACTGTTTATACAAAGAGTCTGCCAGTTTATAGGATGCTAACTGCTCATTATGGGCGATTCTTATCGGAAGTTCACTTTTATCAAATATATTGGTATAGATGCTCATCAAATCTACTCCTTTGCACTAGGAAACTATAAATAAGCAAGCTGTTCAATTTAATATGTTATTTCAAAGTAAAAGTAATACCATTATAGGAATATATATTAATTTCTATACATCTTCATGCCAATTCCATTGATAAAGAGGGAGAAAGATAGGGGTCATACAAGTCGATCTATGATAATATACCTAGAAAATAACAGGTAGGTTATTACTTCAAACTAAAATTAGAACCTGTTAAAATAAACTAAATAGCCAGGAATAACAATCTGGCTTTTGAAAAGGGAGAAAAGAGGCAGCAGGGGTGTGTTATGGATAATTTAGAAGAAAAAGTGAACGATAGTGTAGATGTTATTACAGATGAGAATATATGGATAAATTTAGGCCAGGGATCTTTAAAAATTATTATTATCATTTTAATAAGCGTTGTTGTTACAAGGGTTGCTAAGATTGCTGTGCGGAACATATTTAAGGTTAGAACACATTCTGCACTCAGAATATCGGAAAGAAGAGAAGCTACACTAGTTAAACTATTGGAAAATACCCTTACCTACGTTATCTATTTTATTGCCTTTATGATGATTTTAGGTACATTGAATATTGACGTGAAGGGATTGCTTGCCGGAGCGGGAATTGTTGGCTTAGCCGTCGGTTTTGGTGCGCAAAGTTTAGTGAAGGATATTATTACTGGATTTTTCATTATTTTTGAAGACCAGTTTTCTGTAGGAGATGTTGTGCAGATCGGCCAATTTCAAGGTGTTGTGGAGGAAATTGGGTTAAGAACAACGAAAGTAAAAAGTTATACTGGCGAAGTGAATATTATACCGAATGGAAGTATAATGGAAGTAACAAACTTCTCATTAAACAACAGTAAAGCAGTTGTTGATGTCAGCATAGCGTACAAGGGCGATATAGATAGGGCTGAAAGTGTTATTAAAGATCTTATTGAAACATTTCCGGAAAAATATGAACAAATTGTCGGTGTCCCGGAGCTTTTAGGTGTTGAAAACATTATGGCAGCAGAGGTAGTTATAAGAGTTGTTGCTGAGACATTGCCAATGCAGCATTATACAGTTGCCCGTGCGTTAAGGAAGGAAATTAAAAATGTCCTTGATGAGAATGGAATAGAGAGCCCATATCCGAAATTAATGATGTACTCTAAACCGGAATAAAACAGGAGGGAATATGGAACAGAAAGAGTTTGCTATCAATGATATTGTTGAAATGAAAAAAGCACATCCTTGTGGCACAAATCGTTGGAAAATTATTAGGATGGGAATGGATATCCGCATTAAGTGTGAAGGCTGTGAACATAGCGTCCTTATTCCAAGGAGAGAGTTTGCGAGAAAAATGAAAAAAATGTTAGTAAAGCATGAAGAGTGATTCATGCTTTTTTTTATGAAAATAAGGTATTTTTACCTTGCGGACAAGCATGGCTACTTGTCTTTTTTGAAGGTTAAATCTATAATTGGTAAAGGTTTAATAGTACAAATGAAATTAATTTCTGCTCAATAAAAAGCAGGTTTATTATAAGGGAGTGACATTATGGCGTTAACTGCTGGAATAGTTGGATTGCCGAACGTCGGTAAATCTACATTGTTTAATGCAATAACACAGGCGGGTGCAGAATCTGCAAACTATCCATTCTGTACAATCGATCCGAATGTTGGAATCGTAGAGGTACCAGATCCAAGGTTAAATAAGTTGACTGAGCTTGTTCAGCCGAAAAAAACTGTACCGACAACTTTTGAATTTACAGATATTGCTGGAATTGTAAAAGGTGCGAGTAAAGGAGAAGGCTTAGGAAATAAGTTTCTTTCCCATATTCGTGAAGTAGATGCTATTTGCCAAGTGGTGCGCTGCTTTGCTGATGACAATATTACTCATGTTTCTGGAAAAGTAGATCCAATTTCCGATATTGAAACAATTAATCTAGAATTGATTCTTGCAGATTTAGAATCTGTTGAAAAAAGAATTGCCCGTGTAGGGAAAATGGCTAAACAAAAAGATAAAGATGCAGTGGCAGAATTGGAAGTTCTTGAAATTCTAAAAGCAGCATTTGAAGAAGAAAAGCCAGCAAGAGCTGTTGAATTTACGGAAGAGCAGGCTAAATTAGCGAAGAATCTTCACTTGCTGACAATCAAGCCAGTTCTTTATGTGGCAAATGTCGGCGAAGATGAGGTTGGCGATACAGATAATAATGAATATGTGCAGAAAGTTAGAGAATTTGCTTCTAATGAGAATGCAGAAGTAATCGTAATCTGTGCAAAAATTGAAGAAGAAATTGCAGAGCTTGAAGGGGAAGAAAAAGCAATGTTCCTTGAAGAGCTTGGCATTGAAGAATCTGGTCTTGATCAGCTAATTAGAGCTGCTTACCACTTGCTTGGTCTAGCAACATACTTTACAGCTGGAGTGCAAGAAGTTCGTGCTTGGACATTTGTTCAAGGAATGAAAGCTCCGCAATGTGCTGGTATCATCCATTCTGACTTTGAAAGAGGCTTTATTAGAGCAGAGACTGTTTCTTATGAAGATTTAATGGTAAGTGGAAATATGGTTGCGGCAAAAGAGGCAGGTAAAGTTCGTCTAGAAGGAAAAGATTACGTAGTTAAAGACGGAGATATTATTCACTTCCGCTTTAATGTTTAATAGCTGTATATATATGAGAGAAAAACCGCCCTTATACAAGTGAGGGCGGTTTTTTACATTTTCTTTAGCTTATTCGACACAAGCACTTGGAAAAGAGTTTAGCAAGTGGGAAAAGTCCAGAAAAATAGCTTATGAATAATAAGCTTATTTCGACAGTGTGATAAAGAAAATACTTTTACAGTGCCTTTACATGCCCCTTTCAAACCGGTGCTATCATTTCTTTAGAGGGATCATAATACATGTTCCAAAGGGGGATTCACAAGTGAAAATTGCAATTTTTACAGACACCTATTTTCCGCAAGTGAATGGAGTAGCCAACTCTTTAAAGAGATTAACAGATCATCTGGAAAAAAGGCAGATTCAATATCAGATTTTTGCACCGGAAGTGGAGGATACTCCAGCATACCCAAATATTAATCAATTTTTTAGCATTCCAGTTTTTTTATATCCTGAATGTAGGACCGCATTAGCAAACCCTAAACGGATTAAGGCTAAAGTTCAAGAATTTAACCCAGATATCATACATATTGCAACACCGTATATGATGGGGCTCTACGGCCTGTTTTGTGCTAAAAAACTTCACATACCAGTTGTTTCCTCCTACCATACTCATTTTGACCAATATTTGGAGTATTATCGAGCATCATGGCTGCTGCCTGTTCTTCATAAGTACTTAAAATGGTTTCATGAGTCCACAGAAAGAACCTTTGTACCTTCAAAAGAGACTAAATCAAAGCTGGCTGAGCTTGGCTTCCATTCCTTGTCAATATGGGGAAGAGGGGTAGATTGCTCTCAATTCCATCCTATTGCAGTAAACCAACCCATTAGAGAAAAATACAATATACAAGAAGAATATATTCTTTTGTATGTTGGCAGATTTGCTCCAGAGAAAGATTTAGCCACCCTTTCAGCGATAATGGATTCCCTCCCTGAAAGCTGGAATAATAGAGTTCATTGGCTGCTGGCAGGAGACGGACCATGCTTGCCTGAATGGAAGCGCAAAGCTGCAGAAAGAAAAAATATGACTTTAACCGGTTATTTAAAAGGTGCGGAATTATCACAGGTGTATGCAAGTGCAGATTTATTTGTATTTCCTTCCACAACTGAAACATTTGGAAATGTCGTACTGGAATCCTTAGCTTCAGGAACACCTGCTATCGTCTCCAATTCAGGCGGTGTTAAGGAAATGGTGGAGGATGGTGTAACGGGAAGAATTTGCCCAGCAAAAAGCACAGAACATTTCACTGCTGCTATCATTGAATTATTAAATCAAACAATGATGAGAAATATGTTTGGTACAGCAGCCAGTAAATATGCGTTAAGCCAATCTTGGGAGAGTATACTTGACGGTTTGATTGGCGAATATGAAGAAGTGATAATGAATAGCAGAGAAGATCAAAGAATATATGCGTAAAGTATTGCTTAAAACATTAACTGTGGCAATTCTTTTTAGTATTCATTGCAAATTGTTTTTCAATATGCTATAATTTCATCTTGTGAGTAATGTATATATTGCTCCTTGCCCAATCGGGCCGTTTAGACCAAAAGGAGGTGAAAGTGATGAAAAAGTACGAAATTATGTACATCATCCGTCCAAATATTGAAGATGAAGCTAAAAAAGCTCTAGTTGAGCGTTTTAACGGTATTCTTGCTGATAATGGAGCGGAAGTTACTGAAGCGAAAGAGTGGGGTAAACGTCGTCTTGCATACGAAATCAATGATTTCCGTGATGGCTACTACCAACTAGTGAAAGTTAACGCTGCACCAGTAGCAGTTGAGGAGTTCACTCGTCTAGCTAAAATTAGCGAGGATATTATCCGTCATATTGTTATTAAAGAAGAAGCTAAATAATAAATAGAATGAATTCATGTTCCACGTGAAACATGATGAAGGGAGTTGAAACTGATGATGAACCGTGTTGTTCTTGTTGGCCGATTGACGAAGGATCCTGAACTGCGATACACACCAAGTGGAGCTGCTGTTGCAACTTTCACTCTTGCGGTCAACCGTACTTTTACGAACCAACAAGGTGAAAGAGAAGCAGACTTTATCAATTGTGTAGTCTGGAGGAAACCTGCAGAGAACGTAGCTAATTTCTTGAAGAAAGGAAGCTTAGCTGGCGTTGACGGCAGACTTCAAACGCGCAGTTATGAGGGACAAGATGGGAAACGTGTCTATGTAACAGAAGTGCAGGCGGAAAGTGTTCAATTTCTTGAACCTAGAAACAGCAGCTCTGGAAATAGAAATGACAACATGAATTATGGTGCGCCAAGGGAACAAGATAATCCTTTTGGAGGCTCTAATAATTATCAGAATCAGCGACCTCAAAACCAAAATAGAAATAACGATTATACGAGAATGGACGAGGATCCATTTGCAAATAGCGGTCAAATCGATATTTCAGATGATGACTTACCGTTCTAATAATCGGAAATAAGTTATAAAGGAGGGAAATTGACATGGCAATGGGCGGACGCAGAGGCGGACGTGCTAAACGCCGTAAAGTATGCTACTTTACAGCTAACGGCATTACGCATATCGATTATAAAGATGTAGATCTTCTTAAAAAATTCATCTCTGAGCGCGGTAAAATCTTACCTCGTCGTGTAACTGGTACAAGTGCAAAATATCAACGTAAGTTGACTATTGCAATCAAACGTTCACGTACTATGGCTTTACTTCCATACGTAACTGGTGAATAATAAAAAAACACATTAGGGTTAAATCCTAATGTGTTTTTTTATACCTTATATAATACAGTCTATACAAATTATATGTTTGAATGAGCTTCTATAAAATAGTAAAATGATATAGAGGGTATCTCTATATTCTTTATATGTATTGGCTGCAAAATCGTGTTTATGAATATAAGGGTTAGTGGAAATACTAAAAGATGCAAAGTACATTCCCTTGTTTCGTAAATATCGAAATACGGTAAATAATAAGAACAAACAACCGTATACATATTAAATTAACTATATTAGGAGTTGAATAAATTTTGCCTGCTTTTTTGGAAAAGGGATCAATTCGCTATCCATTAGTTTGTCTAATTGGCATTACTCTGATCCTCCTTGGTATCATCTCCTATTATAATTGGCTTTTTGCCTTGGTGGGGTTACTCCTTTCTGTTATCCCTTTTTATTTCATCATTCAGATGAATTTGCGACAAAGAAAGGAAACAGAAGAATATATTACGACCCTTTCCTACCGTGTGAAAAAGGTCGGAGAAGAAGCATTAATGGAAATGCCGATTGGGATTATGCTCATTAATGATGAGTACTTTATTGAGTGGACAAATCCATATTTAGCTTACTGTTTTACAGAAGACAGCTTAGTCGGAAGATCATTATATGATGTGTCTCCTTCCGTTATCCCTCTGATTAAGCAAGAGGTTGAAACAGAAATTATTACGCTTCATAATCGTAAGTTTCGTGTTATCCATAAAAAAGAGGAGCGCCTCCTATACTTTTTTGATGTAACAGAACAAACGGAAATTGAAAAGTTGTATGAGGATGAAAGAACTGCAATTGCAATCATCTTTTTAGACAATTATGATGATCTAACACAAGGTATGGACGATCAGACTCGCAGCAGTTTGAATAACAGTGTTACCTCTATTCTCAACAAATGGGCAACAGACAATGGCGTCTTATTGAAACGGGTATCTTCCGATCGCTTCTTTGCAGTATTCAATGAAAACATTCTGCAGCATCTTGAAAAAGATAAATTTACAATCTTAGATGAAGTGAGAGAGTTAACCTCTAAACAAAATGTTCAGCTAACGTTAAGTATTGGCGTTGGTTCGGGAGTTTCCTCACTCCCTGAGTTAGGAACGATTGCGCAGTCAAGTCTAGATTTGGCACTAGGTCGTGGTGGAGATCAGGTTGCTATTAAACAGCCAAATGGAAAAGTGAAATTCTATGGCGGAAAAACAAACCCTGTTGAAAAGAGAACAAGAGTAAGAGCGAGAGTCATATCCCATGCCTTAAAAGAATTGATAACGGCAAGTGATAAAGTCTTCATCATGGGTCATAAGCATCCTGATATGGATGCAATTGGTGCTTCCATTGGTATTCATAAGATAGCTCAGATGAACAAAAAGGAAGCTTATATTATTTTAAATCCTAATGAAATTGATTTAGGTGTAAGAAGACTGCTCGAAGAAATAAAAAAACATGAAACATTGTTTGATCGTTTCATCACTCCAGAACAAGCGCTGGAAATGGATACAGAGGAAAGTTTGCTCGTTGTCGTAGATACCCATAAACCATCATTGGTTATTGAGGAAAAGCTTATTCATAAGATTGAAGATGTTGTCGTCATTGACCATCACAGGCGAGCAGAAGAGTTCATTGATAATCCATTGCTCGTTTATATGGAGCCATATGCATCATCAACAGCTGAGCTTGTCACAGAGCTACTGGAATATCAGCCAAAGACAGCTAAAATTGAGATGCTTGAAGCAACTGCTTTATTAGCAGGAATTATTGTTGATACAAAAAGCTTTACGCTTAGAACCGGGGCAAGAACCTTTGATGCTGCTTCCTACTTGCGGGGGCAGGGAGCTGATACTGTATTAGTACAGAAATTCTTAAAAGAAGATATCAGTAACTATGTGAAAAAGGCTAAAATTATTGAAAATGTAATTTTTTATAAACCTGGCGTTGCCATTGCTAAAGCTCAATCTAATGAAAATAGTGATAATGTCCTTATCGCGCAAACAGCAGACACCTTACTGACGATGGACGGCATTTATGCGTCATTTGTCATCTCGCCAAGAGGAGATGGACAGATTGGTATCAGTGCAAGATCATTAGGGGAAATAAATGTCCAGATTATAATGGAAAGCCTCAAAGGCGGCGGCCATTTAACTAATGCTGCGACACAGCTTTCTAACATGACAATGGCAGAAGCAGAAGCGCGGCTGAAGCTGGCAATCGATGAGTATTTTGAAGGGAGAAAAAAGGAATGAAAGTAATCTTTTTAAAAGACGTTAAAGGTAAAGGGAAAAAAGGCGAAGTAAAAAATGTGGCAGACGGTTATGCACATAACTTCCTATTAAAGCAAGGACTTGCTGTTGAAGCAAACTCAGCAGCTGTCAGCACATTAAATGCTCAAAAGAAAAAAGAAGAAAAACAAGCTGCTGATGAGTTAGCAGAAGCAAAAGTATTAAAAGAAAAAATGGAACAAATTACTGTTGAGCTAACGGCAAAATCAGGAGAAGGCGGCAGACTATTTGGTTCAATTACTAGCAAACAAATTGCTGATGAGTTGAATAAAAAGCATAAAATCAAAATCGATAAGCGTAAAATAGAATTAAATGATGCTATTCGTTCATTAGGGGTAACGAAGGTTCCTGTGAAGCTTCATCAAGAGGTATCTGCTACACTAAATGTGCATGTAAAAGAATTAAGCTAATATTGGAAGTTCCTTTTAAGCTTAAACATGATAAAATAGAATAGATTTGAGAGAAATGTGATACAGGCAAACTGATCACATTTTTTCTTTTGGCATGTACTAATTTGACATTATCCTCTTAAAATAAGGAGGTTTTAAAATTTTATGAGTGAAATGCTCCATGATAGAATTCCACCACAAAATATCGAAGCAGAACAAGCTGTACTAGGGGCAATCTTTTTAGAACCTCAAAGCTTGACGATGGCTTCAGAAATTCTCATACCAGAGGATTTTTACAGAGGTGCCCATCAGAAGATTTATACAGCAATGCTAAAGCTGAACGATGCAGGAAAAGCGGTTGACCTTATTACCGTTACAGCAGAGCTTTCAGCAGGCAATAATCTTGAGGATACTGGTGGCGTCAGCTACTTAAGTGAATTGGCAGCATCTGTACCTACAGCAGCTAATATTGAGTATTATGCGAAGATTGTTGAGGAGAAATCCTTGCTGCGCAGACTTATACGGACAGCCACTGATATAGCACAGGACGGCTATGCGAGAGAAGATGAAGTAGAGGTATTGCTGAGTGAGGCAGAAAAAAACATTCTTGAGGTTGCCCAAAGAAAGAACGCTGGGGCATTCCACAATATTAAGGATGTTTTAGTACGGACATATGATAATATTGAGGTCATGCATAACCGTCAAGGGGATATAACAGGTATTGCTACAGGGTTTGCTGAGCTCGATAAAATGACAGCCGGTTTTCAGCGAAATGATTTAATCATTGTCGGTGCCCGTCCTTCTGTTGGTAAGACGGCATTTGCTTTGAATATCGCTCAAAACGTAGCTACAACAACTGGGGAAAATGTAGCGATATTCAGTCTTGAGATGGGGGCAGAGCAGCTTGTCATGCGTATGCTGTGTGCAGAAGGTAATATTGATGCACAGCGCCTACGTACAGGGTCATTGACAGACGAAGATTGGGGTAAGCTCACTATGGCGATGGGAAGCCTCTCTAATGCCGGTATATTCATTGATGATACACCAGGTGTAAAAATCACTGATATTCGCTCTAAATGCCGCAGATTGAAGCAGGAGCATGGTTTAGGTATGATCCTAATCGATTACTTGCAACTCATCCTTGGAAGCGGGCGCTCTGGAGAGAACAGACAGCAGGAAGTATCGGAAATCTCCCGTTCTCTTAAACAGCTTGCTCGTGAACTGCAAGTGCCAGTTATTGCTTTGTCTCAGCTATCCCGCGGAGTGGAGCAGAGACAGGATAAGAGACCGATGATGTCTGATATAAGGGAATCAGGAAGTATTGAGCAGGATGCTGATATAGTAGCCTTCTTATATCGTGACGATTATTATGACAAAGAATCGGAAAGTAAAAATATTATTGAAATTATTATAGCAAAGCAGCGGAATGGTCCAACGGGAACAGTCCAGCTCGCCTTCGTTAAGGAATATAATAAATTTGTTAACTTGGAAAGGCGGTTTGATGACCCATCAATGCCGCCGGGAGCTTAAATATAGGCAGATTGGCTTTAAACAGCCAATCTGCCTTTTTTTATGCCCGAAATTAGGAACTAAACTCAAATTTTTTAAGATTAAAGTCTATTGAAAAAACCCTATATTAGTAGAATGATTACGAACATATATTTATTTTCTAGTTTTGAATGTTCGGGTTTTGTTGACTTTTGTATGCGTAAATTGGTAAAATAAGATTGTTTGGTAATGAATCTAAATAATTTATAGTAACCTTTGGAGGTGCTTTGGGAATATGTCATCAGTCGTGGTTGTTGGAACACAATGGGGAGATGAAGGAAAAGGAAAGATTACTGACTTCTTGTCAGAGAATGCAGAGGTCATTGCTCGTTACCAAGGCGGGAACAATGCAGGTCATACGATTAAATTTAACGGTGAAACATATAAATTACACTTAATTCCGTCTGGAATTTTTTATAGCGATAAAATTTGCGTTATTGGCAATGGAATGGTAGTCGATCCAAAAGCGCTACTTACAGAATTGAAATACTTGCATGATAAAGGCGTAACTACGGATAACTTGAGAATAAGCAACCGTGCTCATGTTATTCTTCCGTATCACTTAAAGCTTGATGAAGTGGAAGAGGAAAGCAAAGGCGCTAATAAGATTGGGACAACTAAAAAGGGAATTGGTCCTGCTTATATGGACAAAGCTGCTCGAATTGGTATTCGAATTGCTGACCTTTTGGACAGAGAAATTTTCGAAGAGAAGCTTGAGCGTAACTTGGTAGAGAAAAACCGTTTGCTTGAGCGCATCTATGAAACAGACGGCTTTAAAATGGAGGATATCCTGGATGAGTATTACGAATACGGCCAGCTGATTAAACAGTATGTTTGTGATACATCTGTTGTTCTAAACGATTCATTGGATGAGGGAAGAAGAGTGTTGTTTGAAGGGGCACAAGGCGTAATGCTTGATATTGACCAAGGTACGTACCCGTTCGTTACATCTTCTAATCCAGTTGCCGGCGGTGTTACAATCGGATCTGGTGTTGGTCCAACGAAGATTAAGCACGTTGTCGGAGTTTCTAAAGCTTACACTACTAGGGTTGGAGATGGTCCTTTCCCTACAGAGCTTGATAATGAAATTGGCCACCAAATCAGAGAAGTCGGCCGTGAGTACGGTACAACTACTGGAAGACCGCGCCGTGTCGGCTGGTTTGACAGTGTGGTAGTACGCCATGCCCGCAGAGTAAGCGGCATTACAGATCTTTCTCTTAACTCTATTGATGTGCTTACAGGCATTGAGACATTGAAAATCTGTGTTGCATATAAATATAAAGGGGAAGTTATGGAAGAGTTCCCTGCAAGCCTAAAAGTATTGTCACAATGTGAACCAGTTTATGAAGAGCTTCCAGGCTGGACAGAGGACATTACAGGTTGTAAATCACTAAGTGAATTACCTGCAAATGCACGCCACTACTTAGAAAGAGTTGCGCAGCTTACAGGTATTCCATTATCTATTTTCTCAGTAGGGCCAGACAGAAGTCAGACAAATGTGGTTCATAGCCCATGGAGACAAAGCTAAAAGAGCTGATTTAGTAGGAAGGAGCCGCTTTTAAGAGCGGCTCCTAAATATTTTTTTAATTTTTTTTAAAAAAAGTATTGCCATATATACTAAATGCATGATAATATAAAAAGCGTCGCAAATGAAGCGAATAAAGCAGCAAAATAAACGGTCTGCAAGTTTACTTTTAAAAGCGAGTCATTAGCTCAGTTGGTAGAGCATCTGACTTTTAATCAGAGGGTCGCAGGTTCGAATCCTGCATGACTCACCATTTTTTAATATGGCCCATTGGTCAAGCGGTTAAGACACCGCCCTTTCACGGCGGTAACACGGGTTCGAATCCCGTATGGGTCATTTTATATATAGATTAGTTGGTCCCGTGGTGTAGCGGTTAACATGCCTGCCTGTCACGCAGGAGATCGCGGGTTCGATTCCCGTCGGGACCGCCATTTTTGTTTCATATGCAATATGCATATTTTACATATATTATATAGAAAATATAAATATGGCTCAGTAGCTCAGTCGGTAGAGCAAAGGACTGAAAATCCTTGTGTCGGCGGTTCGATTCCGTCCTGAGCCATCCTTAAAAACAACTATGCATTTTGCATGGTTGTTTTTTTTATTCCAACAGTAATACATTTCTATTACATTCTTGCAACGTTTGCAGATAATAAATGGAGTTATGATAAAATGATATAAGGCGGATTCTGCAATTAGAGGAAGCATTGGATATTTGAAGACAAAAAAAGAGGCGAGAGGCAAGCGAAAAAAATACCTCTCAACCACAAATAAAGGAAAATGAAACTACATGTTATTAAACGGATGAGAGTCCTAAAAGGTTTCATTTTATATTGAAATTTTTAACCCTCTATTTAGGAGGGTTTTTCAAATAGGTTTTAGGAAATGTCTAAATAAATGCAATGAAAATGCGGAAGAATAGAAGAATAGAAAAAAAGTGAATATATAAAATGAAAATGGTAAAGTAGAGCTATAGTAGAAATACCAACAATTTGAATAGATAGAACAATGAAGGAGATAGAAATGCATGAATAAAAAGATACTTGTAGTAGATGATGAAAAACCGATTGCTGATATTCTGCAATTTAATTTAAAGAAGGAAGGCTTTGAAGTACATTGTGCTTATGATGGCAATGCTGCATTGGAAATGGTAGAAGAAGTGCAGCCCGATTTAGTTTTGCTTGATATCATGCTTCCGCAGCGAGATGGAATGGAAGTTTGCCGTGAAATTCGCAAAAAGTATGAGATGCCAATCATTATGCTTACAGCAAAGGATTCTGAAATCGACAAAGTGCTTGGTCTTGAGCTTGGCGCAGATGATTATGTAACGAAGCCTTTTAGTACGAGAGAGCTTATTGCTCGCGTTAAAGCTAACTTGAGACGTCATCAGCAGGTTCCTGCTGCTGCAGAGGAAGAGAATGAATCAAATGAGATTGAAGTTGGCTCCTTAATTATTCACCCGGATGCTTATATTGTTTCAAAAAGAGGGGAAATGATTGAGCTGACACATCGTGAGTTTGAGCTTCTTCATTATTTGGCAAAACATATTGGTCAAGTAATGACAAGAGAGCATTTGCTCCAAACGGTTTGGGGCTATGATTATTACGGTGATGTTCGTACAGTGGATGTGACGGTGAGAAGATTGAGAGAAAAAATAGAGGATAACCCAAGCCATCCAACCTGGATTGTAACGAGAAGAGGGGTAGGGTATTACTTGCGTAATCCTGAACAGGAGTAATAGATATTAATGAAAAAAGTTAGTTTTTTTAGATCAATTCATGTAAAGCTAATGATAATAATTGTATTGCTCATACTCATATCGATACAGATTATCGGTGTATACTTTGTACAAAAGCTGCAGTCCACTTTAATCGAAAACTTTAAGACCTCTATTCAGGAAAAGGTAAATATAGTTTCTATATATATGGAGGAACAGTTTGTAAAAGAGCGGCCAGTAGAAAATGCCGATACAACTCTTGAAGAAGATGTGAGAAGACTGTTAAGCGAGCATAATAATGCAACAGATATTCAGGAGATAAGGGTAATAAATAATAACTCCATTATTATTGGTACCTCAGATCCTGAAAAACAAAATTTAGTCGGACAGAAAATGGTGCAAAGTAAAGTTAGAAGGGCTATGTCCAATTCTTCGCAACCGACTTCCTATATTAGAGTTACATCCAATAAAAAAGAATATGTGTTAATTACGCCAATCAGGCAGCAGGGCGGCGAAACTGTTGGGGTAATTTATACTGTAGGTAAGATTCAGCAAGTGTATGACAGTCTGGACAGTATAAACAGTATCTTTCAAAAAGGGACAGCTATCACTTTAATTGTCACAGCAGTACTGGGGATTTTATTAGCAAGAACAATTACAAGACCAATTTCTGATATGCAGAAACATGCTTTTGCACTTTCTAAGGGAAACTTTTCACAGAAGGTTAAAGTGTACGGATTTGATGAAATTGGACAGCTGGCAATCACTTTTAATAATTTGACAAAAAAGCTCCAAGAATCTCAGGCATCTACAGAAAGTGAAAGAAGAAAGTTGTCCTCTGTCCTTTCTTATATGACTGATGGCGTTATCGCCACAGACAGAAAAGGGAGAATTATTCTTATCAATGAACCTGCTGCGAAAATGCTGGATGTTTCACGTGAAACAGTCTTATCGGAACCGATTATTCAGTTGCTTGGTTTAAAGGATAAATATACTTTTGATGAACTGCTTGAGGAACGGGAATCTGTTATTTTGGATTATAGTACAAATTATGAACCATATATTCTTCGAGCGAATTTTTCTGTCATTCAAAAAGAAACAGGCTTTGTAAATGGCTTAATTACTGTACTTCATGATATTACGGAACAAGAGAAAATTGATATGGAAAGAAAAGAGTTTGTGGCGAATGTTTCTCATGAGCTCAGGACCCCATTAACGACGATGCGAAGCTATGTGGAAGCATTGGCAGAGGGTGCATGGCAGGATGATGGACTTGCTCCAAAGTTTCTGGAAGTGACTCAAAACGAAACAGAGCGAATGATTCGCCTTGTAAATGATTTGTTACAGCTGTCCAAGCTCGACAGCAGAGATTACAAGCTGAATAAAGAACTAGTTGATTTTATGGTGTTTTATAATAGAATCATTGATCGTTTCGAATTGACAAAGGAACAAAACGTTGTCTTTGAACGGAAGCTGCCAAAACACGCAGCATTTGTGGAAATTGATGAAGATAAATTAACACAAGTGCTCGATAATATCATTTCAAATGCAATGAAGTATTCTCCTGAAGGTGGGAAAATTACGTTTTCTATTAAAGAACAGGAGCAGCAAATCATTGTGAGTGTAGCAGATAATGGTGTTGGCATACCTAAGGAAAATATAAGCAAAATCTTTGACCGTTTTTACCGTGTAGACAAAGCGAGAACAAGAAGGCTCGGTGGAACTGGTCTTGGCTTAGCTATTGCGAAAGAAATGGTTGAAGCACACGGGGGAAGAATTTGGGCATCAAGTAAAGAAGGAAAAGGCACGAAGATTTCCTTTACACTTCCTTATATTCAATCTGAAGAGGATGATTGGGTATGAATTATGAAAATATAAAAAGTTTAGTACTGACAATTTTAGTGATGTTAAGTCTGCTCATGTATTATTTGCTTTGGACAGATCAAGGTAACACAACAGAGCTTCCAACTGATAATATTGTGGAGCCTGAAAAAATCGGCAGCAAAAAAGAGGTAGCTGATATTGTTCGACCCGATAGAATTTTCCAGCATGTAGATGGTGAAACTTATGGTACAATTTCAATGGACGAAATAAATTCAGTTCTAGAAGTGTTAAAAACGGTCGAATACGGAAGTCTTGAGAATATTTCCGAAGAAATAAATGATATACCTTCTTTTATTAAACAAGAAACAGATAGTATGGAAATTCGTTTCCCAGGTCAGACACCTTTCAGTCTATATAGGGATATACTTCATATTGAAGAGAGCAATCTTTTTAATTTTGATACGATTCTTGTATCCTATAATCTTGTGAATGAAGATGAAGGAACGGTTTACTTTATTTCAGAGAAAGAAAACAAGGTTTATAAAAGCAATATTTCTGTTAGTTATATCAATAACATTAAAGACCTTCAGAAAAATATTACTGCTGAAGAAACACCTTACAACGCTTATTTCAGCTATCAGGCAGGAAGTAAGCTGATCTATTTGCCAACAGAAGAAACTGAAATAAATAGATATATATATAAGAGCGAGACAGTTGATTCATCTAGACTTAAAAATGCTATTTTTACTAATTCAAGTTTAGCTCAAAAGAGCGTTGAGACAAATCAGGAAGTTTATACAGATGATACTAGTATCTTGAGAGTAATAAAGGATACACATGTTGTTAATTTTAAAAGCACATCTGGGATTACCGTAAATGAGCTTAGTCCAAATCAAATCATCGAGAATAGCATTGACTTTGTGAATAGCCATGGAGGCTGGGTTAACAGCTTTTTATATGTAGGCAATGATAATGATCAAAGTACGATTAATTTCCGTATTTATAATGAAACAGGCTTCCCAGTCTTTAACTTGAAGAACGGCCTTTCTTCTATAAAGGTTAGCTGGGAAAATAATAAGATAGAGCAATTCATTACAAGCAACCTGACGATAACAGCAAAACCAATTGATACAACAACTCAAAAGCTAGATTCAGGAAGTTCTGTGTTAAAGGAAATTAAGTCCTCGGAAAACTTCGATCCTGATAAGCTGGAGGCTATTGTGCCAGGCTATGATATGGTCATAACCAACCCGAGCTATGTTTATTTAGAGCCAAGCTGGTTTTACTTATATAATGGGCAATGGCGTCAATTAGGGGAAGTGAAGACAGGGGGCACAAAAAGTGGATTGGAGTAAAATTAAGACTATTTTTATTGTAGCCTTCTTACTGTTGGATATATATTTGATATATGAGTACACACAGTTAAAAAAGGATAATGAACAGTTTGAGACAGAAGAGCCAGAAACACCAATCGCAAAAACATTGGCACTTGATGGCATTAAGTATGATGAAGACAAGTTTCCATCAAATGTAGAAAAAGGTCAGTATTTAACAGCAAAATCTATGACTTTCAGTGATGAGGATGTTGAGGAGCTTGAAAAAAGCAGGCTAAGCGGTCAAAGTATTAGAGTTCAAGATTCTACTATGCTACAGTCTATATTAGAAAAACCGATAAAGCTAAGTGATGAATTTAAGAAAGAAGAATTGACTGATTTTATTAAGAATAATATTTTAAATGGTGATCAATATGTATTCTGGGAGAAGAAGGATAATACGATTACCTATTATCAGCAATATAATGGCAAGACTTTATATCACAATTTAAAAGGAGAATTGACCTTTTTAGTGAATGAAGAAAATAATATCGTATCCTATAATCAAACCTATCTGCAGGACATTAAAGAATTCGATGAAAAGGAAATGCTCGTAAAGCCGTTAGAGGCCATTTTTGCCCTCTATAAGAATGCCTATTTAGAAATGGGTACTTATATCTCAAATGTGGAGCTCGGCTATTATTCACAGCAAAATGCGCCATCTGTACAGCTGCTGGCGCCAACTTGGAAGATTACGATCAAAGGACAGAAAAACCTTTATGTCAATGCATTGAATGGGGAGATTATTAAGCCAGAGATGGAAGAGACGAAATTGGAGTGAACAAAACATGCATTTTAGTGTTCTCGCGAGTGGGAGTACAGGCAATGCTATATATGTAGAATCAGGGGAACATGCTTTTTTAGTTGATGCAGGCTTGAGCGGAAAGCAGATGGAAACACTGTTCCAAGGCATCGACCGAAAAATGGACAAGCTGTCTGGTATATTCGTTACACATGAGCATAGTGATCATATTAAAGGTGTTGGCATTATAGCGAGAAAGTATAAGCTGCCAATTTACGCTAATGAAAAGACGTGGAGGGCAATGGAGCCTCTAATTGGGGAGATACCGGTTGAACAGAAGTTTCAATTTGATATGGAAACAGTCAAAACATTTGGAGATGTCTCCATTGAATCATTTGGCGTTTCCCATGATGCGGCAGAGCCAATGTTTTATATTTTTCATCAAGGAGATAAAAAGCTTGTGCTTATAACGGACACTGGCTATGTGAGTGACCGCATGAAAGGGATTATCCGCAATGCTGACTCCTACGTTTTTGAAAGCAATCATGATGTACAAATGCTCAGAATGGGAAGATATCCGTGGAATATTAAAAGAAGGATATTGAGTGATGTTGGCCATGTTTCCAATGAAGATGCTGCTATTGCAATGAGTGAGGTTATCGGTGACCGCACCAAGCACATTTATTTGGCACATTTAAGCATGGATAATAACATTAAAGATTTGGCAAGGATGTCAGTGACACAAACTTTAGAACAGCGTGGTATTGAGTTATCAGATCAGTTAGGCCTGTTTGATACAGATCCTAAAAAACCGACAAACTTAATGGCCATCTAAATGAAAGCAAGCAGAATTATTCTGCTTGCTTTTTTTGTTCAGCTTTTAAGTCATAAGCAAGATTTCAGCTTAATAAAATGGTTATGGACTACAACTTCCTTCATTACTTAGTTTGTTTTTACGAGAAATAGGAAAAATTAATAAGGTAATTATAGGTGCAGCTTTGCTAAGATAGCGTTGTCTTTAAAGAATAAGGACATACTAAGAAAAACATTGTTAAAGAAGGAAGGGCGGTATTAAAGATGGCAAATGATGAGGAATTTCGTTATGAAGAATATAAACGGAGCAGACCTCAGCGAAAACGCAGAGGCTACTTTTTTGCTGGCTTAGTTGGTGCAATTATTGGGGCATTAATCATTGTCCTGTTGCTTCCCCGTTTATCCCAATTAGGAATACTGTCCATGCTGCAAGGTTCAAACAGCGGAACAAATTACAGTGGAATCACACAAGGTGTAACTGTTGATGTTGATACAGATGTTACAAAAGCAGTTGATATTGCTGCTGATGCAGTTGTCGGAATAACAAATTTACAAGAGTCAGGTTTTTGGGCAGATGCAAGTGAATCCGAGGCAGGCACAGGTTCTGGAGTTATTTATCGCAAAAGCGGAAATGCTGCTTATATCGTAACAAATAACCATGTTGTAGAAGGAGCTTCAGAGCTTGAGGTTACCCTTGCAAACGGTAAAAAAATTAGTGCTGAGCTTATCGGTAGCGATATATGGACTGACTTGGCAGTGCTTAAGGTGAGTTCACAGGAAATTACGAAGGTTGCTGAGTTCGGGAATTCAGACGCGCTTAAGTCAGGCGAACCAGTTATAGCTATCGGAAATCCCCTCGGTCTAACCTTTTCTGGTTCGGTTACACAAGGAATCGTCTCTGGGCTCGACAGGACAATTCCAGTTGATATCAATAATGATGGAGTTGCTGACTGGCAATCAGAGGTTATTCAAACCGATGCGGCAATCAATCCAGGTAACAGTGGAGGAGCACTAGTTAATATTAAGGGTCAGCTTATTGGCATTAACAGTATGAAAATCTCTGAATCCTCTGTAGAGGGAATAGGTTTGGCTATCCCTATTAATTCTGCCATTCCCATAATAGAAGACCTCGAGCAGAATGGTGAAGTACAACGCCCTTATATGGGAGTTGAGCTTGAGTCTGTGAGCGATATACCAGGGTATTATCAGGAAGAGGCGCTTAAGCTGCCAAAAGACTTAACTACAGGTGTTGCCATTAAATCAGTCTCTCCTAATTCTCCTGCAGAAAAGGCAGGCTTAAAAGAATTGGATGTTATTGTTGAACTGGATGGTGAGGAGATTACCGATTTAGTAGAACTTCGCAAGCATTTGTATACAGATAAAAAAGTCGGCGATAAGCTTAAAATTAAATATTATCGTGAAGGTAAAGAGAAAACAACAGAACTTACATTAGCAGAAGATAAGATGTAAAGGAGGGGAGATTGTCCCTCCTTTTTTGTTTTATTAAAAAAGGTATTGATTATTAATTGTGGACAATTATTTCCTGAAGAAGTTGCAGTTTCAGCAAGGAATGGTAAGATGGAGTGTGGATAACTTGTTTTGATTATAAAAAGCAAAAATATCCACAGACTAAAAAAGAAATAAATGAACTGAACAGAACAAAGGAGTTTATGAGTATGATATACAGCTGCGAGGAACATGTTGATATAGCAATAGATACAATCGTTAATGAGTATGAAACATTCCCGTCTTTAGAGAAAATAGACGAAGAAAAAAAGTTATCAACAACCTGTGAATATTGTAAAAATAACGCAATATATATTGTGGCGAACAAGTGATTCCATACTATATGTGGATTAAAAATGTGGATATGTGGATAACTTCTGTGGATATATTGTTTGTAAAGTGAGGAATAACTGTGAATATCTCGATTATAACTGTTGGGAAATTAAAAGAAAAATATTTAAAACAAGGAATAGAAGAATATACAAAGCGACTATCAAGTTATTCTAAAATAGAAATAATTGAAGTGCCAGATGAAAAAGCCCCAGAGGTTTTAAGTGAGGCAGAGATGATTCAAGTTAAGGACAAAGAGGGGGAAAGGATACTTGCAAAAGTGCCAGCTGACGCTCATGTCATCGCATTAGCCATAGAAGGTAAACAAAAATCCTCCGAAGAGCTTGCCGAAACATTGGATAAGCTCGCAACCTATGGAAAAAGCAAAGTAACCTTCATTATTGGTGGTTCGCTAGGCTTGAGCAGCCAAGTATTAAAAAGGGCAGACGACAAGCTTTCCTTCAGTAAGATGACTTTTCCCCATCAGCTTATGCGCTTGATATTGGTGGAGCAGGTTTATCGGGCGTTTCGGATTAATCGGGGGGAACCGTACCATAAGTAAATGAGGTTTTTTTAAAAAAAAGAGATGGGATTCCATCTCTTTTTTATAAGGATTTGCTAAATTTGAGCGTCTTAATATAATGCTCCATATACATAAAGTCTGGGCTGTTATCCTTAGCAGGTAAGGGGATCATTGCATTTTCTAAATCTTCCTTGTTCCACTTACGACCATAATTATATTTATGTCGTTGTTTTTTTATAATCGGTATTAGAAACATAGCGTGATATACATTGAAGTTAAACTTGGGCTCAAGAACTAGCACATCGGAGGTAGCAACAAAATTATGCGATTGGTAAAAGACCTCACCAACACTACCATTTTTCGCGAGGGTTAGTACATTTCCAGGATGTGTTAATTCTGAATCGTAATTTGTATGGGTTACAATACCATTATTGAACTGAGTTGCTGAAACTGCGGGTATGTTTCCAGGATTTTTCTTTGCATCTCGTATTAGCGGCCCTTTCCCAGTGTAAACATTGAAAATACTGGATAGCCTAAACGATTTCCATTTCAGTATATCAAGATTCGGTACCTCTTTATTTAAAAAGCTGTTGTCTAATTGATTATATGAATCGACGTCAATTTGGTTAATCCAGATAGGAGGCGCATCCGGTACTTCTAAACCTGCTAAAGTACGGTTTGCCTGCCGTCCAAAATAATATCGATATTTATTCTTTTCAATGCAAAGACAATAATATACCTTTTCATTTATTGACATATCATTTTTGGGAGTCAAAACTGCAACATGATATCCTGTATAGAAGCTATAGGGTTGAACGTTAGTTTCTAACACACTCATACTACTTAGAGCTACAGTTATTAAACCGGGAGGGAATGGTTTAATTCCCTCGATCGGTTCTACAATAGCTGAGACACCATTATTCTTTGAAGTCCTTGAAACAAATGAAATGCCTTGTTCAGCAACATTTAACTGATTAAGAGCGAAGCTATTGCCATATTGTATGTCGAATAATTCGCCTATTTTAGCCATTAAATCAACCGTCCTTTGTTAGCCATTTTGAAGGTAATAAAGCGTTCAAGTTCCGCTTCAAAATCCTCTTGGACAAGGTCTGAATAGTCAGTTTCCATGTAGGCCTCTGCACACCACTCATCATCACTGGTAACCTTATGCTTTACACTTACACCAACAATTTCCGATTTATTGGTGTACATATCTACCCAATGATCTTTAGTTATTTCCCATGTGCCATTAACATCTAATCTTCCGCTATTTTTTGTTTTTTCAAATCCGTCATCTTTCCAATAGGCAAACCAAGTTTCTTTATTTGAAGGATGAGGCTTTTTAGCTGTAAATACCATAATACATGTATAAGTACCAACTGGGTAGAACAAGTCATTTGGCATACTCATTACAGCCTCAAGTGTGTGGGACTTTAATAAACGACTCTTTGCTGGACTAGGTGCTATGGCACATGAAATTGGAACAATAGCAAAAACTTTTCCGTCTTTTTTTACACAGTCTAGCAAAAACTCAATATATTCTAGCTCAGATAATCCTTCGCCTTTTTGTGCATATGGTGGGTTTATGGTGCCCACATCTGGTTCAAGTGCAGTTAAAATACCCTTCAAGTCGAAGCTATTATCTTGGAAGGAGTGTTGCATGCCGTATTTTCTTAAAAGCATATTTGCAGCTCCAAGAGTAAACATATTGGGTTGCTGTTCCACGCCTATAAGGTTATTTTGCGTAATTTCTTCCATTGCTTCTGAATCATTGCCGACTAGCGATATCATTTTTGCAGCACAGGCAATTAAAAAACCTCCAGTACCTGCACATGTGTCAAGTACTTTGCTCTGAGGGGTAAGCTCCGCCAGTTCAGCAAATAATTCTGTAATATGCTGTGGAGTTAAAACAATACCAAGGGCTTTTTTGTCACCGCCAGTATAACGCAAAAATTCCCCATAAAATTGCCCCACCATATCCATATCCTGATGAATACGAATAAAAGGCATAATATTTTCATCAATTTGTTTAACCAAATTTAGTAATACACGCTTCTTTGTGTCTTCAATTCGTTTAGTTAATTCAGGATGGGCCTGAATGAAACTGTATGAAGATAAAATCTTGTTTTTTTGGTCCTCGTGCAAATCATTCTCTTCTAAAATTTCAGAGATAGACTGAATAATTTTTCGAGACAAAGCAGCATCATGTTTTGATTTTTCGTATCCTGCTTCAAATGAAGGGTCCTCAAGAGCTAATAAAATAGCGCTAACAAGCAAGGGTTTTTCATTCTCTGAAAGTTTGGCATAGTCGCGCAAATAATTATGCAATAACTTTGAGAATTTGATTAGATCATCCTTCTGCTGTTTTTTTACATTGGGGTCAAATTGCCATGCCTTGATGTAGTCATTAATTGGCAGGATCTTTTCATCTGGTAATCGAGTAAGTTTATTTGATGTTAATCCTTTCCCTAGGAAAAAGGTTGAAATCAAAAGTTTATCTTTAGTCATACCAGAAGCGGCAATACCGATTACATTAAACTCTTTTGATAGATAATTCATGTAATGGATTACACCATCAACTGCAAAGTCCTTAGGATTGGCTAAATCTTGACTTTCATGATATTTTATATCGGCTTTGCATTCAGTAATGATTAAAAATTCGGGATAGCCATCAATAGTAATAATGTGTTCAGGTGATCCCTTTCCATTGCCACTTTTACTGGCATTCTTTAATAACTTTTTGATTCTTGAGTCAGCGCTAATTTGTTTTTCAATATGAATGTTTTCTTGCTTATATCCTAGATTTGCAAATAGCTCATCTAACAAATCCTCGGTGATCCGCTCATTAGTATGTTTAATCTGTTTAACCATAATGACCTCCCTGTAATATGTAATACATGACTTTAGTGCTAATGAAATTTTAGCATCATTGGTAAGATAAATCAATAATGAATTTCGTGCCTTTAAAAATCAATCAATAATAACTGTAAATTATCTATGTGAATCTAGTGCAAAAATAATTATATATTATATTTAGGAAGGAGGTCAATTCTAATGATAAAAGTCAATTCATTTGAAAGCCTTGAATTAATAAGTAACCAAAAGGTAAAAGAGTACCTAACTTTGAGAATGGACACTTATTTTAGACACTTGGGGGGGAATGTTGATAAGACCAATTTTGATTTAAGAAAAGTTTTTGGGGTAATAATATTCGCAAACAAAGAGGATATGGTTTGTTGGGATGAAATGAATTCAACGATTTCTTTTAAAGAAGAAGGGGATGTATTAAATGCAGAATGGATGACCAGGATTTTTATTAACGGAGAAAATTATTTGAATTTCTGTGTTGTCAGATGTAAAGGTAATGTCTTGGATATTTATATTAAAGAAGAGGATATTTTTTAACCGCTAATTTTTATTTTGGTAAGAACGAAACAAGTAAATTTGTTTGATTAATTAGTGATCTAAGATTTATTATTGAGCAATAAATTTGGAATGTACATTACTTTAGTGATTAATTAACCCAATACCAGGAAGGTATTGGGTTTTTCATGTTAAGGAGAGAGAAAATGAAAGAGTCATACCTTAAAATTAACCAAGCCCAACTATCATTATTCAAACAGGAAAGAAAAGCTGTACCAGCAAAACGAATCAATGTCGTATCATTACAACTGGTTAAGGAATCAAGTTTGCTTTACAAAGAGCGGATAGTGAGATCACCGGAGGATGGGTACAAGCTGTTAAAACATTTTCTGGAAGATAAGGATCGAGAGCATTTCATTGTAGTTTCCCTAGATACCAAGAATCAGCCGGTATCAATTAATGTCTGTCACATTGGCAGTTTAAATGCCAGCATTGTTCACCCCAGGGAAGTAATGAAGTCGGCAATCCTCTCCAACGCTGCCTCCATTATCGTGGGGCATAATCATCCATCAGGAAAAGT
>NZ_JAJTTG010000023.1:0-45898 GCF_021341655.1 Bacillus sp. Au-Bac7 | reverse complement strand
GCGCCGATGGTAGTTGGGGGCTCTCCCCCTGTGAGAGTAGGACGTCGCCAGGCATATTTAATATTACCGTCGCGGGGTGGAGCAGTCTGGTAGCTCGTCGGGCTCATAACCCGAAGGTCGCAGGTTCAAATCCTGTCCCCGCAATCAAAGCAGAAAATCCTTAGGGTCTAACCTAAGGATTTTTTTTTAGAAAAAGAAACATGCTGTATTTATTAGGAAAGTTCTAGCACTATCTATATAATGAAGATAGGCTAAAAATAATATAGGACAAACTGGGTGAGTTTTATGGATAAATATATGTGGACAACAAATAATGCTGATGAGACAATGGCTTTTGCTGAAAGACTTGCTGAGCTTTTGGATCAAGGTGATGTACTGACATTAGAAGGAGACTTAGGTGCAGGAAAAACAACCTTCACAAAGGGACTTGCTAAAGGGCTAGGCATTACAAAAACAGTAAACAGCCCAACCTTTACAATTATTAAGGAGTATGCGGGCAGGCTTCCGCTTTATCATATGGATGTTTATCGTGTCGAGGATGCCTTTGAGGACCTTGGTTTTGATGAGTATTTTCATGGCAATGGAGTTACAGTGGTAGAATGGGCACACTTAATAGGGGAACAGCTGCCTGAAGAGTATTTAAACATAAGTATTCATTATAAAAATGAAACAGGAAGAGAAATTGTGCTAACCCCCTATGGGTCTAGATATGTGCAAGTATGTAAGGAGTTAATGAAATGAAAATACTAGCAATTGATACTTCCAATCTTGTATTGGGAATTGCCATTATGGATCAAGATAAAGTAATTGGAGAATATATTACGAATTTAAAAAAGAATCATTCTGTCAGGGCAATGCCGGCAGTAGAGATGCTGATGAAGGAATGTGACGTGAAACCAGCTGATTTAACAAAGATAGTGGTTGCTAAAGGTCCTGGTTCTTACACAGGTGTCCGAATAGGAGTCACAATTGCGAAGACTCTTGCTTGGACATTAAATATTCCTCTTGTTGGTGTTTCGAGCCTTGAGGTATTGGCAGCAAGTGCAGGCCGATATTTTCCTGGCAGTGTAAGTCCGTTGTTTGATGCAAGAAGGGGGCAAATTTATACAGGGCTGTACAAGTTTTCAGATGGAGCAGTAGAACAGCTGGAAAAAGACCAGCTTATTCTGGCAAAGGATTGGGTTAGCCGGTTACGAGATGAGCAAGGCAAGGTTTTATTTACAGGTAATGATCTGTCTATCCATAAAGAGCTGCTTGAAGCTGAACTAAAAGATATTGCTGTATTTGCTGATTATGCTGACTTTAATCCAAGAGCGGCAGTGCTGGCGAGATTGGGGCAAACGAGGGAAGCAGAAGAGGTTCATCCGTTTACTCCAAATTATATTCGTTTGGCTGAGGCAGAAGCGAATTGGCTTAAGGCAAATAATAAAGAGTAAAAAGGAAGAGAGTAGGTATCATGGAGGATTATCTTTTTCGGGATATGACGATTGGGGATATAGATAAGGTACACATGGTTGAAACACTTTCTTTTAGCACACCATGGAGTAAAGAGGCCTTTTTTAATGAGCTGACAAAGAATCGGTTTGCCAAGTATATAGTTATAGAACATGGCGAACAGTTGGTTGGTTATATTGGAGCATGGATTGTTATAGATGAGGTTCATATAACTAATATTGCCATATTGCCTGATTTCCGGGGGCAAAAGCTTGGAGAAAAACTATTAAGAGCAATGATGGAAGAAGCGAAAAAGCAGGAAGCTAAGTCTATGACATTGGAAGTAAGGGTGACAAATATAGTTGCTCAAAACTTGTACAAAAAGCTTGGTTTCCAAAGCGGCGCTATCAGAAAGAATTATTATACCGATAATCAAGAAGATGCTTTAGTAATGTGGGTGAAAATATAATGATAAAAGATGTATTAATAATGGGAATGGAAACAAGCTGTGATGAAACAGCTGTATCCATCGTTAAAAATGGAACGGAAATCTTATCGAATGTTGTTGCTTCACAAATCGAAAGCCATAAAAGATTTGGCGGTGTTGTCCCAGAGATTGCTTCTAGGCATCATGTTGAACAAATAACATTGGTCATTGAAGAAGCACTGCGCACTGCTGATGTTTCTTATGAAAATTTAGATGCAATTGCTGTCACAGAAGGACCTGGACTTGTCGGTGCTTTGCTTGTTGGTGTTAATGCTGCTAAGGCAATCAGCTTTGCACATGGCATTCCTCTTGTTGGTGTTCATCATATTGCTGGTCATATTTATGCGAATCAGCTTGTGGATAAGTTAGAATTCCCGCTGTTATCTCTAGTAGTCTCAGGGGGACATACAGAGCTTGTCTATATGAAGGAGCATGGTCATTTTGAAGTAATTGGTGAGACAAGGGATGATGCAGCAGGAGAAGCATATGATAAAGTAGCAAGAACGCTAAATCTTCCGTACCCAGGAGGACCTCATATTGACAGGCTTGCCGCAGAAGGAAAGCCATCAATTAAGTTGCCGCGTGCATGGCTAGAAGGCAGTTATGACTTTAGTTTCAGCGGGCTGAAATCAGCAGTTATCAACACGGTTCATAATGCTGAACAGCGAGGGGAAACCATAAAGCCAGAAGATTTGGCGGCAAGTTTCCAGGAAAGTGTCATTGATGTGCTGACAACAAAAGCCTTTGACGCAGCAAAAGAGTATAAAGTAAAACAAATAGTCCTAGCAGGCGGAGTAGCTGCAAATAAAGGATTAAGGTCTGCGTTGGAAAAGAAATTTTCAAGCCTTAATGATGTCAGACTGACAATACCGCCATTATCTTTATGTACAGATAATGCTGCGATGATTGCTGCTGCAGGAACAGTTTTCTATGAGAAGGGACAAAGAGCTTTCTCTGATTTAAATGGAAATCCTGGCTTGGATATTACTATCCACAACTAGAAATAGGTATAGGTCTAAATCCCTGTTGAAAAACAGGGGTTTTATTTTAGGATATAAACAGAAATGTCCACAACACTGTGGATAATGTGAGTAAAATCAATAGAAATTGTGGATAATGTGAATAAATCTGTGGAAAGCTAGTTTAATAACTATTTTTATGTGGATAAATATGTGGAAAAAAAGTACTGGGCAAATCACTGCCCAGTACTTTTTACTTATCTGACAATTCAGTCCACTCATCCATAAGGTTGTCGATTTCGCTTTTAAATTCTTCTAGTTCTTTGTTCAGTGCAAATACCTTTTCATGGTCTTGGAAGATGTCAGGCTCACAGAGCTTTTCCTCATGATCTGCTACCTTTTGTTCCAAGCTTTCGATTGTTTTTTCAATTTCTTCAATTCTGCGCATGCGCTGCCGTTCTGCTTTCTTAGCTTCCTTATCTTGTTGATAAGATGTTTTTTCAGTATTATCAACAGCAGGAGCAGAATTGGAAACGGCTGTTTCCATTGCCAGCAACTCTTCTTGTTCGAGTTTCTTGTCTACATAATAGTCATAGTCTCCAAGATATTCCGTTGAACCTTCCTGTTGAAGCTCAATTACTTTTGTAGCAATTCGGTTAATGAAATAACGGTCATGGGAAACGAATAATAGAGTACCAGGATAATCAATTAAAGCATTTTCAAGCACTTCTTTGCTGTCTAGATCAAGATGGTTTGTTGGCTCATCTAAAATCAGTACATTTGGCTTTTCCATCATAAGCTTTGCAAGAGCAAGTCTAGCCTTTTCCCCGCCGCTCAGTGAATTGACAATCTTTAGTACATCGTCTCCTGAGAAGAGAAAATTACCTAGAACGGTTCTAATTTCTTTTTCAGGTCTTAGTGGGAACTCATCCCACAATTCATTTAATACTCTCTTGTTCGAATGGAGTTCTGCTTGCTCTTGGTCATAATAACCAACCATGACATTTGTTCCCCAAGCTGTTGCGCCTGCATGCTTGTCTATTTTTGAGATAATTGTTTTTAGTAATGTTGATTTACCGACACCGTTAGGTCCCACTAAAGCAACACTGTCTCCTCTGGTTAATTGGAAAGAGATATGTTCAGAAACAGTGTTTCCCTCGTAACCAATCGCAAGATCCTGCACCTTTAACACATCATTGCCGGATTGCTTCTCAATTTGGAATCCGAAAGAAGCTGACTTTTCATCACCATCAGGACGCTCAAGACGGTCCATTCGATCCAGTGTTTTTCTTCTGCTTTGAGCTCTTTTTGTTGTCGATGCTCTAGCAAGATTCTTTTGAATAAATGTTTCTAGCTTAGCAATCTCTTCTTGCTGCTTTTCATATACCTTCATATCTCTTTCGTAATTCTCAGCTTTTTGCTGAAGGTAAGAGCTGTAGTTACCATTGAACTTTTGGATATTTGTTCTGGAAAGTTCATATATTTGGGTTACAACTTTATCAAGGAAGTAGCGGTCATGGGAAACAATTAAGACAGCACCATCGTAGCCTTGCAAATATTGTTCCAGCCATGATAGGGTCTCAATATCCAAATGGTTAGTCGGCTCATCCAAAATTAAAATTTCAGGGGTTGTCAGCAAAAGCTTTGCTAAGGCAAGTCTTGTCTTTTGTCCGCCGCTTAATGTAGATATTTTTGTGCTGTAATCAAAGGAACCGAAGTTCAAACCATGAAGTACAGAACGAATATCAGCTTCATACTGATAACCGCCATTTTCCTTAAAGTTATATTGAAGAGTATCATATTCCTTCAATATCTTTTCGAATCTTTCCGGTTGGCTGCTTATGTCAGGGTCTGCCATCTGCTGTTCCAGCTTTCTTAGCTCTGCTTCCTGCTGCTGAAGGCCTTTAAATACGGTCAACATCTCATCCCAAATGGACAGATTAGATTCGAGCCCTGTATTCTGAGCAAGATAACCTATTTCTACATTTTTTGGTTTAATGATTTCCCCAGTATCATATGAAAGGTGGCCAGCGATCATCTTTAGCAATGTCGATTTTCCAGCACCGTTTCGGCCTACTAACGCGATTCTATCTCTTGTTTGCACTTCTAATTTTATATTGGATAAGATAATTTCAGCTCCAAAGTATTTGGAAAGTTGATTCACTTGTAATAGTATCATTGCGTAATTCACCTCAGAATGTATGTATATCAAGTGTAACTTATATACGTGGGAAACCGCAATAAAGGCAATCGCAGGCAGTGAAAATTCTTTAATGATACACTTTAGAAGGAAAATAGTGTATGATTTGCTTAGAGGTGTTAAAAATGAAGAGTTTTACACACTTTAATGATGAGGGCCGAGCGAAAATGGTTGATATAAGCGAAAAAAGCGAAACCGCTCGCATAGCAGTTGCCCACTCAAGCATTATAGTAAATAAATATATATACGACAGCATCATCCATAATACGATAAAAAAAGGAGATGTTTTGGCTGTCGCCCAAGTAGCAGGCATCATGGCAGCAAAGAAAACATCTGACTTAATACCGATGTGCCATCCCATCTCTTTGAAAGGGGTCGATATTTCTTTTCGTTGGGAAGAAGAAGGACAAGAACAAGAAGCTTACCGTTTAGTAATAGAAGTATCAGCAAAGACGATTGGGAGCACCGGCGTGGAAATGGAAGCACTGACTGCAGCATCCGTCACGGCATTAACGATTTATGATATGTGTAAAAGCATTGATAAAGGAATGGTCATCGGCGAAACTTACTTGCTTGAAAAATCAGGCGGTATCAATGGTCCATACAAGAGGGTTTAAAGTTTATCAGGAAAGATAGATGTATTATTAATTACAGGTAGGGGATTACAATGAGCAATGAGATAATGAAGATACCGCAAGCTACTGCTAAGCGGTTGCCTTTATATTATCGCTTCTTAAAAAATTTACATTCTTCAGGGAAACAAAGGGTTTCATCTGCCGAATTAAGTGAGGCAGTTAAGGTAGATTCAGCTACCATCAGAAGGGACTTCTCGTATTTTGGAGCATTAGGGAAAAAGGGTTACGGATATAATGTAAACTACCTGCTTTCCTTTTTCCGGAAGACATTGGACCAAGATGAGCTGACGAAGGTTGCCCTGATTGGTGTGGGTAATTTAGGGGTTGCCTTCTTAAACTATAACTTCTTGAAAAACAACAATACAAAAATAGAAGTGGCATTTGATATTGCAGAAGATAAGACAGGAACGTCAATTGGAGAGGTAGATATCCATCATATGGATGATTTGGAGAAGGTCATTTTAGAGCATGATATCCAGGTTGCCATCTTAACTGTTCCGGCAGCAGTTGCCCAAACGATTACTGATCGTTTAATAGACTGCTCTATTAAAGGCATTCTGAACTTTACACCAGCTCGGCTGACTGTGCCTGCTAGTGTACGAATTCATCATATTGACTTGGCTGTTGAACTTCAATCTCTAGTCTACTTCCTTAAACACTATCCGACTCCAGCAGATGAAGCGGAAGAGGAATGAGCCACAAAAAAAGCAATTATAAATGCTTCCATTTATAATTGCTTTTTTTATTATATATGGCATTATCTCTCCTGATTTTTGCGGGTAGCCTTTTTAATCATAAAATGGAAGGAAATGAGCCGGATTCCAGTGCCTATATCAAATGTCGCCAGTATGACAAGTATATAGGAGAAGAAGCCCCATCCTCCATGATCACGGACTGATTGAACAGCAAAATAGGTAAATAAAGCACCAAGTATTAAATAAAGTATTCCAGAGAGTAATGCTGATTTCCTCATAAAAATCCTCCAATAAATTGTGAAATGTTCTCCATATTTCGCTGCCATTCCTGGATGGCATCCAGATTAAACTGGATGATGACAACCAGTGTGTTCATTGACACATGAGCAAAAATAGGAACCCAGATTCTTTTTGTTCTTACATAAAGGAAAGCAAAGGTGAAACCCATGCTGGCGTACAGCAAGATATGTACAAATTCCATGTGTGCTGCTGCAAAGACAAGAGAACTGATCAATGCAGACAGGAAAAAGCCTAGTCGTTTATAGAGTACCCCGAATATGATTTTCCGAAAAATGATTTCTTCTAAGATTGGACCGACAACGCTGATAACTATAATCACAAGCGGAGAATACTCAACAAAGGTCATAAGCTGCTGTGTATTTTCTGATTCTTGTTCAATTCCTAATGCCATTTCGATTGAACCGGCTATTGATTGAGCAACTAAGGAAAGAAAGATACCTGCCACTGCCCAGCCAATGCTTGCAGGGATGCTTGCGGGATTTTCGCGGAGCGGATTCCTCATCTCATGGCGAAGCAGGAAAAGAACAACGAGCAATGTGACAAGGAAGCTGAAAATCAGCCAAATAACGACAGAAGCCATGCCAAGCTCTGCAGAATCATATCCCATAAGGTTGCCGAAAAACATGACAATCGGAACGCCAATTAAGGTAGATAATTGCATAGCAATATACGATATTACAATAATCCAATATTCTTTTTTCAAGATATCGTACTCCTTTTCGATATTCTAATATATAAATTAATCATATAAACTTTTGAGCATTAGTATTCTTCGCATTCAGCAAATGCTGTCTTTTGCACAAACATGATTAGAATTAGTAATACACATACTATTTATTCTACTAATAAGTGCGTGCTTACTCAAATAGAACACATTAAAAAAGAGGAGATTTTATGAATAAAGTCGAAGAAAGAGTGTATACTTCTTAAAGGCGTGTACAGGGCAGTATAATTTTTTGTAAAATCTAAGGCTTGTCTCTTGCAAATTATAAAAAGATTAATTAATATAATAATTGTGTTAGCACTCAAGAGTGATGAGTGCTAATAATAATAAATTTACATATTATTTGAGGAGGTTGTTTCACTTGTTAAAGCCATTAGGAGATCGTATTGTTATTGAGCTTGTTGAAACAGAAGAAAAAACTGCAAGTGGCATCGTGCTACCTGACTCTGCTAAGGAAAAGCCGCAAGAAGGCAAAGTAGTAGCAGTTGGTAACGGCCGTGTTCTAGACAACGGAGAGCGTGCTGCACTTGATGTATCTGTTGATGATGTAATTATCTTCTCAAAATATTCTGGAACTGAAGTTAAATATGAAGGGAAAGAATATTTAATCCTTCGCGAAAGCGACATTTTGGCAATCGTACAATAATTTGAAATTAATATATAAGAAATAACATAAATTCTTGAGGAGGTTTTTTAAAATGGCTAAAGATATTAAATTTAGTGAAGAAGCGCGCCGCTCTATGCTTCGTGGTGTAGATGCACTTGCTGATGCAGTTAAAGTAACACTTGGACCTAAAGGACGCAATGTCGTGCTTGAAAAAAAATACGGTTCACCGCTAATTACAAATGACGGTGTTACTATCGCAAAAGAAATCGAGTTGGAAGATGCATTTGAAAATATGGGTGCTAAACTTGTAGCTGAAGTTGCAAGCAAAACAAACGATGTTGCTGGGGACGGTACAACAACTGCTACAGTATTGGCACAAGCGATGATCCGTGAAGGACTTAAAAACGTAACTGCTGGTGCAAACCCAATGGGTATCCGCAAAGGGATGGACAAAGCGATTTCAACTGCTATTGAAGAGTTGAAGGCTATCTCAAAACCAATCGAAGGCAAAGCTTCTATCGCACAAGTAGCTGCTATCTCTGCTGCTGACGAAGAAGTTGGCCAATTGATCGCAGAAGCTATGGAACGCGTTGGCAACGACGGTGTAATCACAATTGAAGAATCTAAAGGCTTCACAACTGAATTAGATGTAGTAGAAGGTATGCAATTCGACCGCGGATACGTATCTCCTTACATGGTAACTGATTCAGATAAAATGGAAGCTGTTCTTGATAACCCATACATCTTAATCACTGACAAAAAGATTTCTAACATTCAAGAAATCCTGCCAGTGCTTGAGCAAGTAGTTCAACAAGGCAAGCCATTATTAATCGTAGCTGAAGATGTAGAAGGTGAAGCAAACGCTACATTGGTAGTGAACAAACTTCGCGGAACTTTCACAGCTGTTGCTGTTAAAGCACCAGGCTTTGGTGATCGCCGCAAAGCAATGCTAGAAGATATCGCTGTATTGACTGGCGGAGAGGTTATTACAGAAGATCTTGGCTTAGATCTTAAATCTGCAACAATCGAATCATTAGGCCGCGCTGCGAAAGTTGTTGTTACGAAAGAAAACACAACAATTGTAGAAGGTGCTGGAGATTCAGCAAACATCGCATCACGCATCAACCAAATCCGCGCTCAATTAGAAGAAACTACTTCTGAATTCGACCGTGAGAAATTGCAAGAGCGTCTTGCTAAACTTGCAGGCGGAGTTGCTGTCGTAAAAGTCGGCGCTGCGACTGAAACAGAATTAAAAGAGCGCAAATTGCGCATTGAAGATGCATTGAACTCTACTCGTGCTGCAGTTGAAGAAGGTATTGTAGCTGGTGGTGGTACTGCACTTCTAAACGTATACAACAAAGTTGCTTCTATTGAAGCAGAAGGCGACGAAGCTACTGGTATCAACATCGTTCTTCGCGCAATCGAAGAGCCGGTTCGTCAAATTGCTCACAACGCAGGTCTTGAAGGATCAGTTATCGTTGAGCGCCTTAAAAACGAAGCAGTTGGAACAGGATTCAACGCTGCTAACGGTCAATGGGTTAACATGATCGAAGCTGGTATCGTTGATCCAACTAAAGTTACTCGTTCTGCACTTCAAAACGCAGGAAGCGTTGCTGCTATGTTCTTAACAACAGAGGCAGTAGTTGCTGACAAGCCAGAACCAGCAGGTAGCGCTGCAATGCCTGATATGGGCGGCATGGGTGGAATGGGCGGCATGATGTAAGGCCGTTTACGCCTAACATCTGATAAATAGTTGCAACTATTTTACCTAATACTAAACCCCACTTCTTTTTTTAAAGAAGTGGGGTTTTTTTGCGTTACTATCCCAATGGATACTTTTTTTAATTACATAAATCGCCCTGCTTGTTTCAAGTACTATAATAAAATGGGATAATTATAAACTATTTGAATGAAAGCGTTTAATAAATATCAATCAAACATATTTACGGATATAGCTAAGATGATTAATTAAGTAATAGGTGTTTAGCAGTCTTTGCTTTTTGGATACATGTTGAAACTTCGATAAACTTGGAGGAATTTATGAAAAAGGGCAAACTTAGTTTACAAGCTATCATAATTATTTTTGTATGTATTGTGGTTGCGTTATCACTTGGGATAACCGACTTGCTTATAAGTAAAAGTATTACTTCCAGTGTAGAAGAGACACAGAAAGAAAAGGCGCTGGATGTTGCAAGGACAATGGCGGTTACTCCAGCTGTAATCAAGACTCTTGAAGGACAAGCTAATCAAGCGGAATTACAGGAATTTGCTAATGTAATAAAAGACAAAACGAATGTGAACTTTGTTGTTGTTATGAATATGAAGGGAATTCGGCTGTCTCACCCGGAGTCTAGTAAGGTGGGTAAGCATTTCTTTGGGGGAGATGAAGGCCCTGTTCTTAAAGGGGAGGAGTATGTTTCCATTTCAAAAGGAACGCTCGGTAAATCTATGAGGGCATTTACCCCAATAAAGGATGCACAGGGCAAACAAATTGGAGCGGTTGCTGTCGGGATTTCTTTGAAAAGTGTTACAGAGGCTGTTGATAAAGGACGGATGGGAATTGTTTTGGGGACGTTAATCGGACTTATGATTGGAATAATTGGTGCGGTCGTTCTAGCAAGGTATATTAAAAAAATCCTTTTAGGACTTGAGCCGTTTGTTATTGCGAAGCTGCTTGAAGAGCGCAGTTCTATGCTTCAGTCTGTACGTGAGGGCATTATAGCCATTGACCAGGAAGGAAAAATCACCCTTGTTAACAAGGCAGCGAGTAAGCTTTTTAAAAAGGCTGGTCTTGAGGAAGAGCCAATGGGGATAAATATTGAGGATTACTTGCCAGAAACCCGGTTAACTCGCATTATCAAATCAGGTGAAACAGAGCTCGATCAAGAACAGAACCTGCAGGGGGTTACTATTTTAGTAAACCGGGTACCGGTCGTTGTTGGAAATCAGGCTGTAGGAGCCATCGCTACATTTCGGGATAAAACAGAGGTCCAGCATCTGGCTGAACAGCTGACAGGTGTCCGTAATTATGCGGATGCTCTCCGTGCTCAAGCTCATGAATTTATGAATAAGCTCCATGTTATCTTAGGTCTTGTCAGAACGGAACAATATGATACACTTGCTGATTATGTAAGTGAAACGGTTAATCATCGGGAAACGGAAATGGACTTTGTGACAAGAAAAGTCCAAGATCCTGTGCTTGCTGGTTTTCTGATTGGGAAGCTAAGCTTTGCAAGAGAATCAGGAGTTTCCTTTGCATTTGATTGTGCCAATAAGCTGCCGAAGCCGGCAAACTCGGAAATTACACATGAGCTGATTACGATTATTGGCAATCTTTTGGATAATGCAATAGAGGCTATTGCAAACAGTATAAATAAAAAGGTCCATCTTAAACTGGATTATGCAGAGGATATTTTAACAATCGAGGTTAAAGACACAGGAATGGGAATGACGAATTCACTCCAAAACAAAATCCTAGATAAAGGCTTTTCTACTAAAGGAAATAACCGCGGATACGGATTATACCTTTTGGCACAAGCAATTGAAAGGCTGGAAGGAGAACTGATTATTTCGTCCAAGCCAGGGAAGGGAACGAGTTTTGCTGTGTATATATCATATCAAGAGGAGGATAAAGAGAATTGATTAATGTAATGATCGTTGAAGATGACCCGATGGTAGCACAAATTAATAAACGATATCTTGCCAAAATTGAAGGGTTCCGATTAGCGGCAACAGCTACATCAGTTGATGAAGCTATACAATTACTAAATACAGAAGAAATCCAGCTTATCCTTTTGGATATTTTTATGCCGGGAAAGCTTGGGATTGAACTATTAGCACATCTGCGGAAAAATGAACTTGAAATTGATGTGATCATCATTTCTGCTGCATCCGATCTTGATCGAATAAAGAGGGCATTAAGATATGGGATTGTCGACTATTTAATCAAGCCGTTTGAGTTTGACCGGTTTAACACGGCACTTACTACCTATCTTGAACAAACTCGGTTAATTGATAAGCAAGATTCAGTAAGTCAGCAGGAGCTGGATTCCTTACTGTTGCACAGAGATGAACATGTCATCGCAGAGGAGCTGCCAAAGGGGTTAGCGAAGGATACGTTAAAGCAAGTATGGGATGCCATTCAGCGATTAAAGGCAGACCCTTTTTCGACTGATGACATTGTAAATATTGTAGGCATCTCAAGAGTTTCTGCCAGAAAGTATCTTAATTTTCTTAAGGATACAGGAATCCTGGAGGTTAAGGTTATCTATGGAGCAGTCGGAAGGCCTGTGTATCAGCACGAATATAATCAATTTAAAGAACACTTAATTAAAAATTTTTTGTAAGCAGTTAGGAAAGCTGCTTACTTTTTTTATTTACAAAAAGAATTATTAAACTTTATTAAACTATGAAAACGGTTTACAGGGGAATATGATGTACACGTAACAAAGGGGAGTAATATTGGCAATCACACTATCGCGATTGCAAAGGGAATTTGGATTTTTTACATGATGATAAAAATACAAGGGGGATTAAATATGCAAATTCCAATTAAGAAGACGCTCGATAAAATTCCAGGCGGAATGATGGTAGTTCCGTTATTTTTAGGGGTACTAACAAACACTTTTTTTCCACAGTTTTTAGAAATAGGGCATTTTACAACGGCATTATTCAGTAAAGAGGCATCATCAACTATTTTAGCTTGTTTTATGTTTTTAATTGGTTCACAAATTAACTTTAAACTAGCACCAAAAGCGATTAAAAAAGGTGCAATTTTATTATCTGGTAAATTTATAGTAGGTGCAGGTCTAGGTATCTTTATAGCGATGGTTTTTGGACCGGCTGGTATTCTAGGATTGTCACCACTAGCTATCCTTGCAGCATTGTTAAACGCTAACGGCGGGTTATATGCTTCACTAGCTTCATCTTATGGTGACGAAACAGATGTAGGGGCATACGCATTATTTTCTTTAAAAGATGGTCCATTTTTCACATTAGTTGCTTTAGGTGCATCCGGCCTTGCTTCTATTCCTTTTCAAGCACTTGTAGGCGTGTTAATTCCTATCGTAATTGGGATGATTTTAGGAAATATCGATCCGGATATGAGAAAGTTTCTTGGAAGCAGTAAGTTATTATTAATCCCATTTTTCTCTTTCCCATTAGGGGCAGGCATGAATCTGAATACAATTGTAGAAGCGGGTGGTCCAGGCTTACTACTAGGATTAATCGCTTCATTTACAGGAATTGGTGCTTTCTTGCTTTTGAAATTATTCAAAGAAAATCCTATCGTCGGTTTAGCAACAGGGTCAACTGCAGGTAACGCTGTAGCGACACCAGCTGTAGTTGCGGCAGCAGATCCAACACTTTCTGCAATAGCACCAGCAGCTACTGCGCAAGTTGCAGCAGCATGTGTTGTTTCTGCAATTGTTTGTCCGATTATTGTCAGCTATGTATATAAACGGTCAGAAAAGAAAAAAGCTAAAAAGCTTATAACAAAGGCTGCATGATAAAAAATATATTAAATTTCTATAGAAAGAAGGATTTCCATAATGAGCGTGCCTGATAATGTAATTATTACAACATTAAAAGGAAAAGAAGTTCTGTCTAATCCTTTTATCAATAAGGGAACAGCATTTACTAGAGAGGAAAGGGAAGAGCTTGGACTTGACGGCCTGTTGCCGCCTCACGTGCTTACCCTTGATGAACAGGCTAACAGAGCCTATGAGCAATATTCCATGCGGACTACAAATCTTTTCAAAAACGGTTTGCTTTATGATTTATATAACCGGAATGTTGTCCTTTTTTACCGACTTTTAAAAGATCATTTAGCAGAGATGCTTCCAATCATCTATACACCTACTGTCGGAGAAGCGATTCAGACATACTCTCATAGCTATCATCGCCCAGGTGGATTATATCTTTCCATTGATCATCCTGAAGGTGTTGAAAAAGGATTTGCTAATCTTGGGGTCTCAAAAAATGACATAGACTTAATCGTTGTCACTGACTCTGAAAGTATCCTTGGAATCGGGGATCAAGGGGTAGGCGGTATTAATATTGCAATCGGTAAACTGGCTGTTTATACAGCGGCAGCCGGGATTGATCCAAGCCGCGTCCTGCCAATCGTATTGGATGTTGGCACAAACAATCAATCTTTAATTGACGACCCTATCTATATTGGTAACAAGTTCGCCCGTGTCCGCGGTGAACGTTATGATAAATTCATTGATTTATTTGTACAGACTGCCAGAAAATTCTTCCCAGAAGTGCTTATCCATTGGGAGGATCTTGGCAATGTAAATGCTCGAAATATTTTAGAAAAATACGGTGACAAAATCCTTACATTTAATGATGATATCCAAGGAACAGGTGCTGTTACGCTTGCAGCGGTTATGTCTGCATTAAAGGTCACAGAAACTTCTCTGAAAGATCAGCGTATTGTTGTCTTTGGACCAGGTGCTGCGGGGATCGGGAACGCAGACCAAATGGCAGATGCAATGGTCCTTGAAGGATTGACAGAAGAAGAAGCATACGACCGTTTCTGGGCAATTGATTATCGAGGATTACTGACAGATGAAACACCGGATGTCCTGAAATTCCAACTTCCTTACGTAAGAGAAGGAGAGGAAGTAGAGGGCTGGGAGAGAAACGAGGAAGGAATCATTCCATTAATGGAAGTAGTGAAGAGAGTAAAACCTACCATCCTTATCGGTACTTCCGGTCAAGCTGGCGCCTTCACAGAGGAAATAGTGAGGGAGATGGCTAAGCATGTTGAACGTCCAATCATCATGCCTATGTCTAATCCGACTCATCTTGCAGAAGCCATACCAGAAGATTTAATTAAATGGACAGACGGCAAAGCGTTAATTGCGACAGGAAGCCCATTTGATAATGTAGAATATAACGGTGTTTCCTATGAAATCGGACAGTCTAATAACGCATTTGTATTTCCAGGTCTAGGGCTTGGAGCGATTGTTGCAAAAGCCCAAGTAATCTCAAAAGGAATGTTCGCAGCAGCTGCAAATGCTGTAGCAGAGATGTGCGACAATACTGAGCCAGGCTCGTCATTGCTGCCGTCAATTGAGAAACTACATGATGTATCAATCTATGTGGCTGTTGAAGTAGCTAAGGCTGCACTAGAGGAAGGTATCGCAAAAGCAGATATTTCCAGTGACGTACCAAAAGCTGTTGTTGATGCTGTTTGGCAGCCTGAGTATAAGGAAATTAAGAGTGTTGGGATTTGGACGAGAGTTTAACCATAAACAGATAATAACTAATTTTATAAAGATGGACTACTCCTGAATTGGGGTAGTCTTTTTTGTTGATACCTAGGATGCGACTATTTTAATGCTTGTTCCATAATATAACTGTCGATATAATGTATGTGTATTATTTCACATTCTGGTTGCTGCTAATTAACAGAAACTTAAATGAAAGTAGGTATTGTTATGGCAAAAATATTAATAATTGAAGATGATCAGGCAATTAACAATTTAATCTTTATGAATTTGGATTTGGTTGGCTATGATTGTAAACAGGTGTTTGACGGAAAAGAGGCTAGTGAAGTTATATATAGTTGGCAACCAGATTTAATTTTGCTAGATGTGATGATTCCATATGTAGATGGGTTTACACTTATAGAACAAAACAAGTTTAGTACTATTCCGGTTATATTTGTTACTGCAAAAGATAATATTTCTTTTAAGGTTAAGGGGTTACAACTAGGTGCTGATGATTATATTGTAAAACCGTTTGAATCAATTGAATTGCTTGCGAGAATAGAAGCAGTACTACGACGTACAAAACCAGTTAAAAGGAGATATAGTATCGGCAGTACTATTATTGATCTGGATGAGCATATAACTATTGTTAAAAATGAACCTGTAAGTCTGACTAACCAAGAGTTTGTGCTTTTAGAAGCATTAATTAACAATTGTAATTTAGCCTTATCTAGGGAGCAATTACTTAATTTGGCTTGGGGTCAGGATTATTTTGGGGATGCTAGGACTGTAGATGTTCATATTACTAAATTGCGAAAAAAGTTACAATTAGAGTCATATATACAGACGGTATACAAGTTTGGGTATCGACTGGAGTTTCAAAAATGAACTTCTGGCAAAAGATTTTTTTGAGTACATTTTTCATTTTTATTACGTTATTTGACATAGCAGCTTTTGTACTAATATCTTCTTCTTACCATTTCAGTCTTCAAAGAGAAGAAGAAAATAGTATACGGGAACAATCGATTATTTTAAAATCCATAGAAAATAGTATAAGTCAATTCCTTCAGTCTGCTTCTTACAACAAAGAGCAACTAACCTCTCTTATAAAACCACTTGCAAATTACTATGAGAATCAAAATGTTTACCTTGCATTATACAATGAAAACACGAAAGTATATTCAAATACTCCAATCTTAGATAGTAAGCTACTAGGTATTCAAGAGAAAGAAACGAGGAAGATACAAACGAAAAAATTGGGTGGCAAGAGATATTTATTTGTATCTTCACCATTACCTTCAAATCCAAATTACTCCCTTGTTTATGCTCGAAATATTAGTCAACTTGATGTCTATCTTTCTTCAATGAGCCGTGTATTCGTAATAGTTAGTATTCTAGTATGTATTGTACTGGGTATTTTAAATTTCATATTTTTAAAACGATTAACTGATCCACTAAATAAAATGATTTCTATTACAAGTGAGATAGCAAATGGAGCTTTTCATAAAAGAGTTCATATTAAACGAAGGGATGAGCTTGGCACTCTGGGGAGTACGTTTAATATGATGGCTGATTCAATAGAAGATAAAGTTGGTCAATTAACAAAGGAATCACAAAATAAACAGCAGTTTATTGATAATCTTGCTCATGAAATGAAGACGCCGCTTACTTCTATTTTAGGTTATTCAGAATACTTGCAAAAGGCAAAGTATAAGGAGAAACAACGTCTCATCGCAACTCAACATCTCAATGAAGCAGCAGAAAGACTGCAAAAATTGTCCATTAAACTTCTTGATTTAACATCAATGCGTACCAAAAATAAAGATTTTAAAGAGGTTAATATGGAGGGGTTGTTTGCTGCTTTATATAGGTTCATGAATCCAATTTTAAAAAAGAAAAATATTCATCTAGAGACAAGAGCAGAGGTAAAGTCCTTGTTAGGTGATGAAACACTGTTACTGTCGCTATTAATTAACTTGGTAGAGAATTCAGCAAGAGCCTCTAAGGATAATGACTTAATAGCTGTAAGGTCATATGTTGATGAGAAGGAAGAGTTTATAGTTGAAGTAAAAGATTATGGTATTGGTTTAGATAAAGAAGAAATAAAAAAAATAACTGAACCCTTTTATCGTGTTGATAAATCTCGTTCTCGTGAATTTGGAGGTTTCGGCTTAGGTCTAAGTATTGTTGCTCAAATAGCTAAATATCATAATGCTGATTTGGACATTCAATCACAAAAAGGTACGACAATAAGGATAATCTTTAACAAGACTCTAACAACTTAATAGCAACTCAAAAATATCATGAGTGTATCCTTGCTTCATATAAGGGATATTACATTCTGTATATAGGGGGCTTAAATGAAAAAAGGGAAATATATAGTCGGGGCATACATTACAGGATTCACTTTTTGCGCTGGGCTTTTAGTCAATAGCTTTGCTTTTCCTTCTGTTCTAGCTGCAACAACAGAAAATTTAAAGGTTAAAACCGTTGAGGCTGCTAATCTTGAAGAAAATCAGAAAACTGAGCAAATAAAAGATTCATCAAATGAATTATCTCAATATGGAATCAAAGATGGCATTTCAGAAAAAGAAGCGCTATTAATAGCTATTAACGCATTTAAAGAAACAAAGGATGTCAGCAACCTAACTTATGATATTAAAATTGTCCAGGAGGATATTCCAGTAGATCCAATCAAGTGGTTTGTTACATTTTATGATAATAACGATGGATATATGGCTACTATAAATCCCTTTTCCGGTACAATTATTACTCTGGAGCAATTTTCAGGAGTTAAAGAAGTTTTCTCTAAAGATATGGAAAAAGCCAGAGAGGAAAAGGAAAAACTTTATAACGAGTATTATAAAGAGATATTTTCTATCTACAATAACGAATAAACAAGGAATATATCCCTTATGAAGTTAAAAAAGTATTCTTACCCTCTAACTGATTGGTAAGGATACTTTTTTATTTTCCAATATATCTTAGTTATTACTTGGAAAATTATTGAAACTATGAAAAAATATAATCAGAAAATCATTGGAAGAAACATGCACTTATATAATTTTGAGGTGACTTGTTGTGGTTAATAAATCTGTTTTATCTGTAAGAAATCTATCAAAAGTTTATAAAGGTGTCGGTCATGAGGTGCAAGCATTAAAGGATGTTTCATTTGAGTTATATGAAGGGGAACTGATTGCCATAATGGGGACAAGCGGTTCGGGAAAAAGTACGTTGCTTAACGTGTTGGCAGCATTGGATGAGCCAGATAAAGGGGAAATTCAATTATATGGCCAAAAACAAACAGAAATGTTTACAGAACCAAATGCTACTCATTATCGGCGAGATAAAATTGGCTTTATCTTTCAAGCTTTTCATCTTTTGAAAGATTTAACAGTGGAAGAGAATATTGCTTTGCCACTTATTCTAAAGGGAGAGAAAAAGTCTTATATAGATGAGAAAGTAGATGAGATGTTACAGTTTGTCGGGCTCTTGGGCTGGAGGAAACAAAGACCAGTTCAATTATCAGGCGGACAACAGCAGCGGGTTGCAATCGGCAGGGCATTGATAACTGCACCGCCAATTGTGTTGGCGGATGAACTCACAGGGAACTTGGATTATAATACTTCAAATGATATTCTTCAGGTTTTAGTAAAGATGAAAGAGACGTTGAACCAAGCAATTATAGTTGTTACACATGATCCACATGTTGCAGCTTTTGCTGATCGTGTGCTGTTTTTTCATGATGGACAGATTGTGAATGAATATGATTGTTCTGGGAATCAAGCGATGGATGATATTTTAGAGCATTTTGGGAAGCTGTTGGAGTTCAAGGTATGATGAAAACAATACAAGGACTAGCCTTGCGCTTCTTTCAAAAAAATAAATTTATAACATTTTCCTCTGTTATTAGTGTACTTTTATCGGTCTTTTTAGTGGTTGTTATGGTAGCTTTCGCAACAAATGCGGAGCGCTCGTTAAGAGAAGAAGTGCAAAAAATGTATGGAGAGATGGATTTATCTGTCGGCTATAATGCGGAACTGAGTAAAAACGTCGATCGAGACTTTATTTCTGCTTTGCAGACAAACAAAGATATTCAAAAGATATCTCCAGTCATCATTAACCAGCTAAAGGTAGATAAATTGCAAGCAGACATTTATTCAGTTGGTCTAGAAAATGATTATCTAGCAAAGAGCAGATATCATTTAAAAGAGGATATAAATGAAAATGAAGTTATGATGAATGAAAGTTTGGCTGAAAGCTTACAAGTAAAAGCTGGTCAAAAGGTAGATATTGAAGGCAGGGAGTTTACGGTAACAGAGATATTAGAGGATTTAAACGCAAGTGGGCTTACTCCCGATATGCTCATTGTATCTAAACCAACAGCCAAAGAATTAGTAAAGCATAGGTCCGGTCAACATGTAGAGGCTACTTATGTGCTAGTCAAAGCGAAAAAGAATGTTGATCCACTTTTGCTTGCCAATGATATTAAGAAATATGATGCCGGTGTAAGGATTGATATTGCTGAAGAAGATGAATTTCTAAAAAGGAATGTACAGTCTCTGAAAATTTTCATCTACTCTTTAGCTTTTCTAATGTTAATCATTACAGCGTTATTGATTGTTGCCAATTTTGAATTTTTTTTATATAAGTATAAAAATCAATTTGCGATTTTGCGTTCCATTGGCGCCACAACCAAACAATTATCTAACATAATACTCATTCAAAGCAGTCTTATTACAATAGCGGGCACAATAGGCGGCTTCCTATTAGCTATCGTTAGTCATCAATATATTCAACCGGGGCTTGAAGCGATATTTTCTTTCCATTTACCAACAGCAGCGGGTTATAACTATAAGGAAAGTTTAATGATTGCACTAGCAAGCGGTATGATTATACAAATATTTATGCTGATTCCAGCTTATAAAAGTTCAAAATTATTACCGCTTAAAATCATGCAGGAAAATGAAAAGAATGACTTCAGTTATAGGAAAACTCGCAGAAATATTGGGTTTGGTTTGATCTTTATTGCCCTGTTATTGATTTGTATTGGTAAAGTAATGCCCAAAACAGAAGGGACGGGAGTTTTGTGTATCTTTATAGCTGCGTTGTTTTTACTAAGCAGCATTTATCTTCTTTTTCCTGTCTATCTATCAGCTGCTTTAATAGGGGTTCTGCCAATAATAAAAAAGCTGTTTGGAAATGTTTCTTATATCGCAATTAAAAACTTAGTGCCTCAAGTCAGAAAAAATACATTCGTGATGTTAACAATCAGCGCGATGATGATTATCGCTGTATTTGGGTCTGTTATGTTAAAGACAATCCAGCAAAATGAAATAAACTATTTAAAAGAACAATTTCCAACCTCCATTGTGCTGAATAGTCGTCTAGTATATGATTCAATGATTGAACCAAAGGATTTGGAGAAAAACGTAAAAGAAATTAGCGGAGTTCAGAAAGTAAGCTCTCAAAGCACTACTTCTGGGGCAGTGATAATCGGAAACGATGATGATCCTAATTTGGAGTATACATTAGCCGATATAAAAGGGATGGAGCAACAAGGAATCATTCCAAAAATGGAGGATGATAGTAAATTAATTGTTGTATCTGAGGCATTTTTAGAAAAGCATGGACTTAAAGTAGGTGATTCTATCGACTTGGGCTTATACTCGGAAGAAAAGCAAAGTCCTGTATTTTTGGATACATTTATTGTGGGAGCTGCAGTAAAAAATCTACCTAATGCTGATGCGTATATCGATTGGGAAAATACATCATTCAAAGAGGAATTTACGAAATTTAGCGCAATGTACATCACTTCTAACGATGAAAAACAAACTGTTCAAGAATTAGAAGCACTAAAACAGCAGTACCCAGAACTTCAAGTTAATGTATATCAGCAGTCTGTTGAAAAAGCTAATGAGTTGTTCTTGCAAAGATGGTCTGTTTTTATTGTGGTTATGGTTGTCATCTTGGTGTGTGTGATGTTGGGTGTAGTTACTACACTAGGTAACAATATTTATTCCAAAAGAAAAGAGTTTGCAATATTAAGGACTATTTTTGTTGATCGGAAGGGGATAAAAAAGGTCATTTTAACCCAAGTCAATCTGTATATAATAATAGGGCTGCTGCTTGGAATAATAGCAGGTTTACTTTTTACCGCCGTGATTTTGCTAATAGATTCTGGGCAAATTTCGATTTATTACTCATTGATCATCGGAATTACAGCAGCGCTATTGTTAGTTGGAAATAGTGTGTTTCTTCCTATTGCAAGTAAGATAGGGAAAAAGAAGATATCCTTAGAGCTTACGGAGGATAATAAATAAATTTTTCTTAAAAGATAAGGCCATTCATCTGTTTATGACTGATGGATGGCCTTATCTTTTCTGGAATACCCATTCTTCCAATCCTCTCAATAAGGTATAATAGTGGCAGAAAGAAAACGGAAATACCATGCTCAAAAAGGAGGGATGCTCTTGCAAAGCAAAAATAAAACGGTAGTAAAGTCAATGGACATTCTTAATCTTTTCCTTCACCATTCAAAGCTGAGCTTTAATGAGATTGTTCAGTTTTCAGGTATTCCAAAGACGTCTGTGTACAGGATGGTGCTGTCGCTCGAGGAAATGGGTTTGCTTGATAAGGATGTGGATGGGAAATATTCGCTTGGGCTTTTGTTTCTTCAGTTCGGCCATTTGGTGTCAGAGAGGCTTGATATTAGGCAGTTAGCTTTGCCTGTAATGCATATGCTTCACCAGGAGGTTGGCGAAGCAGTTAACTTGATTGTCCGCGATGGAAATGAGGCCATTTATATTGAAAAGCTGGACACGAAACAGCCTGTGAGACTTTATACGGCAATTGGGAGAAGGACACCTCTTTATGCGGGTGCTTGCTCTCGTGTTATTCTTGCTTTCCTGCCGTATATGGAGCGGGAGAAATATATTGATGAAACAGAATTACAGCCAATTGCGTCAGGTACAATCACAGACAGAGAAAAACTGCGTCAGCTGATTACGGAATCAAGGGAAAATGGTTTCTCTGTCAGTTATTCAGAGCTAGAGGATTATTCGGCTGCTCTTGCTGCACCGGTTTTTAACTTTAAAGGAGAAATCGTAGCTGGCATTAGCGTTGCTGGGCTTGATGTTAATTATAAGCAGGACAAGCTGGGGCCGCTTTCTGAGAAAGTGAAGGCAGCTGCATTGGAGATTTCCCGCAAATTGGGATATATAGAATAAGATAAAGGACATGGATGTATAATCTCATGTCCTTTTTATATGTCCTTAAGAGCGGAAAGGGGTAATCTCAATCCTTGATTTTTCAAGGGTTTCCTTGATTTGCTGGGCAAAAGTGAGAGCTTCAGAGCCGTCGCCATGAATGCAAATAGTATCAGCTTTGACAGATATATCTGCTCCTTGTCTAGTAGTGACTTTTCCTTCCTTAACCATGCGGACTACTTGGCCGACCGCTTGGTTCTTGTCATGGATAAGGGCATCTGGCTCTGTTCGCGGTGTTAACGTACCGCCGCTATCGTATGTGCGATCGGCAAATACTTCATTTGCTGTTTGCAGACCAATTCTTTCACCAGCAGTGACTAGTTCACTGCCAGCTAAACCGAATAGTATTAATTCTGGGTCAACTTTATAGACTGCTTCTGCGATTGCAGTTGCAAGAAGGCTGTTTTTGGCAGCCATATTGTATAACGCTCCATGGGGCTTAACATGCTGCATCTTTGCACCTTCTGCTTTGACGAAGCCAGACAAAGCGCCAATCTGGTAAATGACAATATCATGTGCTTCTTGTGGCGAGATATTCATGTTTCGTCGTCCGAACCCAGCTAAATCGGGAAGGCCTGGATGTGCACCGATTTTAACGTTATTATTGAGTGCAAGCTTTACCGTATTCCTCATCACTGATGGGTCGCCAGCATGAAAACCACAGGCAATATTTGCTGATGTAACGAAGCGAAGAATCTCTTCATCCATTCCTATCTTATATGCTCCGAAACTTTCACCTAAATCACAGTTCAAATCAACTTTATACAAAAAAATGCCTCCCAACTTAATATTCCGATTTAAGGAACTATTGTTTCGAATATCGTAGCATAAAACAGTATTTATGCATATCAGCAAATTTTTATAATATTTAAATTAGTTGATTTAAACCTCTACATGTAGGGTCTTTTCGATAATGTTAGTTTGAAATAATAAATTATATTGTATTTTTATTCTTACTAGTATAATATAACAGATAAATCTAATAATTCAGAACTTCAGTTCCGAAAATCGGAACTGTTAGAAATGGATGTCGTCATACTTAAAGTAATAGATACATAGAAGGGAGTAATCTTATAGATGATTAAACTAATAGGAATTCTTGTTGTGGCAATTGGCTTTGCATTTCGTTTTAACACATTGCTGGTTGTTACCGTTGCAGGTATTGTAACAGGCCTTGTGTCAGGCTATTCTTTTAATGAAATACTAACTTTATTTGGGCAATTCTTTATCGATAACCGCTATATGTCTTTACCAATTATCCTGACATTGCCGGTGATTGGGGTGCTCGAGCGTTATGGTCTGAAAGAGCGAGCAGAATCTTTAATTAAAAAAGCAAAAAATGCAACAACAGGACGTGTGTTGTTGACTTACTTGTTTATCCGCGAAGGTTCTGCGGCAATAGGCCTTAATATCGGCGGACATGCTCAAACGGTCCGGCCTCTTGTTGCACCAATGGCTGAAGGAGCGGCGGCTGCACGATATGGCGATCTGTCGGAAAAAACAAAAAATGATATAAAGGCACATTCTGCTGCTGCCGAAAATACAGGCTGGTTTTTCGGAGAGGATATCTTTATCGCAACAGGTGCAATCCTGCTGATGAAGGGTTTCTTTGATTCAGTCGGCATTCATGTAGAGGTTTGGGATATGGCACTATGGGGCATTCCTACTGCCATTACTGCATTGATTGTAAGCTGGTTCCGTTTTAACAGACTTGATAGACGTATTGCCAAAGCGGCAGGAAAAAACGGCAGTTTAAACAACTTGGCAAAAACGAACAAAGATGAGGAGGTAATGTAATGCACTTAATAACGCTTGATACACTTTATTACTTATTAGGTATTATCGTTGCCTTCGTTGCAGTTCGTGTTGCATTGGATAAGAATCATCCAACCCGGTGGGGATCCACTATTTTCTGGGGGATTTTTGCGATAACTTTCCTGGTTGGCAAACAAATCCCGCCGCTTTATGTTGGATACCTTGTATTAGTGATGGTGATAGTTGCTTCAATTGGAAAGGTGACAAAGTCAAAAGAGGAAGAATCAGATTCTGCTGAAAGAGAAGGGCATGCAGAAAGACTTAGAAATAAAATATTCCTTCCAGCTATCTTGATTCCAGTTCTCACCATTGTAGGAACACTGACTCTTGGAAAAATCAAGTTTGGTTCTGTCCAGCTTGTAAATCCGGAGAATGTTACATTGATTGCTCTTGGGCTTGCAACAATTATCGCCTTTATAGCGGCACAGCTAATCACAAAGGCAAAGGCAACAGTTCCTATTAATGAAGGGAGCCGTCTCCTTCAAGCTGTAGGCTGGGCAGTTATTTTGCCGCAGATGCTCGCAGCATTAGGCGGAATATTCTCTAAGGCAGGCGTCGGTGATGTTGTATCAGGAATTGTCGGAGATTTCCTGCCGACAAATTATGCTTTTGTAGCTGTAGCTGCTTATTGTATCGGAATGTTGCTGTTCACGATGATTATGGGAAATGCTTTTGCTGCTTTTGCTGTAATAACAGGAGGAATCGGGCTTCCTTTGATTGTTCAGCTCCATGGCGGCAATCCTGCTATCATGGCAGCACTTGGTATGTTTGCAGGCTATTGTGGAACATTGATGACGCCGATGGCTGCTAATTTTAATATTGTTCCAGCAATGCTTTTGAATTTAAAGGATAAAAATGCAGTCATTAAAGCACAAATACCTGTGGCTATACCAGTGTTTATTATTAATATGCTGCTGATGTATTTCCTTGTATACCATTTTTGATTTCGTATTAACCAAACAATTAGGAGGGATATGAAATGCAGAAGATTTTGCTGACAGGATTTGATCCATTTGGAGGAGAAGCAACTAACCCAGCTTTAGAATCTGTTAAAAAGCTTGATGGTGTTAAAATTGGAGATTATTTAATAGAAGCACGAGAAGTTCCAACTGTTTTTGATGAATCAATAGCGAGATTAAAAGAATATATAAAGGAAATAAAGCCAGCGCTGGTTATTTGTGTTGGTCAAGCAGGCGGCCGTCCTGATGTTACGATTGAGCGGATTGCGATTAATGTCAATGACGCACGGATTGCAGACAATCAAGGACAGCAGCCGATTGATACAGCCGTTGTAGAAGGAGGTCCAGCAGCCTATTGGTCTTCACTTCCCATCAAGGCCATCGTGAAAGCAATGCGAAAGGAGGGAGTGCCAGCCTCTGTTTCCCAGACTGCAGGCACATTTGTCTGCAACCATATTTTCTATGGTCTAATGAATGTATTAGAGCAAATGGGTAACAAGATAAAAGGAGGCTTTATTCATATTCCATTCCTTCCTGAGCAGGCGACAGCACATCCAGGTCAGCCAAGCATGGCACTTGATACGATAGTTAAAGGGCTGAAGACAGCAGTTGAAGCAGCGGTTGTTAATGAAAAGGACATTCAGGAAATAGGCGGACAGACTCATTAAACAGGAAATATAGTGCTGTCTAAAGAATAGATAAAAGTGACATGAGTAATGGTTGCTCATGTCACTTTTCTATTCAGAGAAGTTGCGTTTTAAATTTCTGATAATTATAATAGTTTTATAATCTAATATACGGAACTGTAATTCCGAAAATCGGAATTTGAGAAGGGGGGATAATATGGGAGAAAATATTGTCGGTGACAAACCAGATACTCAAATGAAACCACTCGGAGACTCAGGGATACTTGTCCAATTCGGCACAGAAATAAGTCCCAATGTACATGAAGAGGTAAAGGCATTTACAGACTGTATAGAAGCAAATTCTTTTCCCGGCTTTATAGAATGTGTGCCAGCTTTTACTAGTGTGACCATCTTTTATAGTCCTTTACTCGTCTTTCAAATATATAAAGGGAAAGGCAAGCCAGAGGATTTGTCACCATATAGTATTGTCCAATCTATTCTGCAGGAAAGATTAAAGAGTCTTCATACGTCAAAAAGAAGGGAAAAAAGAGTGGTTGATATTCCTGTGTGCTATGGGGGAGAGCTTGGCCCTGATTTAGAGGCAGTGGCAAAATATCATCAATTAACACCGGCAGAAGTAATAGATATCCATTCACAAGCAGAATATCTCGTTTATATGATTGGCTTTGCTCCTGGCTTTCCCTATTTAGGAGGAATGTCTGAACAGATTGCCACACCGCGCCATTCTTCTCCAAGATTATCAATACCAGCAGGTTCTGTCGGTATTGCTGGCATGCAAACTGGTGTTTATCCGATTTCCACCCCGGGGGGCTGGCAGATCATTGGACGAACACCAATTAACCTCTTTTATCCAGACAAGAATCCGCCAACTCTATTAACATCTGGTGATATTGTCCGATTTAAGCCGATTTCAATAGAAGAGTATAAGGAATATAAGGAGACAGTGCTATGAGCTTAAGAGTGGAGCGCCCTGGTATGCTGACAAGTTTGCAGGATCTGGGCAGATACGGTTATCAAAAATATGGAGTAGTTGTCAGCGGAGCAATGGATTCCATCTCTTTGCGTATTGCTAATTTGCTCGTCGGCAATAAGGAGAATGAGGCAGGGCTGGAGATGACGTTAATGGGCGGGTCATTCCTTGTTGAAGAAGACTTGCTTATTGCTGTTACAGGCGGAGATTTGGCTCCGGTTATAGAAGAAGAGTCAATCCCGCTATGGAGGCCAGTGTGGATAAAAAAGGGAAGTCTGCTTCGGTTCCGAGCTTCCCGTTCAGGCTGCAGAACGTATATGGCTGTTGCTGGCGGTTTTGATGTGCAGGAGGTGCTTGGAAGCAAAAGCACTTATTTGCGAGGAGAACTCGGCGGGCTGAAAGGGCGGGCTCTTTCAGCAGGTGACAAACTGACTTGCGGCGGGGCTGCCCACCGTTTTCAGCACTTAAAAAGCAGCGCTGGGGCAATATCCTTTGCTGCCACTGCTTGGCATGTTAATCCAGAACCGTTTATTAATCTGAAGGAAACAGTGATACGTGTAATAAGAGGCGGAGAATTCGATTATTTTACTGAATCAAGCAGAGACCGTTTCTTTAAGGAGGATTTTCGTATTACACCGAATTCAGATCGGATGGGATACAGAATGGAAGGCACTCCCTTGGAAATGACCGATTCATTTGAACTCCTATCTGAACCTGTAACAAATGGGACGATTCAAGTGCCGAAGGATGGAAACCCCATTATCTTGCTGGCAGATCGGCAGACGACGGGAGGCTACCCGAAAATCGCACAAGTCGCAACGGTGGACCTACCGCTGCTAGCTCAAAAGAAGCCGGGGGAAATTGTCCGCTTTAAAGAAATATCGTTAGCAGAGGCCGAACAGCTTTATTTAAGGCAAGAACTGCAATTAGAAAAACTAAAGGCCGGCCTATCATTGAAAGTTGATGAAACAGCGTAAATTAGGAAATAAAGATAAAAAAGGAGATGCAAAAAACGGATGTGGGTTATAACCGTCTATTCACCAGAAAATGATATTGCGCAATTTGAATTCACTACAGAACAAGAAGCTCGGGAAGCATTTGAGCAATTGCAAGGCTGCAAGATTCTCACAGAGGTTATTTACTTTAATGATGAGATTATCTTAGCAACAGCTTAAGACAGCTTTTCCTTTAAGCTCTAGTTATGCACCCTTACAATTCAATAGATTCTAGACAATAGGATTCTATGAAAGTAGCAACTGAAATTGCTATAATAGGTAGTACAAGCTATTGAATATCAATTGGAGGAGCAGGTTAATGAGTGAAAATATAAAGCATTTAGGGAATTTGCTGTTGCAAAATTCACAAGAAATTGCGCTGACTGTGCATAAGCGGAGAATAGAGGGAGAAAGCTCTGAAAAATTAGCGCAAATCAGCTCTGTTGAAGGAGAAATTCTTCAGCTGCGCGCTCATTTTGTTTCCTTATTCGGTAAAAGCCTGTTAAACTATCCAGATTTAAAAGGAGCTCGTTCTTTATTTACCGATTGGGGAATCAGCACTGGTGCGAATTTATCCTCCGAAGGAGTACCGTTAGATGAGGCATTAAAGGATGTGTCATTCTACAGAACAGCAATTTGGGAAGTTTTAAAGACAGAGATGAAAGAAAAGGATTATTCCATCGATGAGGCTTTTGAGGTGAAGGATATTATTGATCCTTTACTGGATTATGCGTTGTACAATTTCAGCCTGTCTTATGTGGATTCCTATGCGAATACACTCAATAATTCAAGAAAAGCGTTTTTGGAGCTGTCTGTTCCAGTTGTGCCGATTACAGAAAATATCGCTATTCTGCCTTTAATTGGGGATTTAGATACAGAAAGAGCACAGCTGCTTATGGAAGAAACATTGGTTAAAACTAGAGATATGGGAATCAGTCACTTAATCATTGATATTTCTGGGGTTATCATTATAGATACGATGGTTGCTAATGAATTGTTTAAACTTATGGATGCATTAAGACTGCTCGGGATTGGCACAATTTTCTCTGGAGTGAGGCCGGAGATAGCCCAGACGATGGTAAGTCTTGGTCTCGACATTAAGAATTTAGTGACGAAGGCAAGCTTAAGACAAGCACTTGCTCTCCTTGAAAGAGAAAATGTGATTTAAATAGGAAAAGAGCTGGCGGATATGGCCAGCTCTTTGTTGTTTTTATTTCAATGTATTTAATGTATTTAAATCATGGTGCAATGATTCTGACGGTACTTTAGTTATTGGCACATTCCCTTTTGCGACAGGCTCTTTCACATAGACGAAGTCTCCTGTGCCATCAGGGGCGCTTCCAGTTGCCCATAAGCCGTCAGATGACTCGGATCCTTCAGAGAGGTTCCAGAATTCATAAGCTTCAGGCTGTGATTCCTTCTCTGCTTCTGGCGGGAAGCTTGCTGGTACAACGACACCGTTTTTGCTTTCCAATTCCTCAATTGCTGCAAGCCATTGATATTGGTGATATCTGTCGCGAGCAAGCATTTTTCTAAATGTAGCGCGGACACCCTCATCCTTTGTCATATGGTACAGTCTTGCAACTTGCAGGCGGCCTTGACTTTCTGCATGCAGGTTAGAGCGCATATCTGCAAGTAAGTTTCCGCTTGCTACGATATAAGAACCATTCCACGGCACTCCATTAGAGTTAGTTGGAAGACCTCCTAATCCGCTCACAAGCAGATGCTGCGGATTGACTCCACCCATGATGGCAGCAATCGTCGGATCTTTAGCTGCTTCTGCCTGATCATCTGGTGATGCACCATCTAGAAGTTGGCTTATAAGGGAACATAACATTTCTACATGCCCGATTTCCTCTGTACCAATGTCCATCAGCATGTCCTTGTATTTTTCTTCCCCGCGGCAGTTAAAACCTTGAAAAAGATATTGCATCATAACAGTCATTTCTCCGAATTGTCCACCAAGAACCTCTTGAATTTGGCGGGCCAGCATTGGATCTGGCTTGTCCACTTTTACTTCAAATTGTAATTCTTTCTGATGACGAAACACATATATCTCCTCCTTTTGGTTTTGCAGTTACGCTTATGAAGTACCCCTGCTAAATTAGAGATAAACACAGTGCTAAAAATTGCCAAAAAAAATGAGCCTTCAAGGCTCATCATTTATTAATGGATTCTTCCTGGTTATTTGTTTTGTGAGTTTCTTCCATAACTTGTTTTTCGTTCTTATCTTTTTCATATTCCTTACGGATTTTTCCGCATGTTATACACTCGCCGCTATAATAATAGCTGTATTTATGGTACTTGCGGATTGAACAAATTATCGATCCAAAAAGCATATGTAACACAACTCCTTTACATATAAATTGTACAATAAAGAGAATGAAGCGAAGATTAAATAAAAGTGACACAACAAGTCAGATAGGTGACAAAAACCGTCTTTGATTACCGAATGAAAACATTATGACGATGAACATTAAAGGTTTGTTATAAAAGAAATAACGATGTAATATCTACTCTTTGCATCCTTCATAAATTTCTTTTCCCTTCTTGGTTAATACTAATAATCCTGTTAAAAAGACGCCTTAGGAGGGGGAAGATGAAAAGACTAAAAAATCTGCATAAATCAGATTTAAAGATACCGTTTATCTATTTACTCATTTCTGCATGCTGGGTTATGTTTTCATCTTATCTACTCCCTTATTTCACTGGCGATTTGCGTAATTTGGCATCCTATGAAATGCTGAAAGGCTGGATTTTCATCTGTGTTACAAGTACTATTCTTTTCCTTCTAATAAGAAGGGAAAGGCTGAAGGATGAACAATCGAATAAAAGAATTTCAGAAGCTGAATTTAAATTTCGAACATTAGTAGAGGAATCTTTGTTAGGAATTTATATCCTTCGTGAAGGAAGATTTGCGTATGTCAATTCTACTTTGCTTGCATTAAGCGGCTATCACAGTAAAGAGCTGCTTTGCATGCATTTTTCAGACTTGATTTTGCCACTTCATGAAGGGGAAGAAGTCGGTCTTTACAACAATAGAGCTGAACTTCAGCTTCAGAAAAAGGATGGCACGCTGTTGGATGTAGTGGTTCTTTCTCACAAATTAAGTGTGATACATAATGATGCACCTGCCATTATGGGTTCTATTCTAGATAATACGGAGAAGCGTAAATACCAGCGGAAATTGGAGAGACTGGCATTCTACGATCCATTAACAAACCTAGCCAACCGCCGCATGCTTAGCAATTCAATGAATGAGGCAATGAATAAAGCAAGAACAACAAATGAGAAGCTTGCGCTTTTATTTATAGATTTAGATCATTTTAAAGGTATCAATGACAGCATTGGGCACGATATGGGGGACAAGGTGTTAAAAGAGCTCGCAGATAGAATTGTTGGTTGTATCCCGAAAAGCGGACTTGTTTCCCGATATGGAGGAGACGAGTTTACTGTTATGCTTCCGGGACTTCAGTCTGCTAAGGAAGCGGAAAGGATTGCCAAAGATTTAATTTCCCTTTTTAACGAGCCGCTTCATATTGAAAATCAGAAGTTCTATATTACATTAAGCATTGGTATATCTATTTTTCCCGATCATGGAAAAGAGTTAGAAACTCTCGAAAAGAATGCGGATATTGCGATGTATTTTGCGAAAGAAAAGGGGCGTAATAATTCACAGTTGTTTACAAAAAGCATGAAGGTGTTTATGGTTGAGCGGCTTCACCTCCAGCATGAACTTAGAAAAGCAACAGAAGATATGGATAATCATTTCTTTCTTGTGTATCAGCCGAAAATTGATGTGTTCTTAAATAAGGTAATTGGAGTGGAAGCATTGCTGCGCTGGAATCATCCTGTGTCTGGTCTAATATCTCCTAGTCGCTTTATTCCTGTTGCAGAGGAAATGGGGACAATAGGTGCTATAAGCAATTGGGTCATTAATAAAGCTTGCAGACAATTAAAATACTGGAATGAACAAGGAATCAGCCTGACCATTTGCATCAATATATCACCTTTATTATTTCAGCAGGCTGATTTTGTAAACAACATTCTTGAGCCAATTTCGGAAGCAGGAGTAAAACCAAGCCATATCCAGTTAGAGATTACCGAAAGTGTGCTCACTAATTATCTTGATGAGGCGATAGACAAACTGAAATTGCTGAAGAGGAATGGACTTACAATTGCTATTGATGATTTTGGCACAGGATATTCCTCCTTGAGTGTACTAAGAAAAATGCCGATTGACCGATTGAAAATTGATCAATCCTTTATTAGAGATCTGCAGAAGGAACAGGATATTGTTGCGTTGATTATATCGATGGCGCATAAGCTTTCCATGCATGTAACGGCAGAAGGTGTGGAGACGGTGGAGCAATGCAGGCTTCTCCGAGATTTAAATTGCAGAGAGATGCAAGGCTACTTATTCAGTAAACCAATTACAGCAGTAGAAATGGAAGAATACTTAAAGAGGCGGCCGATTGCTGCTTCCATACAAGAAAGGCTCTGACAAAGTTGGAGCCTTTTGTTTTTGGAAAGAAGGAATCAGTTGCTTTTCTCGCGAATGGATACGGAAAAAGGGAACTTTTTGTTATTTTTGTACGTATATAGGCAGGTTAGAAAATTCCAAATAATAACGAACTCATGTACAATAAAAATAATACAATGGCACTGGACACAAGGGTGAATTAGTTGCTAAGGAGGAATAGTAATGGGCGTAATGCTTAGCAAAGGACAGAAGGTGGACTTAACGAAAACCTATCCAGGTTTGAGCACTGTAATAGTAGGGTTAGGATGGGATATCAATCATACAGGTGCTGATTATGATCTTGATGCTTCCGCATTTTTACTTGGGGGCAACAGCAAGGTTCTCAGCGACCAAGATTTTATTTTTTACAATAATCCGAGCGGAGCGGGCGGCTCTGTTATGTACAGCGGAGATAACAGGACAGGAGCAGGGCATCTTGACGACGAACAAATAAGAATTGACTTAAACAGGGTACCTCCGTCCATTCAGCGAATTGCCTTTTCTATTACCATACATAATGCATATGAAAAAGGGCAGAATTTTGGCCATATATCTAATGCATATGTTCGTGTGTTTAATGAAGGAAACCAAACAGAGTTAATTCGCTTTAATCTTGGCAGAGATTACACCGTGGAAACAGCAATTGTGGCTGCGGAGCTTTATCGCCATAACGGGGAGTGGAAGTTCAATGCAATCGGAAGCGGCTTCCAAGGAGGACTTGGTGCTTTATGCAGGAACTTTGGTGTAACGGTCGATGACGAACCAGCACCGCAAAATAGCTTTAATGCCCAGCCGCATAGCTTTGCTCCACCTGTGCAAAACCAGCCATACTACGAGAACTCGAACACCTATGCAAATACATACCCATCTAGCAGTGCTGGAACATATCCTCCTGTCAATCAGCCATCCTATGGACAAGCACCTTTTCATGGCGGCAATCAGCAGCAAGGCTTTGGCCAAAGCCAAACAGGGTATGGCGGTGACCATATTGCTTGCCCGAGGTGTAACAGCACAAATGTAAGAACAGGAGAGAAGGGCTTCGGATTGGGGAAAGCAGCTATCGGCGGCTTAATTCTTGGCCCAATCGGCCTATTAGGCGGATTTATTGGCAAAAATCAATTGAAATTTACATGCAACAGCTGCAGAAACACCTGGTCACCTTCTAGTACAGATTATGCGGAGTGGGGAAGACAGCAAAAGCAGAGAGCAAAGGAGCTGTTCATGCGCTTTAAAAGTCCGGATGTTCTTGATGCTGTTGTTGCCTCCTGTGCCCTTGTCAGCATGGCAGATGGCAGGCTGGACCCTGCCGAAGAACGGAAGATGATAGAGTTTATCCATCAGAGTGAAGAACTGCGAGTATTTGATACAAACAAAGTGCAGCAGCAATTTAATCATTTTGTAAGAAGAATGGAATATGACCAAATAATTGGACGGGCTGAAGCTTTTAGAGCTATTGGGAAAGTTCGTTCCAAGCCGGAGGTTGCGCGGCTTGTGGCACGGTATTGTATATCTATCGGTTATGCAGACGGAAACTTCGACCAAAGAGAAAAGCAAACAGTTGCAGAAATCTGTCAGGAGCTTGGGCTTAATCCGAATGAATTTCTTTCTTAACAAAAATAGATAAAGGCAGAAGGATGGCTTGTTTTAAGCTTTCCTTCCGCGGCAATTTTTACAGGTACTTTTATATAGGAGGAGAAGCATGACAATCACACAAGAAGCTAATGGCAAAGTGAACAGAATAATTGAAAATATAGAGAAGGTAATGATTGGCAAGCGGGAAGTGGCAGAGCTAAGTTTGATTGCTCTGTTGGCACAAGGTCATGTGCTCCTCGAAGATGTTCCAGGCGTAGGAAAGACAATGATGGTTCGTTCATTGGCTAAATCGGTCGGCGCAAATTTCCGCAGAATTCAATTTACTCCAGACTTGCTTCCATCTGACGTAACTGGTGTGTCTATCTATAATCCAAAGGAAATGGAGTTTCAGTTTCTTCCTGGACCAATACTTGGCAATATAATTCTCGCAGATGAGATTAACAGAACTTCCCCTAAAACCCAATCCGCATTATTAGAGGCAATGGAAGAAAGCAGTGTCACCATAGATGGTGTGACACATAAGCTGAATAAGCCCTTTTTTGTTATGGCCACTCAAAACCCGATTGAATATGAAGGGACATATCCTTTGCCAGAGGCTCAGCTGGACAGATTTCTTTTGAAGATGAAAATGGGTTATCCAACACATGAAGAGGAGATGGAGGTACTGACAAGAGTCCAAACGTCAGCTCCTATTGAAGAATTGGAAAGTGTTGTTTCATTAGAAGAGCTGCTTATGCTGCAGGCAGAAGTGAAGAAGGTTTATGTTGATGCTACGATTAAGAAGTACATTGTCGATCTTGCAACAGAATCGAGAGCACATCGCAATGTTTATTTAGGTGTCAGTCCCCGTGGATCAATTGCCTTGATGAGAGCTGTTCAAAGTTATGCATTTGTTCAAGGCAGAGATTATGTTATTCCTGATGATGTTCAATATCTTGCCAAGGCTGTATTTTCCCATAGAATTATCTTAAAGTCAGAGGCTAAGTTTGACGGTATCTCTGCAGAGGATATAATGGGCGAGATTCTGGCAGCTGTTCAAGTTCCTGTCAGAAGGCTAGGTACGTGATGAACAGGATACTTAGAAGATTGCTTCGCATCTGGAAGTTACTTGTTTTGTTTCTGTTGGCAGGTGCAGCTTTTGCGTATGCAATGTTTCAAGGTGGGTTTGTCAGCTGGTTTTTGTTTTACAGCTTTTTGCCATTTGCCATATACGGAGCTTTGCTTGCTATGTATCCGTTAAAGGCTTGGAAAGCAGTAAGGAAAATTACGAAGCATGAATACACTGCGATGGAGAAAATGACAGTGGAGTTGGAGCTGACAAGATCGTCCGTGTTTCCCCTTTTTTACTTGGTGGTAGAGGATGTGTTCAGCACCAGCTTGAAAGAGCAGGCTTCAGGAAAAGTATTAGTCTTTCCTGGTTTTAAAAGGCGAATTGTTCTTTCTTATCATATAGATGCCGTACCAAGAGGAGAGCATCTGTTTACAGAGGTAGCTGTTAAAACAGGTGATCCGCTTGGCTTAATGGAAAAGGAATTAAAGCTTGCTTTGCCAGACCAGATTATTGTTTATCCAGTATATGAGGAGCTTTCCTACAAACCGTTTATGACACATTATGATCAAGGGGCGACAGTATCGAAGGAACGGGTCCAACGTGATACAACGATGGCAGTCGGTATTCGAGAATTTCAGACTGGTGACAGATTTTCGTGGATTAACTGGAAGGCGAGTGCTAAAAGGGATTCCTTTATGACTAAGGAATTCGAACAGAAACAGTCACATGACATTTTAGTTGTACTTGACTGTGAAAAAAGCGAAAAATTCGAGACGCTTGTTTCGTTTACTGCTTCTTTAATTAGAGGGATTATTCGTAAAGGCGCACAAGCAGGTTTGCTTACGGTCGAAAAGGAGCGGACAACCTTTCCGATAAGAGGCGGGGAAGGCCAGCGCAGTCTTCTATTCCATCACCTAGCTAAGTGTGAGGATGCATCTCCGCTTTCCTTGGCAAATGTGCTTGATAATGAAATGTCCTTATTGCAGCAGCAAGCCACCTTGTTAATCACTACAACAAACTTGACGAAGCAGCTTGTTGAAAAGACAAGCTATCTCGCTAATAAACGCTATCAGGTAGCTGTTTTTCTTGTGAAGGAGGCAAATGAGAGCTTGACTCAGGAAGAAAGAAGTTTAAAAGCTGCGGCTTCTTCGAGGGGAATTATGGTTATACCTGTGTCTAAGGGAAGATTCAAGGATGCATTTTTGGAGGTGGCAACTAGTTGAGATTTATAGGAATTCATACGGCTATTTCTAATTTTTTGCTGTATGTGCTAGGTTTTTTTCTTATATGGGAATGGCTGCGGCCGATGGAGCAACTAACTAATACAGGGAATGTTGTCGTGTTTATCCTGTTTTTGCTTCTCTCACTTGTTATGGCCTATCTGCGTTTTCATCCTACTTTAAGCGGTATTATTAAAATTGGCTATATTCTATTTGTTTTACAATATTTGTACTATGGAAATTCCTTTTTTACATTCAACTGGATTGGTGCCTTTACAACAGAAGTAATGGATAATTTTGCAATTTTATTTGATACGAATTGGCCTGAGTTAACCAATATGTTCAAAAGTCTGCTTTTCTTTATTTTGCTTTGGTTAATGTCATATCTTATTGATTACTGGCTGATTAAACGCAGAAGAATATTTACCTTCTTTCTATTAACGATGGTTTATATAACGGTTCTTGATACATTTACTCCATATGATGCATCAATAGCAATCATAAGGACAACTATCATAGGCTTTACAGCAATGGGCATGCTGACCTTCTATCGGATGAAGGATAAGGAAAATATAACTGACCGAAGATTCTTAGCATTAAAGTGGATGGCTCCATTGCTTTTCTTTGTTTTTGCTAGTGCGGCAATAGCATATGCAGCGCCGAAAGCAAATCCAATCTGGCCAGATCCTGTGCCGTTTATCCAGACAATTGGTGACAATGGTGGTGAAGGCGAAGGTAATGGCAACGGACCCCATCGAGTAGGCTACAGTGTTGATGATTCGAGGCTTGGCGGAGACTTTGAGCCGGATGATACATTAATGTTTCAGACTGAAGTTGAATCCTCTCATTATTGGAAGGTAGAGACGAAGGATACGTATACAGGTAAGGGCTGGGTTCAATCGGAAGAAGCAGTCACAATGAATGGACAAGACTTTCAGAGATTAGAAGGAGCTGGTGATATCCCGTTCGTATCTTTTGAGGAAGGCGACAGTGTAAAGACAGAAGCACAGGAAAGTACGGTTAACTTTGCACAGCCTTTTGATTATCTCTTATATCCTTTAGGAGTGACAGAAGCAGCTTCAAGTATGGATACGACGATGATTGTAGAAACAGGAAGTGAACGGATTTCCTTCGATTTTCCAACAGATTCCTATAGTGTGAGTTATGAAAAGCCTGAATACAGTTTAAGTACATTGACGAGTGCTGACATGAGCGGCTATTTAAGAGAAAATCCGGAGATAGCAGCAAGATATACGCAACTACCGCAAAATTTGCCACAGAGAGTCATTGATTTAGCAGCTGAAATCACGAAGGATGAGGATAATGTTTTTGCAAAGGCAAGAGCAATTGAAAACTACTTTTCCGGAAATGGTTTTGTATACAGCCAAAGCGATGTGGCCATACCAGCAGATGATGAAGATTATGTCGATCAGTTTCTTTTTGAAACAAAAATAGGTTATTGTGATAATTATTCAACTTCAATGGTTGTGATGCTGCGATCTCTCGGCATTCCTGCAAGATGGGTTAAAGGATTTACTGAAGGTGATCTCATCAAACAGGAAAACAATAGAAGCCAATATGAAGTAACCAATAACAATGCTCATTCCTGGGTAGAAGCATATTTTCCTGGAGCTGGCTGGGTAACCTTTGAACCGACACAAGGATTCTCCAATGAAAATACGTATGTAAATGATGTTCGAAACGAAGCGGACACAAACACAGAAGAAAATGAACAAACCGAGCAGGAAGCACAACAGCAGCGGGAAGAGCAACAAGTACCAGAAGAAGAGACAGTAGCATCAGATCAGTCTGAAGAGAAATCATTCGGAAAGTGGTGGAATACAATTGCAAACTTTGCTGCTGAAAGATGGCAGTGGCTGGTTGGCGGAGCTGTTCTAATCATAGCCATGAGCTGGATACTGTTCTGGAAGAGACATAAGTGGCTGCCTATATTTTATATATGGAAATACAAGCGCGGGAAAAAAGGCAATGACTTTGAAAAAGCCTATTTAACCTTGCTCAAAATGCTCAAGCTCTCAGGTTGGGGCAAACAAGACAACATGACATTGCGGGAATATGCCAAATACATTGACCATGTTTTAAAAACGAATGAAATGGCTGTTTTGACTGCCAAATATGAGGAGCTCTTGTATAAAGGGAATAGTCAGGACAATAATTGGACGGAATGGAAGGAAATGTGGGAAAGGCTGATTAGAAAGACAGCAGCTTGACCTGATGAAAGGAATTCAACACATTTTTATTGGGGTGTTGGATTCCTTTTTTTATAGCATTTATCAGATTAGAATGATAAAAGGATCTGCCAAATAGAGGAAGTTATTAAATGAAAGCAAGCTACAAAAGTATGAATAGAATGACTTGGTGAATTGTGCGAAAATTTAATCAAAACAACAACACCTTGACCAGCAATTCGACATGTTGTTACAATGTTCTAAACTAATAAATTTCCTTCATATATCCTCGATGATATGGTTCGAGAGTCTCTACCGGGTCACCTTAAAGGATCCGACTATGAAGGCAGATGGGTCTTATTTTTATATGGTGTGTGTAAACCATTGTAATAGTAAAAGACTAGAATTCTGCCTTCGTTTTTATTTGAGGCCGAATTCTAGTCTTTTTTATATGAAGAAATACCTTTTTTGCTGCTATAAAATAGTCTTTTTCAATATTTTTTGCCATGGCTTTTCGTTTTATAGCATGAATAAGCAAAAATGTGAAAAAATAGTAACAATGAGCTTTTTAATAGATTAATGAGGTGAATAACATGGGGAAAACAAGCATTCAAGACCAACAAATGATTGTCGTTCTTGATTTCGGCAGTCAGTACAATCAATTAATCACAAGAAGAATTAGGGAATTTGGCGTTTATAGTGAGCTTCACCCACATACAATTACAGCAGAAGAAATCAAAGCGCTAAATCCAGCGGGGATTATCTTCTCTGGCGGACCTAACAGTGTTTATGATGAGAATGCATTCGGCTGTGACGAGCGAATCTTTGATTTAGGGCTGCCAATCTTCGGTATTTGCTACGGCATGCAGCTGATGACAAAGCATTTCGGCGGTAAAGTTGAAAAAGCGAAGCACCGTGAATATGGAAAAGCTGAAATTAAAATCGAAAACAGCACAAAGCTTTTCTCTGATCTGCCAAGTGAGCAAATCGTGTGGATGAGCCACGGAGATCTTGTAGTCGAGCAGCCTGAAGGATTTACAGTAGACGCAATTAATCCTTCTTGCCCAATTGCTTCTATGAGCAACGAGGAAAAAGGTCTTTATGCTGTTCAATTCCATCCTGAAGTGCGCCATTCCGTATACGGAAATGAACTGTTGAAAAACTTTGTTTTCGGTGTATGTGGATGTAAAGGCGACTGGTCAATGGAAAACTTCATTGAAATCGAAATGGAGAAAATCCGTCAAACAGTTGGAGACAGAAAAGTTCTTTGCGCACTTAGCGGCGGGGTAGACTCTTCTGTTGTTGCTGTTCTTATCCATAAAGCAATCGGCGATCAGTTGACATGTATCTTCGTTGACCATGGTCTATTGCGTAAAGGCGAAGCAGAAAGTGTTATGAAGACTTTCACAGAAGGCTTCCATATGAACGTAATCAAAGTGGATGCTAAAGAACGTTTCATGTCTAAATTGGAAGGTGTCAGCGATCCAGAGAAAAAACGTAAAATAATCGGTAACGAGTTCATCTACGTATTTGATGATGAAGCAAGCAAGCTTGAAGGAATTGACTTCCTTGCACAAGGAACGCTTTACACAGATATTATCGAAAGTGGTACAGCAACTGCACAAACGATTAAGTCCCACCACAATGTTGGCGGACTGCCAGAAGATATGCAGTTCGAACTAATCGAGCCATTAAATACATTGTTCAAGGATGAAGTAAGAGCATTAGGTACAGAGCTAGGAATAGCTGATGAAATCGTTTGGAGACAACCATTCCCAGGACCGGGTCTTGGTATCCGTGTATTGGGCGCAATCAGCGAAGATAAGCTGGAAATCGTTCGTGAGTCTGACTACATCCTGCGTGAAGAAATTAAAAAAGCAGGCTTAGACCGTGATATCTGGCAATACTTCACAGTTCTGCCTGACATCCGCAGTGTTGGTGTAATGGGTGATGCGCGCACATACGATTACACAATCGGAATCCGTGCAGTTACATCTATCGATGGTATGACATCTGACTGGGCACGTATTCCATGGGAAGTGCTTGAAGTTATTTCAACAAGAATTGTTAACGAAGTGGATCATGTTAACCGCGTCGTTTATGATATTACAAGTAAGCCACCTGCTACTATTGAGTGGGAATAATAAAGGTTGCCTAAGGGAACGGTCCCTTAGGTAATTTGGTATAATAATTTCCAAATTAATCTAATAGAAATATCCAAACACGAACATTAAGGGGTAAAAAGTAAGCGAACGTTTACAAAAAAATATCCTCTTAATGTTCGTTTTTTGTATTGACGAAAAGAAAACATGCTGATAAACTAAATTTGCAACTAAAGAAATACTCGTATAATTATGGGGGATATGGCCCAAAAGTTTCTACCGAGCTACCGTAAATAGCTTGACTACGAGGTTGTGTATATAAAGGGATACGTATTAGAACTTTTATTCTTTATTATCTAATCCCTGCTATATTTCACAAACCCTAGTCAACGCTCCTACGATAATGGAGTGTTTTTTTGTTCTTATTGAATTGGAACATGAAAGGGGAAAAAAGAATGAAAAAGTTTTTCAAATTTGAGGAACTGGGAACGAATTACCGTAAAGAGTTTGTTGGTGGTTTTACAACCTTCCTAGCAATGGCATATATATTGGCGGTTAACCCATTTACATTAACACTAGGCGATGTAGCAGACTTGCCGGATGCGCTTCGTATGGATTACGGTGCAGTATTTGTGGCAACGGCATTAGCTGCAGCAGTTGGATCTCTTATCATGGGATTGTTTGCTAATTATCCAATTGCACTTGCACCAGGTTTGGGTTTAAATGCGTTTTTTGCATATACAGTTGTTTTAACACAAGGTGAGCCATGGGAATACGCTTTGGCAGCAGTATTTATTTCAAGTTTCTTCTTCCTGCTGTTGACGATTACCGGTCTTCGTGAAAAATTAATAAATGCAATACCAGTTGAGTTAAAGCTTGCAGTTGGAGCGGGAATAGGTTTATTTATTACATTCATCGGCTTGCAAAATGCTGAAATCATCGTCGACAATCCTGCAACATTAGTTCATATCGGTGATTTGTCAAAGCCTAGCACACTGCTGGCAATCTTCGGGATTTTCGTAACAATCATTTTAATGGTTAAAAAAATTCATGGCGGCGTATTCTACGGAATGATAATTACAGCTGTGGTCGGAATGATTTTTGGTGTTATTAATACGCCATCAGGTGTTGTATCAGCAGTGCCAAGTATAGAGCCGACTTTCGGTAAATTGTTCTCCGCTTTCGGAGACGGCGCATTCTATACACAAAGCATGCTTGTTGTTATTCTTACATTCTTATTCGTAGATTTCTTTGATAATGCTGGAACATTGGTTGCTGTAGCGAACCAAGCAGGATTAATGAAAGACAATAAATTGCCAAGAGCAGGTAAAGCATTGTTTGCAGATTCTATTGCTTCAATGGTAGGTTCTATCTTCGGAACTTCAACAACGACTTCTTTCGTTGAATCATCTGCTGGTGTTGCAGCAGGAGCTCGCTCAGGTTTTGCATCAGTTGTAACAGCAGGATTTTTCTTGCTTTCCCTGTTCTTCTTCCCGCTATTGGAAGTAGTTACATCTGCTGTTACTACACCGGCGCTAGTTGTTGTCGGAATATTGATGGTATCGTCTCTAGGGAAAATTGATTGGACTAAGTTTGAAATTGCAGTGCCTTCTTTCTTGGTAATCGTGTCAATGCCTTTAACGTACAGTATTGCAACAGGTATTGCTGTTGGATTCATTTTCTACCCGATTACAATGCTGTTAAGCGGCCGCAGAAAAGAAATCAATCCAATCATGTATATTTTCTTTGCCATCTTTGCACTATACTTTGTTTTCCTTCAATAAGGAATAAGATTTTAAAGGCTGCTATTTTTAGCAGCCTTTTGTTATTTTTTCGTTGACTTACAAGTTCGACTTTAATAACATTAAATTACCTAGAAGTCTGTCGAAGTGAGGAAAAAATCATGCCAAATTTACTAGTGAAAAAAGCGCTTAATAATAATGTGCTTATTGGTGAGCATCCTTCATATGGAGAAGTTGTGCTAATTGGAAAAGGAATAGGGTTTAACAGAAAGAATGGTGACTCTATTGACGCGGATGTAGTTGAGAAACTTTTTGTTCTTCGCAATGAAAAAGAACAGATAAACTACCTGAAACTCCTTCCTCAAGTAGACAACGATTTGCTAGATGTTATTATTTCTTCTATAGAGCTTATTAAAAGCAAAACAAATGCGATGCTCAATGAGCATATTCATGTTGCGTTAACAGATCACATCATGTTTGCGGCTTCGAGATTATCAAATGGGCTTGTGCTAAATAATCCCTTTTTGATCGAAACGAAGGCTCTATATCCTTTTGAATATAAGATTGCTGAGGATGTAGTAAAGCTAATTAGTGAACAGACAAAAATTAATTTGCCTGTAGGTGAAATCGGTTTCATCGCTCTTCATATTCACAGCGCAATGATGAATAGAAATCTTTCTGAGGTTAACCAGCATTCTCAATTAGTGACACATCTTGTCAATTTAATTGAAGAACAGCTGGAAATCGAAATTGATAAAGACAGCATTGATTATATGAGACTAGTTCGTCATCTTCGTTTTACGATTGAAAGAGTTCATAATGGGGAAAAAGTGGATGAACCAGAAAAAATAACTTCCCTATTGAAAGATGAATATCCGCTGTGCTATAATCTCTCATGGAAGCTCATTAAAGTGATGCAACAATCATTAAAGAAACCTGTATTTGATGCGGAAGCTGTGTATTTAACAATGCATCTTCAGCGACTTCAAAAAAAGGTTAAATAGTTATTATCTTATAAACGTGTTACTGATTCGATCAGGCATGAGTGAAAAAGATGATTGAACGGAGTTATTTAGGGCAATATATCCCTGAACAGCTTTTTTCAGTTACTTTTTACTCATGCCTTTTTGTTTTGCCTTTTGATAACGCTTTATGGGCTAGAAGAATTTTTTTAATAAAGTAGGAGGAAAAACGAATGTTTAAAAAGATTTTCGGTGTTTTGCAAAAAGTCGGAAAAGCACTTATGCTTCCGGTTGCATTATTGCCAGCTGCTGGTATTTTGCTTGCGCTAGGTAATGCGCTTCACAATGAAGCATTGCTAGATCTTGCTCCATTCTTAGATAATAGTGGAGTATCGATGGTAGCGTCCGTAATGGAAAACGCGGGTAATATCGTATTCAGCAACTTGCCGCTGTTGTTTGCAGTTGGTGTTGCAGTAGGTTTATCTGGCGGTGAGGGTGTTGCTGGTCTTGCTGCAATTATTGGTTACTTAATTATGAATGTAACAATGGGTACTGTTAAAGGCTATACAGCTGAATCTGTTAACGGTATCGATATTGCTAACGTACTTGGTATTCCAACGCTTCAAACAGGGGTGTTCGGCGGTATCATCGTAGGTATACTTGCTTCTATGCTTTATAACAAGTTCTATGAAATAGAATTGCCATCATATTTAGGGTTCTTTGCTGGAAAGCGTTTTGTGCCGATTATTACGGCAGGAAGTGCTGTTATCTTAGGTTTGTTAATGGTATTAATCTGGCCTCCAATCCAAACTGGTCTAAATGCATTCTCTCAAAACATGGTTAATGCAAACTTGACTATTTCAGCATTGATTTTTGGTATCATTGAACGTTCATTGATTCCATTCGGATTGCACCATATCTTCTACTCTCCATTCTGGTATGAGTTTGGACAATACACTACTGCTGCTGGTGATGTAGTACGTGGTGACCAACGTATCTTCATGGCTGAAATTAAAGATGGTGTACAAAACTTGACTGCTGGTACATTCATGACAGGTAAATTCCCGTTCATGATGTTCGGATTGCCAGCTGCAGCTCTTGCTATTTATCATGAGGCACGTCCAGAAAGAAAAGCAGTTGTTGGTGGTTTGATGGCTTCTGCTGCATTAACTTCTTTCTTAACAGGTATTACTGAGCCTTTAGAATTCTCATTCTTATTCGTAGCACCAGTTCTATTCGGTATCCACGCAGTATTTGCAGGTCTATCATTTATGACAATGCAACTGTTGGATGTTAAGGTTGGTATGACTTTCTCTGGTGGTTTAATTGACTATATTCTATTTGGATTAATTAACCCACAAACAAATGCTTGGATTATCATTCCGGTTGGTTTAGTGTTCGCTGTTATTTATTACTTTGGTTTCCGTTTCGCAATCCGCAAGTTTAACTTGAAAACTCCAGGACGTGAAGATGAAACTGAAGAAGAAGAAACTGCAGGCGGCACTACTAGCGACCTTCCATATGAAGTACTAGAAGCAATGGGTGGACAAGAAAATATCGCTCACCTTGATGCATGTATCACAAGACTTCGTGTGTCAGTTAATGACATTAAAGATGTTGATAAAGATCGTTTGAAAAAGCTTGGTGCTGCTGGGGTACTTGAAGTCGGCAATAACATTCAAGCAATATTCGGTCCTCGTTCTGAAACAATTAAAGGTCAAATGAGAGATATTATGAGCGGTAAAAGACCGCGTCCAGCTGCAAATGCTTCAATGGATAAAGAAGTGAAGCAGCAAATTGAAGAGGTAAATCCAAATGCTCTTAAAGGTGATGTTGACGGTGACGATTCACTTGTATCACCAATTAAAGGTCAGTTGGTGCCAATTACAGAAGTTCCAGATCCAGTGTTCGCTGGTAAAATGATGGGTGATGGCTTTGCAATCATTCCATCTGAAGGTACTGTTGTATCTCCTGTTGACGGGAAAATTGTAAACTTGTTCCCGACAAAACACGCAATTGGTATTATGGCAGATTCAGGCCGTGAAATCTTAATCCACTTCGGTATCGATACAGTGAAACTGAAAGGGGAAGGATTCGAAACTCTAGTAGGGGAAAATGACGAAGTTAAAAAAGGTCAGCCTCTATTGAAAGTAGACCTGGACTTCATTAAAGAAAATGCAACATCAACAACAACGCCAATTATCTTCACTAATTTAGCTGAAGGTGAATCTGTACAGATTAATAAACCAGGCGATGTTGATTTGAATGAAGAAGATATTATTTCTATCGTGAAATAAACTTTTTGAGAACCCGGCTGTTATTGCTGGGTTCTTTTTTATATATATAATAGAAGAAAGTGTTTTATGAATGATTTTTTTAAAAAGTTATGTTGACTATTGGGTTAGATGGTGATATTATATGAAAACAGCGTCTTTGAGGAACATCTTGTAAAAAAATAAGCTGTTGACTTTGAAGAAAAATGCTGGTATTATTTAAAAAGTCACTTCTAACAGTGATTTAAAATTGCTCTTTGAAAACTGAACAAACAAAACGTCAACAATAATCGTTTTTATAACTTGCGTTATAAAGATGAAAATAAAGT
>NZ_JAJTTG010000022.1:0-49034 GCF_021341655.1 Bacillus sp. Au-Bac7 | reverse complement strand
CCTTAGATACTGTTGAATACGACCTTGAATAGTCACCTAAACAACTATCAATAAAGTCAGTTATGCTAATTTGATAATGGTTTAAAATAACATCAATCACTCGAAACTTATCAATGTCCCTTAAAGCTGCGTAATTATTTGTGAAAAGGGAGAGGTATCCCTCTTCCCCTATAGAATCAAGAGCTCCTTTGATTACATTATTAGCCGTAGTATTTTCAATAAAATACATGTGATTTTCCAATAAATTAGCCCCTTTATAGAAATTTTAGACATAAAAAAAAAAGACACCTATTTTAGAGTGACTTAGATTGCAATATTCTTCCGTGATCTTCCACTTAAAATATTGTAAACAGATATTTCGTCCATTCCATAGTGTTTACTTATTTCCCTTGCATATGTAGTAACCGCAATACCAGATTCCTTTTGTTTCTTTCTATGTTTAATTACATCCTCATCACTCATTTTCTTAGGAGAACGTCCTTTTGCCTGCTCTGACATTTTCCTTCTAAGTTCCTTATCATGTTGATTTAAGGTAGGGGTGATATTGGAATAGTGGTTGTTGTAGACGTTCCCATCTCTATGGTGTAAAGTAACTCTTTTCCCGTTCTCATCTTTCGTCCAGGAGCCGATAGATACCCCCTTATTGACACTATGAGAAATCCAATGCGTGTATACCGTTTCCTGTCTACCTTTATAATCAGCGGGCGTTAAACAGTAAAATAAGTAACCTCCAAATGATTGAGTCACCTTTAATTTTTTAATCTTATTCTTTCTTAGGCTATACAATTCTACATTATCCTCATCAAAATAATACCCTACAAATCTTTCGTCAGGTATTTCTTTTAATTTAAGATCCTTTATCATTTGTTCTTTAATAAGTGCGAATTCCTCTTTAGTCATTAACTTTTTCTGTTCCACAATCTATGTTTCAGTCCTTTTCTTAGTTTTTAAATAGGTCTACTTCGATTCCTTGCTGTTGTAACGATATAATCATTTCCTTTTGTATTTGAATGGTATCCTTAAATAACCGCTCTCTTTCTGGATCTGGTGAATATAAGTAGGTCTGCTTAGGTTGTTGCAGGATTACCGCTTCATTTTTAGGCTTAAATAGGTAATCTCTAATAAAATTTCTCATAAATATCCCCTTACTTATTAATTAATAAAAGTTATGTTTTATTGTAATTCTTCGTTCTTTTCTTCCTCTTCGATCATCTTTTCAATTCTCATTTGGAGCTTATCCAACATACCCTCTTCCTTAGAATCAATAAGAGTATTCATGTTGTGTTGGAATTTCTTCATCATTTCCTCATACAGTTTGATACTTTCTGCAGGGTAAGCACTAATTATGTCTTCGTAATGGTCGTATCTTAACAATTCATCAAATGCCAATACCTTTTTACTAAATACGCTTGGAATACCAAGATCAGCAAATTTATAAAGCAATGCAAAAGTAGCCCAATCCGTCATATTAATTTTCTTAAATGCTTTTTGATTCTCTGCGAATTCAGTAAATGTTTCTCCTAACAAATTCATTACATCTTTCTTAGAAAAGTTAGGATAAATAAATACATGGTTTCCGTCTGGTAGTTCTACACGTTTCTTTTCATCGAATTTCTTATTAATTTTCTTTACTTCTGTTAGTGTTAATTTATTAGCCATATGTACACGCTCCATTAATTTTATTTTTAGTATTTATAAGTATTGATATTGCTATTAATCTAGGATAAAATTAAAATGAGTGAGTTTATCCTCTAACCATTTATCGAAATTAGGATCAGTTTCTTTTAATCTGTACAAAATTTTCTCATTCAAAGAATTAACTTTTTCACCTGTAACCCTTTGACTTTCCTTTAGTTCCTCTATATTCAATTCAACTAATTCAGACATTAATAATTTCCTCTCTGCTTATAAATTTCAGGGCTTCATCCAGCCTCTATCCAGCATTGCTGCTAACCTTTTTGTCTTTCTATAGATACAGATATTTTTACCACTCAAACTAAAACCTACGAAAAATGGCTTAATTCCCAATTTCTCTAATCTATTACTTGTTTCATTTGAATAGCAAAAATACATGTCCTTTTTAAAATCCTCTAACACCAGGACACCCTCCTTTTGCTCCTATACATCCTTAAATCGTCCTATCCCTTGATAAAATCCAATTAAACTCCCTTATTAATAAGTGATAGACAATATCCTCATCCTTGCTATAATCACCTCTTGTACTCACGTTATATTCGTTTTCAGTAAGCTCTACATAGCTATTAAAATTAATTCTGTCTCCTGTGTATTCGTAAAATATTTTCACTGTGTCATCGTGCTTATCAACTTTAGTTACTTGAATCATACAAATTCACCCCTTTTCCATAAAAAAGAGTATGCCATTTAGCACACTCTTAATCTTCTAATGACTGCATTGCACTTTCGTACGTATCACCATATAAACCTTCCTCATAAGCAGCTATAATGATTTCAGCAAGTTTCATGTAGGCATTACCCTTGATATGTCTTAATCCCTCTGTCTGAGCAAGGAATGCAATTATACAGCCCATTTGCTCTTGTTTGGTTTCTGCACATTTTAACTGCATACACAAACCTTCAAGTTGCTCCTCAAATGGATCTTCTTCAATTGGCAGTTTCACCTCTTTTTCTTCTGACTTATCTTTATAGACTTGTGCTCGCTCAATCCCTGCTGGTGTAAGTGAAATTTCCCATTCCTCAGAATCAATAATTTCATTAATAACAATTAAGTTTGTAGCCTCTAAATACTTATAGTCTTCTTTTCGTTCTTCCATATTGTGAGCATACATAATACTAGGATAAAAGTAATTTTTATTTTCAACAGCATTATTAAAAATCTCGACCATTAACTCTCTTCTTGTTTGTCTCATTAAACCATCCCCCTAATTTGTACAGTTTTATATTCAACATCTAATTTTAAATCTGGATACTCAGAAACAAAGACAGGTAATACTGCTCCCTCTTTAATGAAATCAGTTAATATGTAGTGATAATTATTATTGAATAAAATAAAATCTGCCATCTTGTCAAATAATTTCACAGAATAAAGATCTCTGTCCAAAATGTCTTCATAAACAATATGAGAAACTAAATTTTTAAATAATTCATTTGATCCATATCCCATTTGATAAACCCTCATTGCTGACGCTAACTGAATATATGCTTTCTTTAAATGTTCATTATTTTTTACTTCTTGAATTATATTGATTTTAACCACCTCTTATTTTTATTAACATTCATTAACGGCTTTTTACTTTGAAAAACCTCTAAAAAACCAATTAACTCCTTTTGCGTAACCCCATAATCTGTTGTTTTTTGAACAGTCTTTATTAATTTTTCTGATATTTAATCCTCTCCTTTAATCAATTTGGTAAGTGAATTCTGTTTCGATCATGTACAAAACACTTTCTATATCCTCAAATGTATCGTAATAAGATGTTTGGTAACTTCCTATTTTCGTATTGTTATGTATTACATATATAGTTGCTATGTCATATTTTAAAAATGTTCTAATGGCTTTACTTCTTTTTCGTATGTATTTCTCATCTGGTTCACCAGGATTAATTAAGTAGCTAAATTCTGAATTCACTTATTGCTATCCCTCTCCTTAGTAAAATTAGTTTTTATTACAATCGCATTGACAACCACATTCTCCGCAAGGAGGTATTTCGTAGTCGTGAACTAGCTCATATATCCTTTTCTGTATATCTGGAGGGAAATCATATTTCGACTTTAAATACCTCGTTATTAACGATGCACTCTTGCCTACTTCCTTAGCTAACCACACTCGTGTAATTCCTTTTGCAGCAATTAACCGAACTAAATCTAACCTTTCCTCTTTTGTTAAACGCACTTGCCTATTCCTCCCACTTATTCATAATTTAACTTCAAAAACGAATAAAAATTTTATTATTTTTATTGCTTTTTTATTTTAAAAGTGATAAATTATTATTGATTGCCTATTTTATTAAATAAAAGATGTAAAAAGAAGTGAAGGAGCCCATCTACTTTACTCAATGAGTTTTACTTCGATGCTGCGACATTGGGTACCGTTCGCATTTGAACCTTCACTCTCTTCATCTAGTCAGCCTAAAAAAAGGAGAAAACACTGATAACACTAGGTTTCTCGCAATATAGTGGTGCATTTTTGCCCTTTTTAATTTTCATTTTTTCCTAGTTTAAAAGCTTCTAAGAATACATTTGGACTAGATTTGTATAAATGACTCATCAACCTAACACAACTGTTATTCTTTTCTTTAGTTTCTCCATTTGACTTTAACTCCGTTTTTTCATGAATCTTCATTAAAATTGCGTACATGGTATTAGAATTCACTTTGATCTTATCAAACTTATCATGTTGCTCATCGATAATATTATCCAATATCACTGATAATTCATCTTCATCAGAATAAGCATGAGTAGCATTAATTAGATTCTGAGTTTCTTCAGCAACCTCTTGTACCTCTTTAATTTGTCTGCGATTTCCTTTTCTAACATCTTTATCAATTAATAACCAACCTAGCTTTTTAGGTTTAATTGTTTTAGGAGCTGGAGTTAAATTACTGAATTCATCATATAAGTAATCCATGGGAGTGTTGTAATGTGTTCTTACTAATCCATCTTTCTTTTGTTTCTCTCCGTCAGACTCTTTAGTTTGATCTTTTTCCGCTTCTATATTTGATACATCTTTCTTTTTGTATTTATCATTTTGAACATATACCCAAAAATTAGGCTTCGCTTCTTCTCCGTTATCATCTAATTTCAAAGCCAATCCTTTAGTTAACTCTCTAAGTTGTTGACTAGCTTTAACTTTATATTGACGTTTGCTGCTATCTATAGCAATTCCTGATAAAACAGAACATATTTGAAATACATCCGTTAAATAGTCTAATGTTTCTTGGTTAGGACTATCTTTAGAAAGTTCATTGAAATACAGGCTTAAAGAAAGTATCCCTTGATTAGTAATTTCTCCGATTTCAGTAGTAGCAAGGGCATTTTTACTATCAACCAGTGCCATATCCTCTGGAGTGAATTGATATTCCGTTTCCTTTGAGTTTTCCATTAGAGGTATTCTATTTACAGGTACTTTATACTTACCTAGATTATCTCTAATGGATTTTCTAATTACTTCGTTATCTGTCAAAAGGCAAGAATCCGAGTCAAAGTCGCACCCATTTAACTGATCCATTAAAATATGAGAAATGGAATTGATTAACACAATGTTTTTTGTTAGCTTAAAGTACTTTAAATACTTATGATATTCATTAGATTCCTCATCTATTGAAACACTGTTGAACAATATAGAATTTGCAGGTGAAACGTGTGGGTTGCGAAAACCCGCTAATTCACCAGGAGGAAACATGGTTGTAATTATCTCATTTCCCTTCAGTGCTAAAGGTTTTTCTATTTCCCTCTTATCGTTTAATTTGATTTCTCCTACTGACACGAGAAAATACTCAGCCAAATTTGAAGCCATAATAGCATAGTCTCCACACACTCTAATTCCACCTGATTGGACTTGCTTTCTATATTCCTTAATTTTGTATGCTTTGAAATCTCTAAACACCTTATTTTCAGCAATTTTATTGTTACGATTATATAAAGATACAAACATTTCATTGGCGTTTACTGTAGTTTTTGTAAAGTCGAGATATTCAATAAACTTTTTAGTGTCATTCTTCAATGCAGAAATATAATTCAATTCATATTGAGCTAGTTTTTTAATCTCTTCTTTTGTAGTTTTAGGAATCAAGGGAAGAGAATTAACCATTTGATATGACATCCTTTGGAGAGGAAATCCTTTATCCTCACCTCTTCGTGATATTTTTTCCGCCTTACAAATTCCAAAGATTGAGCCATTTGCCTTTGTTTTCTCTTTCCATCTTTCCCACACAGCCTTTTTACTTCCCAGTGTATAGTCATACTTCCCAATTAATTTTAATGTGCTTGGATTTGCAATCATGCGAATTTTGGAAGCCTTAATTGAATCTCCAAACATGTCCTCTATATACCAAGTATCAAAATCAATGCCTTTTTCAATTGCATAGGCTCTAAGCATATCCTGCAGCCTAGTGTTGAAAGCAGCGCCTTTGAACCAAAATCCACGCAATAACATAAAACCTTTCTTTGCATAGTCACCTTTAAAGCAACTTTCATCTAACAATAACTCACCGTCAAAAATTTCATTTTCAATCGTAGCTTTTCTTGGTGTCCTAATTAATTTACTTTCCTTAATTTCTTTACCCTTTGGAGTAACAATTGTATTTTCCTCTAGTTCTATCACGTCAACTTCATGTTCAAATATACTCATTACTTTATCAATCATCAGGATTGAAGAAGGATTAATCTTCACAGTTCCTTCAATAGCTGAACAGATTAAGCTTAAATAACTTTGTATTCCACTTAAATCAACTGAGCCGGTTTTCTTACTGAAATCTAACTCCAACATCATCCATTTGAGCATATCATCACGTAAACTTTCCTTGATCATTAGGCATTCGCCTTTTCTACTTTTGGAGGTTGTTCTGCAAAAAAACTTAAAAGTGTCTTTACTTAATATTTCACCAGTTTTATAATCAGTTTCAATTACAGTTACACCATGCTTATAAATTTCTTCTCTTAATTGTTTAGAATTAAAACCTCTCCATTTTGGGTTTTCTATATCAGATTCAATTTCTTTCTTTTTATTTTCCCAATAACTCTTAGATTCTTCATCACACACCCCTGTTTCATTTTTTTCTTTTTCCAATTCATCTAGTTTGTCATTAGCTATTTTGATTAATTGTTTACCGCTTTTTACTTTTTGCGTAAATTTAATCGCAATGATATCTCTTGTTGAATTCTTTTTTGTTCTTCCAGTAGTAAATTGTATGTAATTATCTTGTTTTTTCAAATGGCGTACCATTAAGCTATCTGGTAATGACCCTTTATATTTAAATTGAATTTGTTTGCCTCTATGTTCGTTTTCCCATAGTAATGCTGCCTCAATTTGCGGAATGTATGTAATTTTATTATTTTGTTTACCCATTATTGTTTAACTCCTTATTTGTAATTAATTAATTTTTCACTGTTTAATATGTATAACTGTATAAGTGTTACTTTGTTTAATTATCTAATCCGTTATGTTGTCTAATGATTTTGTTTACTTCATCTGTCCTGAAATACTGCCAATACATCCTACCTTCCATGCTGTAGGCTTTAGTTATGTAGCGGATATGCGCTTGTTTTAACTTTTTATGTAATTGGAAATCGTAACAGAAAAAAAGAATGCTACTATCAAACTGTCGCATTCTCGTCACCTCCTGTTTATTCAATTAATTAATTTTCATTAAAAATTCATTTGCTCTGTACAATCAGTTTAGGAAAGCTGGCTGCAGGTAATTGATCTTCCGTAATATTTAACTCTACTTTAATTGCTTTAGTGCAACCGACTCTAACTAAGTCATACTTATCTAACAAATCACCTATACAACGCTTTATTTGAGCCTCTTTGTGCTTCTTTTGACCTTTGTAATACAATTTAACGTTATCCAAAATTTCACGCTCATACGTCCATCCTTTGGCTTGTACAAGCTCCATTGTCGATTGCTCAATCAGAGAAACAATTTCATCGTTCAACTGTTCTGTTTTTTGATTCTTTTGTTGAGGGAATACTCGATTAGCTTCTTCTTGACCAAAGTTTCTAAGGATTCCTTCATAGTTCATTGTTTTAGTTGTTAACCCTTTACTAATCCAAACTTCACAACGTTTTTCTAAGTCGTCAAAAAAGTCGAGCGTTTGTTCTTTAACTTCATATGTACTAGCCATATACTTATAGTTTTTTAATTTTTTTCGGTTTTTTAACATTTTGTAAATATTGGAAGGGATTTCTTTTTGATCCAATTTGTAAATCAATTCAAAAAATGAATAAAAGTTCATTCTCATATTGGTATTAGTTGTACTTCTTCTCATTCGACCAGCTATCTTTTCAGTTGATTGCCAAAACAAAGCTCTAGGATTTTCTTCATCAACTGAAATATTTTCTTTTACTAAATCAAGCAGTATGTAAAAGTCTTCAAGAAATCCATTGTTCTTAAACAACTTATAAAAATTAGGATATATGTCAGCTAAAGTTGAGGATTGAAGCATAATTTTATATTCATCAATTTCAGCTTTTACTCGTTTCTGAGTATCACTTTCAACAATTTCAATTTTATAAAGTTCCATCAAAAACAATTTAGCATCTAAAGGTTTACTATTATGTAATTTCTGTACAATTTGAATAATACTTCCAGTGAATGAATGAGAAGAAGAATGACACTTATATAACCAATGTCCGTCTCCTTGATTAGATTGAAATATGCTACCACTTGGACTATTTTCATCATGAAATATGTCATAAATGTGATTAGATGTTGTTCCAAGAAACTGTTTCAAGTCACATTTACATAAGTATTCATTAACTTGACTGTTTGTATATACTGTTGTTGATACTGGATTAAGCCGTTTTTGTAACTCTTTAATGTTTCTACTTTTAATTAAATCAATGTTACTTGTTTTATGATAAGTATTATTAACTGGTATGTATTCACTCTTAGTTACACTTACTGGATTATCAACTTTACTTAACTTGTAATCATCTAAACTAACTACCGTTGATTCTGTGCTGATGCTCGACCCTTTGGTAGGATATATATTGTAGTTAACCCTAGTATATTCTCCCAAAGGGGTAGTTAGGGGGAGGGTGTTCGTGTAGGCATTTATCGGTATTATTTCCTTACCACCGTAAAATAACCTAGTTCCATCACTACAAGCTTCATCTGCATCAGGGTACATTTTAAGTAGTTGCTTAATGGTATCCTCCATTTTTTCTCTGTCATATATCGGCTTATCTAAAACAAACACAACTCTAAATTTAGGATGTTCGTCAGTATATGAAAAAGTCTTATAAGCAAACGCAGCGTGAGATTGAATGAATTCATCTTTCTTTATAGTCTCGATAGTTGTAGTTACGTGTTTTACTTTTATGTATTTATTATTTTCATCTCTTAGGATCTCACCTTTATTATTCCGTAGGAATATTTCATTATCGAAGTCTAATGCAATTACCTGTTGAGAATTCCAATATTGTTTATTCCTTTTTGGCAATCCTTCATTATCAAAAAGAAAGCTACAAAGAAAAGTTTTACCTTTTAATACCTCTTCGGCTAATTCCTTAGCGTCAATAGTCCTTGGATACCTAACAATATTCTGATTAATACCTGCTGTTTGTCTCGGTGTAGGTTTATTGCTGTATGTCTGTGAATCAATCATTAATTTAACTTTCAATCCCATTTTCTTAACTCCTCTGTTTAAATTATTAAATACTTGTTTACCTATTATTATTTATTCACACTAAAAGTTACGGCTTGCCTCGGATACTCATATTCCTTTCACCTCCTTAAAAATTTGTATACAAAAAAGGAACCTGCATAATTGCAAATTCCTTTTCTCGTCTATATATTCATTTTTTAACTTCAGAAATGAATAAAAAAAAATAAAGAAAAACGTATTCCCTACCAAATAGTACTAGTTTACCTATTTTGCTATCAGCCCAGATACAGCAGGCACTATGACAAGTTCCTAATGCGTTACATTTCTATTCTTATATTACAAGGTTGCTTAAATTGAATTTATTCCAAGTACAGAAAGGATTTCAGCTTCTGTCTAACTGCTTAGATATTCACGTAGTACAAGTTTACCTAATTCTTCATGAAGCCATGTAGCTCAACTGAAACAGCGTTTTAATTACTGTCCACATTCCCTATCATAGGTACAAGTTTACCTACTGCCTTTTAAAGCCGCTTATAATGCGATATACAGCGTTTTTCTATTTTCTCGCTTACTCGTATTCTTGTAGTACTTGTTTACTCATATCGGCTGAATATGCGACTATAACAACATTCTGGACATGGTTCTGTTTTATAATCACTTCATTTAGTACAATTATTCCTATTGACTTATGAATCCATGTTTATCAATTGATGAGAGGTCATCAAACTTTCTTAACATCCTATTCTTATAGTACTTGTTTTCCTTTGGGTAGCTTAAACCCTATTCAAACCAATGATATCAACGTACTGCTAAACCGGTAGCAATATTTCGTTTTCGCTACTGACTCAATGGTTGAATACTCTCCTTTAAAGAGGATTATCTAAAAAACGGCTCAATCGCTTGGGAGAGTAAGGATGAAGACACTTTTTTCACACTGGTAAATTACACAGAATCACCAAACACCTTGGCGCTCTAAGGCTCGTGGATTTCCAGAAACGTACACTCTAAGAATTACCGCTGTTCCTAAATAGGCAATTAACTAAGTGAAGTGCAAATTACTTACAGGAGTAAGACGGATTATGTTTTAGTACGTTTATTTATTTGCATCTGAGCGTCATTTATTATCCATACTGAGATATAAATCATTTAACGGTCTTATCTATACTGATAAATACCATTAACTGTCCATATACCATACTGAGACATAAGCTTTAATGCGTTACATTTAACTTATCCATTTGCACACTTTCGGATTGCTTATGTGACTTACCTTTGAGCTTTGTTCATCGGAAAATTAATTTAATTTTTTCTCTATCAAATGTACAAGAAAACCACACCTGCTAAAAATCCTTTAATATCAACCCTTACAGCAATTTTCTATTTTTCTTCCTGATTGAATTCCTATCTTATAGTACAAGTTTTCTATTTAGTTTTAAATTGATCCACAAATCCAACTCCTGTAAGGGTTTGTTAGTTGTAAGTACTTTGTTTCTGATGGTGGTTAAGCCTCTGCTACTTAGTACAAATTTTCTCCCCTATACTCGTGACCTTTGATAACAAAGACTTTATGACTGTTTTCTATTTCCCTAAACAACGCTCAGGCGGTCATATCAGCCTCGTATGAGCTTTTAATTATCAAGGTAATATAAGTGAAAGCACAAACCTGTAAAAGCCCATATAAGACCTAATAAAACTTGTCTTTTATTGATTGAATATTTAATTCTCACAATCATTCAAATTTCATTCTCTCAACATAATCTGAATACTTCCTCATGACACCTAATAGAAAATTCATATCCTTAAGTACCGATTCTCTCTGCAAGACAATCCTATCGACATGTGTATTTTCTAGCTTGTTTCGTATTGATATAATTGATTTCAGCCTGTTGATATAATTCTCATCACCCAGCACTGCTTTATTAATGTAATACAGCCTCTCATAACCCTTCAGATTACCTGGTAAATTAGTGAAATATATATATCTAATAGCCCTAGAGGTGATTTTCACCGTATCAATCAAGGAAACCATCTGTACTTTAATTACTTCTTCCAATGCACCAGTTAGCATTCCATCAGCAGCAAATGGTAATTTACTATTCTTCTTATAATATTCTATTTGGTCAAAGTGAGCTTCAATCAGTTCAATACCTTGCTCGAATTTTTCATACATAGTTGGAATATTTATAATGATCTTTTGATTAACCTTAGAAGTCATAATGTCACCCTTTTCGCATTTTCTAAGATGATGTTACTTCACTCGTCTTAATAATGGTTTAATCTCATCTTCTTTTACTGTTACCTTAGTGTGATCCTTAGTCCTAAGAACATATTTTTGTTCCCACTCTTCATTTATGTAATCAGATACTACTTCGGCGACTTGACCGTTTAGAGAATTTTCTTTTGTTATAATCACTTTTTGTTTAGGCATGGTTTCTGCCTCCTTTAAATCTTTGTTACTTGTTTAGCATTTTAATTTCAATACCTACAGCATACATAACTTTCATTAAATCTGCCACGCAATGATCGAAGATAGCACACAAACGTCAGAGTGTATAAGTGCGCTATTCCAAAAATAGATAAAGCTAATTCTTTTTTGTAGTCCAATTCCTACGAGATGAATTATTAATATTTTCCAATTTGAGAATGAATGATTTTAATATTAGGCGTTTTCTCTCACTCACTTTTCTCCATCGAATACCTTCTTTAATGAAATCAATGTCTACTCCTAAGTAATTTAATTTCTTAATAATTACTTTCCTCAGTTTCGCATCTTTATTTTTTGCATATCGCCATTCACTTATAACATCTTTAATTTCGTTTAATTGATCCTTATTAATATCTTCTCGTACAATTTCAATTTGGTCTGCAACAGCTAAAGTTCTGTTTTTCCCTGCATATAACATACCTTTATTAAAGAAAACTACACCTTCAAACTTTTTACCTGTCGCTTTATTGCCCGAAAAGTATTTAACCCTATCACCTTCGTAAACTTCCTGACCAGTTATGTCTGTTATCTCAGAACCTCGTTTACTTTCTTTAATTAAGTTATTTAGCTTTCTTTTTGTATACCAACCTGCTTTTAGTTCCATCTTGATTAACACCTCCGATTTAATTAATTTAATTTCTTATATTTGTTAAACACTAATAGTTCAATTAATTTAATTTCTTATAAATTTGTTGACATACGTAAACCGATTGTAGTATTATTTCATTATCTAGTACATCACTACCCACTTTTCATGGGCTTTCTATTGTTTGAGTTTGTCGGGATTTTTAAGACGAAAAAAGACAATATTCAGTTTTCAAGGAGCGGGATTATCTCAAATATCAAAATAATTGAGGCAAACGGTCGGGAAACTGAATGTCAATTTTTTGATATTGTTTTTTTTGATACTTATTTCTAGTGTACTACTGTTCTCTCAGAAGAACAACCATTTAATTAATTTAATTTCAATAAAATATTCATATAGGTCAAGATACTAGAATATCTTAACCTATACTAAGTTTAGGAATCTGCAAATTCTTAAACTCTAACGGGAACATTAATTTACTTTTCTGTGGTAGGGAAAGGGATTATCGTTCCTTTTTTATTTGCCGTTTTGTTCTCCCATCGTTCTTTAGCTGCTGTATATTCTTCCTCTGGTATAAAATCGCTATTTGCAATATCTCCATAAGCATCCATTAACCCCCATTGAATGAATGAATTTGTATCAAATGAATTAAGAATATGATCCTGACCGTCTGAAGTTGTTATTTCTAATCTTAAATTACTTATATTCTCAGGATGAAAGAAATCCTTTAACTGTTCTAAAGATTCAATATCTCTGTAGTTCTTTGAAGATGCGATAAAAGTAGTGCCGCCTAAGTTTGCCAGTATGCTCATTTGTTTTCCCCTCTCAATTTCTGACCAGTTCCAATTTTTCTATTGGTCTCGTACCTTCGATTTTTTTGTAAAGCAAGTAACACTACCCTATTGAGTAATGTTTTCCTGCTAATTTCTACTATGCTATTAAATTAACCAGCTTTAGGCTCCTGAATAGCAGCTTTGTATGTATCTTCATGTTGTTTTGCAGCTTGTTCAGTACCCTTAAATCCAACTGCACTTGCAGCTCCAATAACTCCAACTATTGCAATAATTGCGATTATCTTTTTCATTTAACGTTCACCTCCTTTCAAGCGTTGATCCGCCTCCTTTCTGGATGATGAACGATTACTTTAATTTTTTTGGTTAAAGAATAAATCTACAACTATTTCATTTTCACCAAGTTCAATCAATGCATTACGAGAAAGTCTAGCTAAAAACTTATCCCCCCTACTTTTAAACATAGATAAGCTTTTCCAGTACAGATTAACTTCTTTTGTTGCAATAGCACGGAAGTAAACTGTTTCGGCTGATTCTCCATGTTTATCCTCATAGTCGTTGATAACATAAATAGCTTGTTCAGTATCACCTGATACGGCTAAATGAAAAGCTCTAATTTCTTCATTTTCATAATCACAAGTTAGTTCTTTATTGTGAAGAATTTGAGCGAATTGGATATTGTGTCTAATGACATTAGCACCGAATCCTAATTTCTCATACTTTTTACAAGCTACACCCATATACTTCATGTACTTATCATAATTTTCTTCTTCTAAAAGGTAACTTAAAGCCAGATAGTTATAACCGAAAGCTTTATGTTTTTGTGAATCAGTTGTTTGAATTAACTCTTTCATCATGTGTCTAGCTGTCTTAATATCATTCTGCACACGTAATTTAACAAATACCATAAACTCCATATATCTAACTTTGTATGACCTTTTGAAGAATGTATCTTCCAGTAATTCAATATCATCAATAAGACTAGATGCCGTAAACATAAGAAAATCATAATGTTTTTGAGCTAATAATGAATAACATTCTAATAGTCTAATCATGATTTTTGCATCACCGTACTTAATGGATGTTTCACCTTTAACTACTCTATATAACTCTTCAGCACCAAACTCTTCAGTGTAGTATTTATATAGAATCTTATATACTCGGCAAAACTCTTCAAGTTCAGCGTTTCTATCACATTCATGTTTCTCAATAAGAAGTTTCAAGAGATTGTATTTAGAACGTGTAGCAGCATATTCCATGGCTGAACGAATATTCATTGGAGATCTTAGTGTTAAAGAGTACTCATGAAAAATTTCATCAGATAGTTGTACATCATCACAAATGAATTCAATTATCTTATAAGCTCTTTTGGGATGTATCTCTCTGCTACCATTAAGCAATCTTGTTACATGAACAGTATTGCATCCAGTATGCTCACCGATATCAGATTTCTTGAATCCTTTTTCCAGTCTCTTTTGCTCTAATAGTTCTCTGAAGTTTTCCATTCTAGCCACCTCCTCGCTCGTCCTTGTTAATCCTTAATACTATAATACCTGATTTCGGTATTTATATCAATAGCTATTTCCAAGTTTTATTAAAATAAGCTATAATTTTTTTAGATATTACAAAGGGGAATGAGAACGTGAGAAAAATTGAAATTAGACTAAAACAGATACTAAAAGAAAGAAATATGCTTCAAAAAGAATTAGCAGAACTTTGCGGAGTTTCACCAAATGCAGTGAGCATGTTAGCAAGAGGTCATGTTAGTCATATATCAGTTGAAATTCTTGAAAAGATACTTAATGTACTGGAAGATGTTGAACTAACAGATATCATAGTAGTAAAAGAAATCAAAGAAGCTGATCCACGTTAAAATTAAAATCATCTCGCCAATCAGTATTATCTATTTCGGATTTGAGTAGTTCATAAATTGATTTTATTTTTATTAAGTGAAGGATGGATTTTAACATTTCTATGTCGTTATTAACGGTATCACACAATATTGCGGTTCCGTTATTCTTATATAGATTAAGTTTGCTTTTTTCTTCTTTGCTTATTTTCACTAGGTAAACTTGGTTATCATCGTCCCAAATGGCATATTCATCGTCAAAGCGATAAACGTTTTTGTAAATATCGCACTCATAAGTCGCTAAATCATACAAAATAATCTTTTCAAACATACTTTACCCACTCCTTTTTATTGGTTACTACAGGAGTAAGTTTAGACTAACTACAGGAGTAAGGCAAGTGCATTGAAATTATTTCCATTCTAAGGAGTACTATTATGTCTTATCGTTACAATTTACAATCCATTATGAATGAGCTAGGTATAGAAAAAAGTTACCATTTAACCATGCTCACTAATAAGAAAGTACGTCCACAGACCATCGATTCTTTAGTTGAAGGTAAAACACAACGACTTGAATTGGACACTATACATACACTGTTAGATGTCTTAAATAAGATTGCTAATGAAAAAGGATTAGATAAAACATATACAATAGATTCATTGATTACATATGTGAAAGATTAAGAATACAAAGAACAGTAACAGGCTGTACAAGGTACTAGACCATCATTATTTAGATGGTCTTTTTAATATTAAAATAATTTACCTGCGTAGTCTGTGATTAGGTTTGTGACTCGATCTGTTATGGCAGACTCACTTGCTGTGCCAATTATTCTGGCAATGACATTTAAACCTGTTTTAATGACTCCTGGTTTCGGATCGGTTTCTTGTAACTCACTTTCAATAGTTGTTATCTCATTTTGAATCTCAGTATTGTTTTCTGAGCTTAAGTTCATTTTGGAAATATGAGATAATACTAAGTCCAATAGCTCTTTCACTTCACTGATATTTACTCCAACACTTAATGTCTGCTCAGAATTAATTGAACCCTGTTGCAATTGAGAATTATACATATTATGAATAATCGTTGTATAGCTTTGTTGAGCAGCCTTTTCTTTTTCTTCTTTAGAAAAAGTCATTCCTTCTCCTAAAATTCCGTCTTTTTCTAATTTTAATGCCCAATCAAGTATTGTTGATTTTACTGATTCGATGATCTGGAGGATACCAGATTTCGGGAATACTAATAATGGCTCAACTCCATATTCATTGTATATATCATCGACCAGTTCTAGGGGAACTTTTGTGGTAAGATCTCCTTCACCTAGATACAAATCTTCTAATTGGACAACAGATTGGCTTAACTTTCTAATTGAAGCAATATGCTCATCTTCAATACTACCGAAATAGACATTCTGCCAACCATGATAACGATTAAAAGCTCTAACTCTTCCTTTGACCTCACGGTAAGCTGGAATGCTTGAAGGATTATCTTTATAACCGTGCATTTCTGATAAAATCCAATTTTCAAAGTCCTTGATTTCTAACTTTTTAGCAACTACAAGTGCTTTTCTCAATAGGTTTGTGACTTTTTCATCACTATCCCATACGGCAGCTTGTAGTTCAAGCACTAAAGATTTCATCTTTCGGTCTCCTCATTCTATAAATTTAAAACTCTATTTTTTCTCCATAATCCAAATCTCTAAAAATCCCCTTGTTTGTTTTGCGGGATAATACCACTTGTTACCTACTTTTCTCTTTGGAAATCGTGAATCATAAAAGAATTCTTTTTGAATTGTATTCATGCACATACATGTCCTTTTTTCTAATTCCTTTGTATCCCAAAAAACCAATTCAGAATCAACTTTATCAATGTGCTTTTTTAATTCCTCTAAGAATAATTTCCTTACTTCTTTATCATCTAATTTTACTTCTAACATTCCTACTCCTTTACTCAGTACCTTTTTTCCTCTATCCAAATTAATAAAAATTCTTTAGCTTTCTTTGCTGGAAATAGCCATTTTCTGCCCAGTTTAGCTTTTGGAAACCTAGGATCATATAGGAATTCTTTTTGGATTGTACCCCACGACAACCTTGTTTGTTTAATCAAGTCAGTGGTATCCCAAAACAATGTTTCTGTCTCCATTCTCTCTAAATGTTTTTTAATTTCTTCAAGATAGATTTTCTTTGCTTCTGTTTCATCTAAGTTAATTGTTAACATTTCAAATCACCAACCACAATTTAATCAGGTTACAATGACAATTTTTTCATTCTTCAAGCCAATTGTAAAAAGGGACTTTCTTAATTTCCATATTGCTTAAACGATTAGAGACCAATCCCTTATTCGTCTTCATTTGTTGTTTAGCATTTTCTTTTTGTCTACGTAACTCTAAATCCTCAATTTTTTTAATAAGTGAAGTACATAAATAATCTCTGAAACTGTTCACATTGCCTTGATTATATTTATCTATAACCTTTTTAATAACAGCTTTAAATGATCTCTCTGATAATTCAGCTTTAGTGGCTTCTCTAAAATTACTTATAATTAAATTAATATTTTCTTGGTTATGTGGTGCCGAAGTATTCGGTATATCATCATCTAAATTATGTATATCTTTATTATTAAAATTACTTTTAGTCTTAGTTGAGTTAGTCTTAATATAATCATTCTTAATAGTCTCCGATTTTCGGAATTCTGGTTCTCCACTTTTCGGAATTCTAGAATTCTGTTTTTCGGAGTTCACTACTCCCCCAACGATTTCCGAAGATTCCGAAGTATATTCCGAACTTTCCGAAGGTGTATCTTCGTCATTCGATATATCTTCGTGATCATTGTTCGCTTTATAAACATCTGCTTCGGAATACTCCAGTTGAAGGATATAAAGTCTATTCCCTTTCCCTTGTCCAAGGCGCATTTCTTCAAGTAAACCAAATTTAACTAATTCCTTTTTTAAATTAGTCGCTTTAGTGTTTTGACAGTTCATTCTATCTTTAATAGTTTCAATGGACATTTTTATATAATAACGCCCTTTTTTATCTTTCCATCCTTTTTTCATCGATAACTTAATCAAGTCTAAGCAAAGCATATAGAAAAGTTTACTGTCACCTGACATACTCTTGTATTTTTCACCATACATTAGTAATTTAGGGAATTGGAAATATATTAAATTTTGATGGTCTACGTTAGTGAAATATCTACTCATGAAAGCTTGTCTCCTTTTAGAGACGAAAAAAGAAGCATAAAATCCCCAAATTTCAGTAGAATAATAGTGAAAAATGGTAAATCATGCTTCTTTTTGTTATACAAAAATGTAGGACATTCTGTTGTCAACTTCAAATAATGATGTTATAATAACGCTATATCAAGCGATATAAAACAATTATAATGAAATCAAGAACTATCCGAACAACATGTTTACCAGGTGTCTTCTGGTATCCGTTAGTAGCGAGCGCCAACTCGACTATTAACAGTTTGGGTGGTTCTTTTTTCGTTCAGTTTTATTACTTGTAATTCTACTCTTTGTGGACAAGTTACGCAATAGCAAAATTGAGTTATCCACATAATTTGGCAATTTTTCAGTGAAATCAACTATAATATTATAATTTCAGACTAGTTATCCACAACAAAGAAAAGGAACACCTTCAGAAAGATGCTCCGTTAATTCAATCTATATGTTATGCCACCATTACTTTTAATAGGTTGTGAGACTGTTATATTTGGCTTATTTGGCGTTTTAACCGCTATCGCTTCTTTAGTTACCTTTTTCTTTTCAGAAGCCTTAAAATAGGCTATTGCAGGCTCTAAATCGGATATCTTATTAACCCATTCTATAGTAAAGTCATATATCGACTTATCAAACTTTGAATTTATATGCCCTACGATTAAAATGTTGGGGAATTCCTTATATACCTCTTTCCATTGCCCGCTCTTGTACCACTTTTGATAAGCGCTAAGTTTTGTTTCAAGTTGCTTTCTGGAGAATAAGCTATTCTGAACCTCGATAATCCAATCATTGTCTAACCAAGTACAAGCGATATCAGGTCTAAATTCCTCTGCTCCTGGTATCTTCTCTTCAACTTTTAAATTAGAAACATGCGAATACTTGTTCATAGCGATGTGTGTAGAGGCTATTTCAAGGTAATGATCTCTCTTTTGGGAGTTTGATTTTACTTTTGAATCCTTTAGATAATAAATGTAACTCTGGAAGCTTCGGTCTGTAATAGCTGCTATCTCTGAATTAGGTCGAAGTCTCATGCGATTAAGAACCCTATTTGCATTAACTCTTGGATAGGTTAAATTATTGAAGTGTAATTCGCAAATTTGTTCTGTAGATAGGAAAGTGAAGGTTTGAAGTGATTTAAGAATTGCTAAGTCACGTTTTTTCATATTACAAACAACTCCATAAAATAATTTTACGCAATCAACCTTTCTTATTAAACAAATCTATAAAGGGGATAACATTATCAGGGGCAATTTCTGTTTGTTTTTGTGGTTCTTGTGGTGCTTCCATCTCAATAACTTCCTCTGGTTCGGTTTCTAATGGAATAGGGATTTGATACTTTTCTAATAGCTTCCACATTTCTTTATGTGTTAAAAATGGTACTTGCATTTCCCTTAATTCGTGAGTTTTAAATAATGCTCTACCTTTGATATTAGACGGTAATTTCTCCGCTCCTGTGCTGTCTATTGCAACTCCTGAAGCATAACCGGAAGGTAATCGGAAAGTTATCTTAGCATCTGCATTTTGCTTAATCTGACGAGGCATGGTGTCGCTTGTTGGATATTGAGTTGCGAATATTAAACGATATCCCAAACTACCTCCCACACTGGCGAGTCGAGACAATTTAGATTGACATTCGGTTAACATTTTCTTTTCATAATCATGCATGAATTTATCAGGAGCTAGTTGAGCACCTTCATCCACAATAACGAATTTTCTCTTAGGATTAGGGGTCTCTACGATATTGCTGATGCCTTGTTTTCTAAACTCAACATACTCTTGTTCAAGCAATCCGTATTTCTCTCTTCTCTTTTTCTTTGGATACTGGTTAGTTAAATAAGTTAACAATGCGTGAGATTCCTCTAGGTTACTTGCCACCGCTTTTACTTGTTTAATACTTTCGTATTTGCTAAATTCCAAGCCTCCTTTGAGATCAATAATGTAAAACTCTACATCTTCTGGGTGACACTCAATAAGATAAGTCATTATTACTCTTAATAAAACAGTTTTCCCAAATCTCGTGGTACCCGCTATTGTCATGTGTGGAATTTGATCAAAGTTATGCCAAATCATTCCTCTAACTGATTTTCCAAGTGGAATAACCCATTTATCTTTAATTTTATTTATCGTCTTATATGGTACTAAGTCAGGTAGGTCATTGTCATATACGTTTATATTCAGTGTTTTACCTGTCATTGGATTAGCTCTACCAAAATCTATATCAACCGGCTTTTGTAAACCGTCAGCAAAAACACTTATCTGAGATTCTACATCGTCTAATTTAGTTGCTGGTAATCCTAAAGGTACAGTGTACCTATAAGTCGTTCCGATTGGAATTTCCTTAGTTACCTCTTTCTCCTCTCCGTTTTCTTCAACTACATCAATATAGATATCCATAATTACATCTTTTCTTCTGTATTTTGGATATTCTTTATCCCCGCTTTTCTTTGCAATTCCGTAACCTATATTCTCCATGATGATTTTTAACTTTTTCTTATCGTTTTTCTTTACTCCAGGAAACGCTGCAGCTCCAGCAATAAATAGGGCAGGTGCAATCCATTCAATCATTAAACTCCCTCTTTTCTTCAGGTAAGTTATATAAACGGTTAATCCACTTAGTGCGTTGTTCGATTGTTGAATCTTCAATTAAATCAAGGATCTCATCTTCCCCTAATCCCATGTCATCATGATGGTCAAAGAACATCTCGTCAATTACAGAATTAAATTTCATACCCAATCTAACCAATCGTCATCTTTTTTCTTCTTTTTCTTGGTTAGCATATCTTCATACTCATCTGTGGTGTGCTCATATAGTTTGTCACAAAAGGCATAGCCGTTTCCTGAAAGGTTAAAGCGATCCATGTAATTAATAAGAGTTTCATAATCTTCCCTTGTATCGAGCTCCAAATATAATTCTTTTAAATACTTGTCGCTAAATAAGAATGGAGTGTGGTTCAATTCATCAAACTTACGCTTATGTTGTCTTTCTTGAAATGCTGGACTACTCTTGTAACCTTCAAACATACTACGGATAATATCAGCCATACTCATGCTATCCTGCTCCCTTTTCTTAATTTACAAACAAACTTGGTAACTTGACCGTATCCTTTATATATATACTTGGGTTAATGTTCTTGTCTCGTTCTACTGCTGTTACAATCTGATTCATAGCTGAATACTTATTAGAAAACTCTAAGTATCTATCCATTCTTTTTACTTGTCGTCTAAGATCCGCTATCTTACGAAAAACCACATAGCTCTCATATGAAAGGTAAGCTAACCCACTTATGAACACCCCAGTTGAAATTAACATGTTGCACTCTCCTATCAGTCAATTAAAATCCTGCTACTAATCTCCTGAACAATGGATTTTTGAATATAACCCATAAGAATGAAAATACTAGCCCGCCTACGCACATCCATTTAACGACTGTTTGGTTAATAGGAACACCGCACTTTTCTAAGATGACCAAACCTAATAAAACAGCCCCTGTACTTACGAAGAAAGTTAATCCCCCATCGAGCATTTGTTCAATTGGTATACTGGGCGAAATGTTACCCGCTACGAATGATTTAAAAGGAATCGTTTCATACATTTTCTATCTCCCTCTCCTTATGAAAATCACGACAGTGCCCACTTTACGTTGCTTTTTTTGAAAAGATTTTTGTGAGAGTAAAAAGCTACACCTTTCATTTGGAAAATGGGAAGGTGAAAAAAAGTAAGAGCATAAGGGAAAACTGCAACCAAATGATGGTTGAAGCCGCAGTGCGACTTGTTTTTTCGTGGTGGCACTTTTTTTTCCAAATGTGCACATTTTCGTTATTTTCACACACGTTTTTTGTGTAAAAAACACCTATTTTTACACATTTACATTGAAATACACAAAATGAGCCGAAAATGTGTGCAAACGTGGTAAATAATGCTGGAGCATTGGACTAAAGAAAAGAGAATAGCGAACAGAAATTAAAGAGTAGTTTTAATGAAATTGAATTGAAAATTAGTGGATTTTTTAGATGGAAAAAAGGTATTAAGTATGGATTTTAGAGGACGGTTGAATTATTGATATTATAATGTTTAGGTCAGCACCGTAGGGTAGCGCAACCCTAGACGAATTGAACCTGAAACCTCGGATGCAACCTGGGGTCTTGACCTGTTCGCTAATAAGTTATCAATTAAGAACTAAAATCACGCTCTTTAAGCAATCCCTTAATCAAATTCAATTTCTTTTTACTTTTTCTTTTATTATGGGTGCGTAGAATTAATTTTTTTTAATCATTTTCTTTCCCTCTTTCTTGTACTTGGATTAGTTAAATACCAACGTTTCTATATGTGTATTGGTAAATGTCATTTAAGAAGCCTTCTAGTTGGTTATACGAGCTATCATTTTCATTAAGCTCCTCTAGATATGCAATTAGTAGCTCGGTTAGTAAATGGTAAAAGTAATCCTCGCTTATGCCGCTCCTCCGTAATGACGAAATCAAATGTTCCATTCGATTCTCCCCTTCCTTAAACAAATTTGAAAGTTTTTTAACCATGCAGAATGTACAAACTAATAATCTATTTCGGCTAAATACATTTTCTGATAGACAGTTAATCTTTCTGGAAATGTATTTGCTGATACTTAATCTTACTCCCCTAACTTGTACTTGTTGCCCATTTTTTTGAATTAATTTCAATTAGTTGAACTATGTATAATCTCTTAAACTTTTGGACAAACAAGTAACATAATAGTTCAGGAGTGTGGATTTAAATGAAAAAGCACGGATTAGGCAAGGAAAGGTCAAAATTAGGTCGTTACATTGATCGCAACTCAATAAATCAGTCTGAGTTAGAAAAAGCCGGAGTCAGTAAGGGTACAGTAAGTCGGCTCTGTAGCAGCAATAAGAACCAGCCAAATTTAAAAACGGCGAAGAAAATTATAAATTTCCTCAAAAAATATGACAAATCCATAGATTATAAAGATTTCTTTGACTTATAAAAGCAGGATTTCCCTCTGTTCTTGTATAATGTTATTGAGTAACACATACAGAACGGAGGATTTTTGTGTCAGAAATAATAGACATACCCTTTAGTAATCCAGAGGTTGCAGAACAATTAGGAGTTGCTACATCGAGTCTTAGAAAATGGTGTTTAGCACTCGAGGAACAGAACTATAGCTTTGAAAGAACAGATCAAAAAAAGAGGTTGTTCTACCATAGTGACATTATTGTTCTTAGGTATTTCAAGGAACTAGTTACCACTAAAAATATGTCATTAAAAAATGCAGCGACCGTCATTACAGATAGATTTATCAAGGAAAATAACAAGGTGTTCTTCAATGGGACGGAAGTAGAACACTCGACAGGATTAGCGTTCTTTAACGAGACGGAAAACGAACAGACAAATAATGAAGATCAATTAATACTTACTAAAACAGAGCTTACGAACATACTTAGAACACAACAAGAACAGTTATTTATACAACTAAAAGAACAGTTAAAACATGAGCTTATCCAAGATATAAAGGAAGAAATAACGACAATCCAGCAAGATAATAATGAAGAGTTATTACATAAGATTGAAGCCGCTCTTGGTAATCAAGAAACCGCTATTAAAAGTAATTTAGAGAAGCGGGATAAGTACCTTATGGAATCCTTAAAAGAGTCCATGGAGGTAAAGAAACAACTTGCAGCTACTGAAGAACAATCAAATAAGAAGAAATGGTATCAAATATGGAAATAGGCGCTTTTTAAAAGTGTCTATTTTTATCCCCTGAAATTAATACGCACAGTTGTGTACTTACTGGAATATTTAACTAGACGTGATTAGAAAGATATGGCATAATGAATTTAACAAGTCGACACTGTTGTGTACTCAAAATAAAAAGGGAGTGTATTTAAAATGAAAATTGAAAGAGATAATAATGATTACGGCAACTCTACAAGTAATTTTCTATCCGATAGCTATTATTATGAAACTAGCACGGCTGTAGCTGAATTAACGCAACAAGAAGCAGAATCACTATTCACTAATCCAACTGATTCAGTAGACGATCTATTAGACCGTTTATTAATTTCTACTATTATTGATGATAAAGAACGTTTCTTTTTAATCGGTAAATTAGCAGAAGGGCATGCAAAAGCAATTAATGTTAACGGTCATATGCATGATAAAATAAACAGCATAATACCTTATGTTACTTTCTTAGCTAAAACGGCTTACTATTACAAGTTAAAGGATAATGAAGGAAAATTAGAAGATACAATTGAGATTGAGAATAAAAAAATGATGTTACCTATCTGGTTATTAAAGAAAGAAGACAAATTCTCTACCGCTCAAAATAAAATGGCAAACCGCTTCAAAGGGGAACATAAAGTAAGTTTATTGACACCTGGACAACAAGTCGATTTAACTATTAATGTTGAAGAATCTAAGTGCTATATCGAAAGTGAAGTAGCAAGATGGGCTATTAAGTACAAAGCAGTAAACGATGATGACAACAAAACAGTTATCAAGAAAAGAACAGAAGTTAAGAAATTCGAGAACACTGAAACAGTATTTGTAGATATTGGTGGAGGTTCTACGGATGCGGTATTACTTGCAAAGGGACTAAATGCTCCAATCAGCAAAGACAGTTTCCAAGTAATTAATATCCAACCATTCTTGGGTAGATTAGAAGTGTTAATGAGAGAAAAACTATTAGAGCACTTCAGCAGCGTGAAAGCATTAGAAAAGTTCATTGTAGATAATTATAAAAAGCAAAAATACATTCTAAGTAATCCGAATACTGGACAGAAAGTTGATCTGACTGAACCAATTACAGCTATGCTTAGAGAATATGCAGAACTACTTGTTATACGAGTTAGTGATACATTCAACACTATTGCAAATAACAGAGAACTGAAATATATATACTTTGGTGGTGAAGCTCCAATACTTGCACCTTATATCAGAGAATTTATATCTAACCGCTTCAGTGAGGATATTCTAGAAAGAAATCATTATTTCTTAGCGGATATATTAGAGGAAGATGGAACTGAGTTATTCCGTCCCACTAGCAGAACAATTAATATTTCTGCACTTGAAATTCTAAGCTTGAATGAGAAAAAAGCAGCAGTTACTAAGTAGGTTTAAACTATGACTGATAAAAAACGTCTTACTTTAACCGGAACAAACATCCCTGAAGAGATTTATGATAAGTTGGCACAGTTAGGCAATGAACGAAGACTAACACCTTATATCGTACATCTTATTGAAAAGGAAGCAATGATGGATAAGTTAATAGCTAGTTTACCGTCCTTGCTTTCTAAGATGGATATTCTTGAAAATCAATTATCTAATATTAATGGAAAGCTGGATAACGCTAATGCGGTGTCCGCTCCTGAGACAAAAGAAGATATGCCAGCAGAACCAAAAGAAGAAATTATAAAAATAGGGGAAATTGGTGTATCTGAAGAAATTGAAAGCGAACTTGATGAAGAAATAACAACCGATTATGACTTTTGATTTCTTATAAGGAGGCTAGTTATATGGAGGAATTTGAATATAGAACTGGTGATTATTTCTTTAAAATAGATGCTGACCATTCCGTAATCAATGTAGAGAAGAGTGAAAGGGATTATGACAGTATCCCTAATAACTACAATAGAGAAATAACCCAAGGTGAATTCATGCAATTGGTTCATCACTATACAATCGAATATGTTAAATACTGAAGCATCCTATACGGGGTGCCTTTTTTAACTATAAAAGAAAACCATCTTCCTGAAAAGGTTATAAGAAGATGGCTAGGGAATTCATACAAACGGTTTGTGAAATAGAATAAGAATTCCTTACTTAGTAAGATAACCCAATCCAAATTAAATATTCCTAAATTTTAGAAAACCTTATATAAAAGAGGGAGGGGTAAATATTAGCTAATGTGAAAGTATCCCCTCCCTATATATCGTATTTAGCTATCGGAACCAGGGTATAAAAGTGCAGAAAATAGCTCTATATCAACGTTTTCAAGGGTTTTTGATACTTATTATAGAGTGTTTTATCGTATAGGTTATTTACCTCAAAGCTTGAACAAATTTTAAAGGGAATTTGGCATATTTTAGAGTAATCAAAAGTGCTGAAAACGTTGATATACCAAGGTTTTTCCGATACCCTTCCGATAGAAAAACGATGTAAAATCAATCGAAAACAGAAAATAACCATGGTGTGTGGTTAGAAGTGTTAGGGGTATTTAGCGAGATCCGCTTCTAATTAAAAATGTTAAATATCCCCCCCTATATAGGGTAAAACGGCTCTAATCCCCCTTAAAATGGCTTAAATTAGGTGTGTTTTTATACAGAAAAGGCGATAGAATAGTCATTCCATCGTTGTTATGTAAATAAATACCAGTAAAAATAAAGTTATGAATAATATGCAACAAGGTATACTCGGTATAAAATTACACTTTGTATTAAACAAAAGGACACTTAGTAAATAGTGTATTCTCCATAAAAACAATGCCTATCGCAATCGAAAGCTTAACAACGATATCGGAATAGATGACATATTTATTCTATTTTACGTATTTTTATACAGTATTATTAATGTTATATACACTTTATCCGCTCCTTTATTCACCTAATACAAGGCTCTTTAACCAGCTTACAAAAATATTGTAATCATGATTAGTTAGATGACCATTCCTATAAAATTCCATGAAACATGAGTGACATAAAAAGAAAGCGACAAGCCTTGATAAAAAGGTTGTTGCTTTCTTTTTATTATAATTAAGATTTAAATGGTGGCACAAATAACCCCATTCTAAGTTTTATTTTACTGATAGTTTCTTTCTATAGATTAACAAGAATATTGCTCCTAATATCAGTCCGACCAAGCCTATGATAATAATATTGTAATTACCACTAAAAGTATCAGGTAAACTGTTTCCCTTACTTGTAGTTTCTTTACTTTCCTCATAAATTTCTGTTGACTGATCACTATCACTCTTAGTATCTTTATCACTTACCTCATTGCTATTTACCTCATCATTATCTTTTGTCCCGCCTACATCTTCCACTTTACTTTCTTCCTCTTTAACTTCTTCTACTTTATCTTCCACTTTACTTTCTTCTTCATCCTTATCTTCAGTAGAAATTTGCTCATGAACAACAAATTTACTGAAGTGGTCAGTATAACCATATACAAACCCTTTGTCGTACTTACTTTCTATTTCATTCAAATTTTCACCATTATCTAAATAATAAACAATTGGCGAGACTGCACTTTCATCAACGGTAAACTTAAGTGTTATTTTATCTTGGAAATTATGCACCAATTCACCATTTTGTAAAATTGAAAATTCAAAGACATTAGTTAAAGAATCTTGAAAAGGATCTAATTTCTCGATTCTTATAATAGTATCCAAATCAGCTAAATTAGATAATGACGTAGTTAAACTAACTTCATTATTGCCAAATTCAATTGTAGCTTGATTTCTGCTCTTTAAAGTTTGTAGTTGTTCTTTACTTAGTGCGACTTCAATGGCATCTAAATGATCAGCATTCGAAAACAAAAGTTGTACATTGGGAGTGTTTCTAATGTAATCTTCAAATGCAGAAGTATTCGTAATAACCTTACCTACATTATTGACAACTTGTAGTTCTGGCTGAGTATAGGAATCCTCACTATCCTGTTCAGGTTGTCCAACATAAATTGTTTTAAACTCTCCTACATCTGATCCAGTATAGACACCATTCCCTGTGTTATCTACAACTCCCCACACTCTCAATGCAATAGTTCCATTTTCCACTTCACTTGGAACAGTAATTGTAGCAATATATTTAGTTGTACCAGGAACATTTTTTAAAGTTACATATTCGGCAACCATTTTATAACTATCATCAATCCTCCGATTTGTAAAACTAACAAAGACTTCATTTGGGTCAATCCCTGAATCTTCATCTATTGCATCTATTACTACCGTAAGGTCATCTCCTCCCTTAACATAGATCGGTTCTGATTGATAAGGTTGATCATGTGAAGCTTCGGTATAAAAACTTATGTCTTTAACTATAGGTGCAATTACATCAGTAAAATCGCTTTTTACTTGGAATGAGTTTTCTAAATCTATCAAAGTATTATAATAACTGTAAGCAGCATTAGTTAATTTCCATTCTCCATTTGTAGCCTTCTCAGGAATATACATAATTCCTTCATAATTATTATACTCATCATTATATTCTAAGTTTACGTCAATACTAGTATTTCCATTATAACTTTGTTTTCCCTCATTCTCTTCTGCCCACACTATGCTTTCATATGTAAGTCTAATCTTCTTTTCAAAAGAGCTTTCAGGCATATCTAATCCTGATATTGTTATCTTAATTTCGTCATTTGGCTTTGCAATTTCACTACTTAACTCAATAACTCCCCCTGTCTGCTTACTATTAGGTTCCTCTAAAGGCATTTCAGCGGCTAACAATTCTTTACCACTTGAAATCCCTATTATTAATAAAACCAGTAATATTGATACAACTTTTTTTAACATGTAATTCCTCCAAGTATATAGTATTAGGTAAATTATACTTTATTTACCTAATACTATATATATTTTTTTTCAATCACCATGATTAACACCTACTAAATACCTAATTTAAGTTTAAAGTAATACAAATATAACTATTATGTATGATGATATACATTTACATAAAAATTAAACTAAAAAAGACTACAATATGTAGTCTTTGATGATCAATTTTCAGTTGTTTTCTCTTTCTCCATATCTTCCTTAATTTTCTTTACGTCGGAAGGTAAAGTTATATCCAGTTGCTCGACTTTCTCCTCAAAATCACTATATAGCTCATTAACATTTTTATTAAATTCTATTAACGATCCACTCGGTGATTCAGCTTGTTCCATAATCCTTGCGTATGTACCATACATTTCTTTTAATACATTATAAGATTCTGTGTAATTTTCTGGTGGATTCTGTAATAACTTCATGTTTTCTTTTATAGACTCTTGCTCATCTTTTCTGTCCTTTAATGCATTGTCTTCTATACTGGATTTAAATTCCGAAATAGCTACATTGAAATCATTACCGTTATCTATAGCATTGTCCCATACATCAGAATACGACCCAACAATTAAGGTTGCCATTAGAAAAGAGACTCTCATATCAACGATTGTTTCAGCTTGTAATTTAGCATAATCCTGTTTTTTCTTTTCTTGATATTTAATCCAACCAAAAATACCAGCTGCAATTAATACAAGAGCCAGTATCCCAATAAATATCATTTTCTTTTTTCGTTTTGGTTTTTGTATTTCTGTTAAAACAGTTTCCTCCATTAAGAATTCCCCTTTTTATCTACATATTACCATGAATGTAAAATATATCATATATAATGTTATGAGCATATCAACAAAAATATTGAAGCTAAAATGTTAATTTTCATTTAGACTATTAGTTTGTATTATTTAAAATATATAAGGAGGAAACCATGATTAAATTTGATGAAAAAAGTGGTACATATTACTTTGTTTATGAAGCTGGAAAACATCCTTACACTGGAAAGCGAAAGCAAATCCGTAGAACTGGATTTAAAAATGTTAAGGATGCCAGGCAATCATTAAAACAAGTAATCTTAGAAACAGAAAAAAATAAATATGCAGACTTAAACATGACATTTGAAGAGTTTGCAACTAAATGGCTAGAAAATAAGAAAATAAGTATTCAACATAATACGTATATCAATACCATTCAAAACTTCAAAAATAATGTCTATCCTTATATCGGTAATATAAAATTTAAGGATTTAAATAACGATGTTCTTCAAGAATATATAAAGAATTTATCAGGGAAACAAACAAGAAATGGAGGTATTATATCTTCACATACTGTCCATCGAGTGTGGAAATATGTTAGGGACGTTTTCCAAAAGGCTGCACGTAGAAATATGTTTGATCTTATGGAATTAGAGGGTCTATATTTACCACCATTAGAAAGTAATATTAATGTTTGGAATGGAGCAGAAATTAACGCTTTTCTAAATGCATCAAAGACGAATACTAACTTACCACGTACATATACAGCAATGTCTATAAGTGCTTTAACAGCAATGAGGCAAGCTGAGGTTTTAGGACTTACATGGAAAGATATTGATTTTGAAAACAGAACAATAAATATAAGACAAACTCTAGTTTTAAATGAGGGGACTTCAAGATATAAAATTAAACAAAGAACTAAAACTCGAAACTCAAAATCCTCCATTATCATACCAAGAAGATTAGTTACAATATTAAAAGAACAGAAAAAATTGATACAAAATGAAATTAAAATGGCTGGTTCAAATTATCATAAAAATGATCTAGTCATTTGCACTAAACTCGGAATGCCTATTTCACCACAAAGTTTAAGAAGAGATTTCCAACAATTAGTGAGCAAATTAGGATTACCCAAAATAAGATACAATGATCTTCGTCATTCTCATGCCACTTATCTCATAAGCCAAGGTGTTAATCCTAAAGTTGTACAGGAAATCCTTCGACATACAAATATTAGAACTACACTTGGATATTACAGTCATGCTCTTCCCCAAATGCATGAAGAGGCAATGGATAAATTTGATTTACTATAGGTCTCTTTTATTTGAGTCCTTTTATGCATATAAAAACTGTCCTATAAAAATCATACCGAGAAAACTCAATATGATTTTATGAGTAATGTGAATAACGAGTAAAAAGCGTTCCCTCAGGAACGCCTTTTATGGTAAAACTTATTCAACATCTTTTAAGATTTGTTCAACTTTTGCTAGTCGTTCTTTTAGTTCTTTTAATTCCTCATTTTCTCTTTTGAATTTTTCTTCAGCTAATTTACTATTTCTAAAATAAACTCTAATAATTTTGAGTAGTATTACTATTCCTAGGATAAAGAAAGTCACCATTAATAAATAGTAAAACGGTAATAATAAGGTTACTATCTCAACAAACATTTTTTTAAATCTCCTTAAAATTCGTATTTTGTTTTTCTAATTCTTTTAATAAGTTGTTATCGATCAGAAAAGTAAATGTATTTATGTAGTAGTATTTTAGTGCTTTACCATCTGATGATATTTTTGAATCACTATAAACAAGATTAGCCTCCTCTAGTTTTTGTAAGTGTAAATAAAGTACAGCTCTGCTAATTTCTAACTTACGGGCAAGTTGACTCACATAATCTTCACCAGCAGATAAAATAGTTAAAATCTCCAAACGAATAGGATTTCCTAAGGCTTTTGCGACTAGTAGTAGTTGGTTAATATCATTTATATTATTCATATGTAGCATTATTATAACACATGTTGATTAAAAATGTATATCTTTTTAATCACTAAATACTTTTTTTAAAAATAATATTCGGTTATAATTACCAAGGTAAATTATTCTAATTGAGGTATATTTATAGCTTTTTTACAATTAGATGGTTTATAAAAAAATAAAAAAATGCTATCGGGGGAAAGAAAATGAGAAAATCTATTTGTTTATCCTTACTAACATTATCATTAGCTTTTACATCTAGTGGTTTTGCTAGTGCAGCTGAAGTAACAGAAGGCGCAACTTTAGAAACACAAATCCAGAATTTATCAGAAAGTAACTTGTCTGATAACAAGAAAGAAACTGAGTTTCTAAATATTGTAGAAAATGCACCGAAAAGTGAGCAAGAAGCATACATTGAAGATGTAGCACAAACTGTTGAAGAAGGATTACAAAATTTAGATGTTGATGTTGAACCAGGGAAAGATGTAGAAGTAGATTTAGGTGACAATATTACATTAGATTTCTCTTCAGATGATACATCTGAAGGTGGAGCAGCTTCTAATGGTATTACGACATATGCGTTAAATGGATATGATTATTCTAATGGAAATGTATTGTCAAAAGCTTATGGTAATCGTAGGTTTACTGCTACAGTTTCTGTAAAATCATATGGAGCAACAATTGGATCTTTGAAATTAGTTAATCGCTATTCAGTTGGAACATATGGATTAAAATTCAGAGAAGTTTCTACTGCTGGTACATCTGGAGTTGAACCTTTTGTTTATATTAATAGCTCTAGTGCCAAAGTAACTGATAGCAAAGCTGAAAAAGTTGGTTATAACATGAATGCTAGAGGAGAGTATTCATGGAAGATGGGAATCGGTGCAGTAACTAAATCATTCACTTCTGAAATCTATAGCACCATTAAATTAAGAAGTTGGGATAAGAGCAAAAAGACAGTTGTAGTTGGACAATCTTATAGTTTCACAGAATAATATTGTATAAAACAAAAAAACGTTCCAAAATGGAACGGTTTTTTTTGTTTATAAGTGTGGAGAATCTCTAAATTGCTTCTCATCACCAACGCACCATGAAGCTGTAAATCAAGCCATTATTTTCGACTGTTAATGTTAAATTAGCGTTACCTTGCTTCTAGCATCAATATCAGATCTAAACGAATTATCATAAACACTAATTATTTTCTTATTACTTTTTAATATTCCAATTTCAAAACTTAATTACATTGTCTAAAAGTTGTAAGTTTTAGACCATTAATTAGACATTCTAAAATCAGCTTAAAATTATTCGATTTTATACTTGAATTAGTCTAAAAGTTAGTCTAAAATAAAAAGTGTAGAAGTTATATATCTTTTAGACGAAAGGTGATGCAAAATGGCTATTATTGGATATGCGCGTGTGAGTTCATTAGGACAGGATTACGAACAACAAGTTGAACAATTAAAAAACTATGGTTGTACTAAAATTTTCAGTGAGAAACAAAGTGGAGCTAAAAAGGATAACAGAAAAGCTTTAAGGGAAGGAATGGAATATTTAAGGGAAGGAGATAAGCTTGTAGTAACTAAAATTGACCGATTAGCTAGATCAGTTCGTGACTTGCAAAACATAGCTAATGAATTAGATGAAAAAGGAATTGGATTAGTTTTTTTAAAGGAGAATATTGATTTTTCTACACCTGCTGGCAAGTTAATGTTTACAATGTTAGGAGCGATTGCAGAGTTTGAACGTGACTTGATAAACGAAAGAACATCTGAAGGAAGAGAACGAGCGAAGAAACAAGGTAAGCATATGGGTAGACCTGCTATGCCAGAAAAGGATATAAAGAGAGCATTGCAATTGTACAATGAAAGAGAAACTAATGGGATGAGCGTAAATGATATTATACAATTAACTGGCGTTCCAAAATCAACTATATATGCTGAAATAAAAAAGCTAAAGGATAAAGAACAACAATAAGCCTTTACATAGAAATGTAAGGCTTGGGTTTTTATCAATTTTCTACTTTTCTTTATAATTCTTTGTTTAATCTTTTACAAGTAAATTAAGAATTGTTTCAGCATACGTTTTTGTGTTATGTAACCCAGATTCTAACCCATCCACTATCCATTCCTCTACAGTCATAGGAGCATCGTCAGTTAGTCTTACTTCACTTGGATTCTTACTCCAGTATTTTATAGCGTTCTTAACACCTAATTTTATATTGCTACATTTTTCACCGAACCAGGGAGTATAATCAATTCCACTTCCACTAATAATTTCTGTTAAATCTTTCGCATTAATAACTGCTTCTTTAGGTAAACCGAAATACTCTCCTCCTGTTTTACTAGGATTAAATAACTCGTTTAGATCATCGCTAATATTTAAAATTGTTAACAGTTCTAAAGCTATATCAGGTTTCTCTTGTGTTGTACTTAGATATCCCTCAGTCTTTGACATCGCTCTTTCTGTCAGTATTATTATTTCTTCTAACTTCGGTTGAAAATATTCCTTTAAGTTTTCCATAATTCCGCTCCTTAAAAACAATTTTTCTAATTAAATATCTCTTATATTTGAATTGTTCTTTACGTAAAATATCATTTCATTTAGTGATTTTTATAAGTCCACATGTTTATGCGTTATTAATCTAACAAGCTCTCTTCGATCTACAAGTTTTACATTTACTTTATTAGCTAAGTTTATTGCTGGTTGTGTAAAATAAGAGTTTGTGACTACGTACGCTTCGTTACAATCATAAAATATTTTACCAGTAGATATTTCTTGAACTGCAGAGTTGCTTATTTTATTTTTATATCTTTTTGCTTGAACAGCTATTTTTCTTCCAGATTTTCTTAGGATAAGATCTACTCCCTGATCTCCACTTGCCTTGGTCGACTCAACATCATATCCTTTCTCTTGAAAAACCTCTTTAAGAAATTGTTCAAATTCAGTTCCTGTCATTATATCTATTCTATAAAAACTTGTCGGAGTGTTAAAGTTGTATACTTCATCTTCAAAAATGTAAGTGTCTATCGCATATTTAACTGCTTCCTCATAATAATCCAATGAATAACTTTGATATTTTTGATCTACTTCACCTAATTTCTTTTTAATTGTTTTTAGGTTGGCAGTTGAAACAATAAAATTGTCCCTTTCATATTTACTCATAAACTTTACATGGTAGTACACTGTTCTAGTATTGCCTATTTTCCTTATGATGAAATATGGATATTTAACTACACAGAGTATGATCAGTACCCCGATTAAAACAATTAACAAAAGAACTGACAATAAATCCACCTCATAAATACTTACTTTGTCTTCGTAACACTTAATCACATTCTTTTTGTACAGTTTAAATTATGAAAAGAAAACCTCCTATCTCATTTCTTTTAATCTATACAATCAAACATAATCAAAGTCCTCAAATTCTATCTTGCCAGGTCTTTTAGTGTCTTTGTAAATCACTTTTGCTGATCTTCCATATTCGTCCTTATGTATTCCTTTAAAAATTACAGTTCTTCCCCTATTCTTTAATTTCTGAGGATTTAAAGGATTCACGATATATTCATTTTCCGTTACAAGTTTAACTTTTCTAAGCAATTCATCTTTATTATATGTCTCAACCTCAACATCATTTTTTCTGATTTTAACTGAACAACCTCTCAATGATAACACCTATCTTCTATTTTTTTATAAAAATCCCATTATTTATCTGCACTTCTCATATTTTACTCCTTGTTTTAACAATGTGTCTATAACCATAAAGTATAATGTTTAACATATATTTCTCTGCTAATATCACTAAATATATATCCATGAATTTCTCTATTGTTTCTGATTATATCGTTTAATTTCCAATGACTTATTTTCGTATCAAGTAGCTTGTTATCATCTATCCACTGTCTAACTTCATACTTGTACATGAATACTTTAATAAGCTTATCCGCTTTGTAAACACCAATGTAATTAATAAACTTATCTTGTTCATGTTGTCCATTCTGAAACCTTATAGGAATGTTCCATTTCTGTAGATATCTTTTAATTGTTACATGGTTTAACCGCTTAATGTCAATTGCTTCAGCTATCTTGTGTATAGCCATCCTTTTATTAACATACATGTCTATAATCTGTTCCTTGTATTCTGCTGCTAATTGTTCTTTTTCCTGTGTTACTTTTTCGCTAAAAACATAATTCATATCCATTAAAAAAATCCCTCCAAATAATTTACTTTTTGTTTACATTGTAAACAAAATAGTGTATATTATAAATATAGAAAGCAACAAGAAATATCTTAAAAAGAAAACTAAATAAAATTGTTTACGGAGTAAATAATATGTGTTGAAATTAGTTTATAGAAAATGAACCACTCATATTTTTTAAATTTAATCGTGTACACCGTAAACAATTAGAGGTGATTAAAGTGCTAGAAGTTACATACCACAACAACATAATTGATTTTAATAAGAAAGCCAGGGAGCGTGAAGAAAAGAAAAAGAAAGAAAAAATGTACGATTACTTCCTTAAAAACATAATACCTTTTATGTCTCCGGAAGAATACGAAAGCTTATCAGCCGCTTTAAGTTCCAGTAGCAATGAAGCTGATCAAATTTGGAATAAGATAATTGTTTCAACATCCATTAGAAGAGCCAAAGCAGAACTTTAATAATAAAAAATCACATAAACTAAGGAGCGATTTTATTATGAAAACTTTAAATAACAACACTCAATTATTCACAGGATTAAACCTAGATACTCTTTGTAAGGCTGAACATGAGATTGATGCTATTAAGACTAGACAGTATGGAAAATTAGGTGAAATCATTGAATCCGATAATTACAGCGAGAAAGATGAAGCTTTTGTATGTAGGTCTGAATCACGTAAGTATAGAAGATTCCGTAAACTTGAGAAGTTATTAAAATATGCTATTGAATTAGCTTCAATTAATGAGGAAAACGGTCATTTTGCTTAATAATTTCGAATAAAATCACAGTTTTATTAAGTACTTAAAATAGGGGTATATACACCAAATATATCCCTAAATCTCACTTATAGGAGCGGAAATCATGGGATATTTATTCTTTGCGGGCTTAATGTTGGTACTAATTCCTCTTATCGGGCTATGGTTCAAAGCGTTTTTAGGAATATCTATGGAATGATACTTTAATATTGTGCTATCCTTAGAATAAGATTTTTATTCGGGAGCGGTTTTAATGACAAATAAACAAGAGATACCTGTTTTATTATCTAATATAGATTTAGCAACACGATGGGGAGTTACGAGACAAGTTACAGGTAACTGGTTTAAGCGTTATAGTGACAAGTTTCCTAATCCTGATACAGTTGTAGCTAATGGTACTATTCCTTTATACTTGGAATCTACAATAGTTGAATTTGAGTGCACTGATTTTTTTAAAAAACTTATTGAAAAAAATAAGAATCGTGCTAAAAATGAGTAAAAACCCTACACTTTAATTTGTTGTAGGGTTTTTTATATAACAGTATAACTAATAATCAGTCCATTTTCATTTCTTTGAAGAGTTTTAAACTGATTACTCTCATAAAAAGTATGCAGAGGTTCAATATCTTCAAATTCTACACATACAACTTCTAAAGCTGTAGATCGCTTTATATGATTTTTACAATGTTCTATAGTCAGATCAAGTATCTGTTTTCCACTAACTTTATCCTTATAAGCATCCGATCTAGCAAGTTGTCCTATTAATATCGTTACAAAAGAGGATGCCCTCTTGTTACCTGTTAGTCGCTTGCGAAGTGTAGCTGATACGTCTGTAAAGTCAAAGTTCTTAACAAGAACTGTAAAATAACCTATAATGTCATGATTGTTCTCTTCATCAATTACTAGACTTGTTCTTGAAAAGTTTCTTTTTTCATTTTCAATTGCTTTATTATGTAAGAAAGATTCCACGTCTTTGTTTTTCTCACATGAAAAAGAGGATAGATATTCGTACACTCTACCCTCCTCTTCAGTAGCTTCTAAAAATGAACTTAAACTGGTTACCTGCATGTTATCTTCTACTATTCAGAATATCTGCAGCACGCTTAATTCTGTCACTTTTGGATAAAGTTAAATCGTTTAGAACACCTGTTTCAACAACTTTTCTACGTGGAGTATCTAAAATCATTTTAGCTTCTGATTCGTTTAATGTATAAGTGGCATCTAAAACATAAGTTGCCATTTCGTCTTCCTCCTCATTACGCAAACTATATCACCCCTAAAAAGTTAAATTTCTTTACTTATAACTAATTAAACGGGATTAGTTTACGTTCCTTTATACAAATTATACTAAATTTTCTTCCATCATGGAAGAATTTAAGTGAAAATGTCGCACATTAATATTCTAGTTGAATATAATAGTAAATTACGACAATATAACTTAAAGTTCATTTAGAAATTACTTGTAACCAGTGCGAATTTCCCCGTTAATTATTTTATTAAATTCCCTAATCTACTGCCTTAAAACTTAGCTATATCTTAATGTAGTAAAGCTGGTTCTTCACCATAATAAACAGCTACCTTTAGTAATTCGATAAGATGTGTTTCAGGTAATGAATTCTGTTCAATTATCAAATCAATCCATTTATGAAATACATCTCTATTCACTGTGGGTGTATATGTACAATTAAATTCTAATATTTGATTTTCTAAAACTTCATGGCAATGAATCATATCAATATCGTCAAAAACATTTAACCCTTTTATCTTTGACACTATATCTATACGACCTAGTTCTTCTCTTTCTGTCATTTCCTCTAAATCAAAAATAGTGGCAAGATAAGGTTTATCAATAATCATGTTTCCTAAATTCGCAATGGAGTACATTTTCTTAAATTCCTTATATGTAGTTCTTCTTAATAAATCATCCCTGCTTATATGTTCTAAATGCTCACAGTAATATTCGTGCACCTTGTTTATCATTTCAGCTAATTTAGTCATCTTCCCACTCCTCATCATCGTCTAATAAACCCTCTTCACGAGCATATTCTAAATAATAATCATCCATAAATGATCCATTTTCTATCTTGGATTCCTCTAATTGATTGTATAAACTGTAAGCTTGTAAAATTGATACATTAAACTTTTCAGCAAGATACTTTATTTCTTCGTAAACCTCGTCTGCATCATCATGCCACCATTTCTTACCATAGACCTTTTCATATTTAGCCTTTATCGCTTTTATTTCTTCATATTTACCCATGTCCTTTTCCTCCTAATAAAAAAGACTCCCTAATTAAAGGAAGTCCTATAATCCTTTTATGAAATTTGCTATCTTTCTAGCTATTACAGCATGTCCGTTATTATTTAAATTCTTACCGTCAGGCATGAACTGCGTAATAATCGTTTGATTTCTTACACTTATTCCGCTTCCTTCGTACAAATTTAAGAAAGGAATAGAATAGTAAGCAGCTACCTCTTTCTCAGCTTGTACATATTGAGCTAATGTATCTTTATTTTGTATAGGGAATGGAGAAATAATACCTATCCTTTTACCAGGATACTTTTCAACAAGTCCACTAAATAAAACGTGACAAGCACCATAGAAAGTTGTGTTAACTTGGTCTGCCATTACTCCAAGCGGTATACTGTTTTCTAAATCGTTTGCTCCACCTAATACCAGAACAATATCAGCCGCTCCCATTGAAGAATACCGTTGTACAAAAGCATTAGTTTTCCCGCTACTCACCGCTATATTGCTTCCATTAACACCATAGTTAGTCACGTTCAATAAACCTAATTGTTGTAGAACATATTGCCAATAGAATTGATTTGTACTGGGAGAGGTACTTGAATCAATGTCACCTAAAATGTTAGCTGTCATAGTAAAATACTCTGTTCCTGGAACTGTATAACCTATATCAAGTACTCCAGAAGCATTTCTTATCGGAATAGTATTAGGGACATTTGCAGCACTAGCAGTAAAACCATTTAGAGAATTAGAAGAACCTGCATTTATATTTACTAATTCCGCATTCTCATTGGCAATTTTAATTTCTTTTGTACTTGTGTTAATGAATACTGTTTGAGTATCCTCAACTTGAACTGGTTCGGTATCAGCAGTTATAAAAGTTGTACCGTTTACTTTTCCAGACAACGCTCCATTTAGGTATCCATTCATCACAACCTCCTCTGAAGGTTTATAAGGAGAGGATGGTGAATTAACAATGTCAGAATAAATGATACGATTTTTACTAATGTCAGGATCCACTTGCCGATAAGCCCTAATTCCAACGGTGTGATATTTGTTGGCAACCGTATTGTTAAATGCTAATGTTCTATTAGTATATGATACTGTCATTTTCTCCTCACTTGCTAAAGTGGAACCAAATACATAAGAATCGTCTAATGGGCTTGTATATAGAAATACTTCAAATCCGTCTATATTATGAGCGTCGTTATTAGTACTTTCATAGTCTGGATATGACCAACTAACTGTTAAACTAACTGTTCCATCATCATTTGTATTATGTTTAATGTCTCTTCCATCTATGTTGAATGTAGGAGCGGCTGGTTTTGTGGATATACGATCATTTCTTGAATTGAAATTAGTAACTGCAGCAGCAATATCTGCTTGTGTATACTCATAATCCCTTTTTACCTTATCAGTACCTTTCAACATATTAGTAATCATTGTTATTGGATTCTTCGATATCCGCTTTCCTTCAGCTACATTAACATTTATAAAGAAATCTTCACCATAGGAAAGAGAAAACTGCTGTATCCTTGCTTTAACGTACGTCTCCAAGACATCATGTTTTACATAAACAATGTCTCCGATGGTAAAACGATTCCAATTATGCTGTTCTTCAACAACCTCAAAGAAATTAACAATACTCATATTCAAATCAACTTTTGGAGCGTTATTTTCTTTAAGATACTTAGTTCCTTCTTCTAATAAAGTATCTTCCTTATCTATATTAGTGTCTGACCATTCATCAATATAGATATACTCCTGCAATTCAACTAAAGACGCACTATCTAAATTCTTTTCATAAGATAAGGATTCAGCAAGTGTTTTTGAATTGGTATCTATATTTTTTACGGAAGCTTCAGTGCTTGATATTTGAGATTTCACATTATTAATTTCGCTAATTTTACTATCTCGCTGTGCAATTAACGCCTTAGTCGAATTACCACCATTAGTTGCAATTGTGATATTATCTAAAATTATTTGTTTTTCTTTTTCTAATGTAAAAAGGGAATTATTTAGCGTAGTTAGTGCTTCCTGCAGTTCCTTTTTATTCTTTAGTAATTCAGTTAATCCAGTCTTATTCTGCTCTAATTTTTCTGTATATTTCTCTAGACTAACCTTTAGTGCCTCTGACATTTCATCATAAAAATAGCTGAAGTCATCAATATAACTTTGTCCTGTGGGGTTAACTCCATTAACTGTTAAATCATCTTTCCCTTTGATATACAACCTTGTAATAATATCGTCATTGTCAATTGAGTCGTCTAGGGATTGCAAATAACGACCATATTCAATTTGAAACCCTTTGAAAACCGAAACTTCTTCTTCTTTCCAAAAGTTAATTTTTCGATTTATAGTGTCATATGTAATAACCGCTCCAAATGTTTCAGCGATATTTTTTATAAATTCTAAAGCGGTACTGGAGGATATAGTGAAACTTCTGTACATTTTATCGAATTCTGAATTAACGTATCCTACAGACCAACCGGTAGACTTTAAACAGTCATTTGTAACTTGCGATAGGTTGTAAGATATAACTTCATAACCTATGATTTTATATCTGTTTAAGTCATAACCTCTAGATTTACACTCTAATTGTAATTCTTCTCCGCTATCCCCAAACGACTTAACTCTTTTTATAACTGTATATATTTCCTCATAAATCTTTTCATTTTCCTCATTATAAATAACAGCTAAAATACGATTTTTCTTAGTTACCTTTTTAATATTAGGATTTATAATTCGTTTATGATTCCAATCCACCATATAAGGAACAGTAAAATTCAACTGATTCAAATCATTAAATATAAAAGTCTGTTGTTTATTATAAGAATCTACAGTTAATTCAGCTCGGATATTACCTTTTGCATTAAGCAAAAATAACCTAAGATCCCTCGGTTGCTTTTTATAGTCTATATAGAACATTAACGCACCTCTTTAAAACAAAAATAAAAAGAACCGATAATAAATACCGGATCTTTTCTGGATAAAACTATTATTTCATTTTGATTCCCTGAAGCTTCAGATTGTTTACTAATTCTGTACCAATATCACGAGCTTGTTGCCTAGTTGTATTGGAGGCATCTATTCTAACTTGGATAGTGTTATGGTAAGTGTCTCCTACTGTTGAAGTTACAGGATTTAATGTAGGCATTGACGGTATTTTAAAGTTAGTAAGTAAATTCATGGAAGCATTCGCTAACGTCTTACCTATGTCTAAAGATTTCAGAACATCTGTAAGTTTTGATGATTTTTCCATGGCGGCTAATAAATTCTTAGTATCATGCTCTGTTGAAATCATTTCATTTTCATGAAGCATCATTAACTTACCTGAACTACCCCAACCCGGTGTAATTCCACCTTCTTTAGCAGAGGCAATTTTAATTGGCTTGTAATCCTTACCATTCAAATACCTATTTGCTTGGTTAATTAAGTCAATTAAATTATTAGAAATTGCTTTACCAAGTAAGCCAGTATTAGATTTAACATTAGTGTAATACTTATCTAAATCCTTTTGAATTTGCTTTGTATTGCCATTAATGATATCGGAGCGCATTCGAGCAAATTTTCTCTCGTCATTAACTAAGTTTTCATAATTACTCTGGATAGTTTCCTTTTGTTCATTTAAGTTATCTATCCGTTGTTCCTTTGCTCTATCCGATTGCATATCAGTAATGGATTCATTTTGCTCATCTAGTTGTTCCTGCAAATCGGCAATTTTGGATTGTGATTCATAAGAATCGTCTAAACTCCGCTTTGCAATCTCATCCAGTAATTCTTGTCTATTCTTTTGTGCTTCTTCTAATTGTTTAGTATACTCTGCTTCATCATCAGCTTTGTTAATTTCGTCAATCATATCGTCAATAGCTTGTGTTTGAGCATCTTTAATTGCTTCCGCTGCTTGCTTATAGGAATCTATAATCGAATCAGCCATAGACGTTCTTTCCTCTAACAATTGCTGTTCAAGGGAAATCATATCCTGAGTACGTTGAAGCAAATCATCCTCTAATAATGCTTTTTGAGCATCCGTTAGAGCCTTGTTATTCTTAATCTGATCTTTCGTATAGTTGATTGCCTTCTTGTCTTGTTCTAGTTGTTTACGAACTATACTTTCCTTTTTAAGCTGTTGGTCTATCCACTTTTTATCTGTCTCAGCAAGAGAGGCTTGAACTAAATCAATTCGTGCAAGGTCATCATTATAAGAATCTCTTACACGGTCAAATCCTGCTTGAACAGATTCAATCAAATTCATATTTAATTCTTGGATTTGATCCTGGATTTGCAATGCTTCCTGTTGCATGGATAAAACTTCAGACTTAGCATTATCAATTGCGGCTGCTCGGTCTGCTGCATCACCAGAAAAGGCACTACGAGCGTCTTGAACAGACGACATAGGATCAATATCAGTTCCATATCCACCAGTTCGAACTTCATAATGAAGGTGAACCCCGTCAGAATCACCAGTGTTACCCATTGTACCAATAGTTTGGTTTACACCAACTTTGTCACCTTTCTTGACTTTTGTAGAGTCTAAGTGAGCGTATAAGTAAGTCTTACCGTCAGCAGCAGTAACAGCAACGACATTTCCATAGTTACCATATCCGGTACCTGCTTTACCCCAACCAGCATATGTAACTGTACCGGCAGTAGTAGCACCGATTTTGTCACCTTTATTACCAGCGATATCAATACCTTTGTGAGTTTCAGTTTTACCATTACGAGTACGAGTTCCGTAAGTGGAAGTGATAGTACCTGAGAAACCATCGATAGCTTTAGTTGCTTTAGCAGTAGATGCTTGAACAGCTCCACCATACTCATCAAAGTAAGTTAATACTTTATTTGCGTAGCTTTTAGCACCTTTCCACTCATTAGCAGAAGAATTGACGATGTTATTAACGTTGCCCATTCCAGCATTGTAAGCCCAAAGTGCTTTAGTAACAGATCCGTTGTATTTATCTAACAATTGAGATATATACTTGGTTCCACCCATGATGTTCTGGTAAGCATCGTAAGCATTGTTAACACCGAGCTCTTTAGCTGTACCTGGCATAAGTTGCATTAAGCCCATTGCACCGGCACTTGATTTAGCGTTAGCATTAAAGCTAGATTCTTGTTTAATAATGGCTGCAATTAGACTTGAATCTACACCGTACTTTGATGATGCTTGGTTAATATAAGATGAATATTGACCACTATATGAACCGCTACTTGTTGCTGAAGCGCTCTTAGTATTTGTTGTAACCTTTCCCGTTGGCTGAATATTACCTGACTTAATTTGCTTATTTAGTTCGGAAGTTTGCTTTTGATTCAATTTCAACTGCTGTTCAAGCAATTTAATTTCTTGCTTTATAGCATCCTGGTACTTCTTAGAATGTTGTGCATAATCACTTTTCTTAGCTTGTATTTTAGCCAATTCAAGGTTAAGTTTCTCTAATGATTGCTTGTATTTATCCGTAATATAAATGGAGCTTTCTGTAGCGTCATTAGTCTTTTCAGCGGCTTCCAATGCAGCACTACCTATAGAGTTTAAGCCGCCGGATGCTAGTTCACTTAATTCATCCATACTGTCACTCAGGTCAATAAAATCTTGGATAGCACCTGTAGTTTCATTTATTGCGTCTCTGGTATCCCAACTACCCATACCTGAGTTAGCTATTTCTTGATCTTGCTCCAGTTTAGCTAATTGAGCTTTTGCCTGAGCTACGTTCTTAATAGCATCAATTTCAAACTTATAACCCTTTAATTTTGAAATAGCCGCATTAGCTGTTGCCATACTCTCAGCTTTTACTGATTTAATCATGGAGTCATAAGAACTGATTTTACTATTTTTCAAATCCAGTACGGCTTTCTCGTTGACAGAAACCACACCTGAAGAAATAGAAATCATTGAAGCTAAACTTTTCTCCTTCGATATAAGGTTCATGGCGGCGTCTGCAGTAATGGTCTTACCACTAGCGAGATCATCCAACAATCCGTTAAGAGGTTCAATTTCATCTGCAAGAGCCTTGTAACTGTCAACCATGGCAATATTTTTAGCTGTTTCTGTATCCCCTGCTGCAGCTCTTTCTATAGCCAAGTCCCTTAATGCTGCGAAGTCTCCTTGAGCCTCTTTTAAACGCTCTGATAATTCTGTTACAGCATCAGCAGAACCTTCAATGGCATCTCCATTTTCATCGAAAACAGCATTTGCACTTTCCACATCTGTAGACAAGCCTTTTACACTGTTTTGTACATCGTCGAATGATAAAGATAATCTAGTAGCTTTTCCTTCCGAATCTGTAAACGAGCCAAGCAATTTGTTTAACTTAGTTTCTGCTTTATCAAAAGAGGCACCGTCGTTGTTTTCCACCGCTTCTTGCATATTAATCATAGCTTGAGCAACATTCTTAGAGAAATCGTTTAATTCTGTAGCACTCTTATCTGATACTTCTAAATCACTAATAACTTCATTTACTTTTGCAGTTATAGAGGTATCAACTGTAATATCAGTTTGATATGAATCTACAGTGCGTTGCATTTCCTCTCTAATTTTCATTTGCTGTTCTGCATATTTACGTTTTAGCTCAGTAATATCAATCTCAATTTTCTTTTTATCTTCGTCAGTTAAATATCCACCAATAGCGCCAAGATCATTTTCAATTCTGTCCTTTTGAGTGCCGATTTCTTTTAGTGTCTTATTTGCAGATTTAATGGAGGATTTGATATTACCTTGTGCTTCAAGTTGCTGAAGTTCTTTTTTCTGCCTTACTAATTCTTTTGTATATTCGATTTCCTGTTGTAATGCGTCACCATTCTTTAAAATGGCATTATTTTGTGAATCGTAGTGATCGACCATGGTTGGAAGCAGGGTAGCTAATTGTTGTTGGACTCTTAGATATTCTTCTTCCTGGTCACTTGTTAACGTGCCTTTCTCTTTGGCTTCATTTAACTCTTGGTATGATTTTAATAACTCATCCGTCTTTTGCTTATTTGTAGTAAGCGATTCTACAGTAGTATTTTGAATTTCCTCGAATTCCTGTTGGGCTTGTTTAGCTTCAGAAAACTTATTTATAACAGTCTCTAATGCCCAACCTATACCAACAAGAGCTATTCCTATTCCAGAGCTAATTAAAAGTCCTCTTAATGCTGTTTTAAACAACGTTGTAGCAATAGCAGCTCGTGACATTCCCGCTTCTAATCCTAAAGATGCTGCGGTAGTTCCTAACATTTCAATCTTCGTTGTTGCTAATGCAACCGCCAATCCTCTTGCAGTTTTACTGAATAAACCTACTGCAAAGCCAGCTGCTCCTAAAACAACTGGTAGTAAGCCTACTGTATCGACTACTGCTGTTACCGACTGAAGGAAGTCACCTAAAATTGCTGTAGATGCAATAAAGCTGTCTGTGATAACTGCATTTCCTGCACTTACTGCTAATTCAGTAAATTTGTTAGATAGGACATCCAATCTTGCAGCAAGACTATCGGCATACCGCTCCTGCTCTTGGGCAGATGATCCAAAAGAATTTGCTGCAGTATCCGCCGCTTCCTTAGCGATATCGTAATTATTTAACAAAGCCCCTAGTCGGTTCTGCTGATAGATTCCTCCGATGGAGTTCAATAATTCTTGTTGGGTTTCTGAATTAAAGGACTTCCACTTAGAGCCCAATTCATCCAATATATCTTGAGTAGGCTTTAAGTTGTTATTGATGTCTTTTATGTTTATTCCTACAGATTCCAAAGCCCCTATTGCTGCACTGTTGTTAGTTAGCCTTGCAAATATTGTTTTTAATGAGTTCATTCTGTTACTTTCACCATAAGGCTACTGACCATATTAGATTATGGCGGTAAGGCGCTTCAACCTTACTCTCTATGTCTCCATAGAAGCTCAGACTATCGCTTCATTCAAAATGAATGTCTCTTCACTTAGTCGTTCACGCTGCCTTTACGCTTGCGCCCTGTCTCCCTCGACTATACGTTAGGGGTTCCAAGTCAATCAGAAGAGATTTAACGTCAGCAATTATACGTCTACCGACAATGTTCCCAGATTCCCTCGTGCTGCTGGCAATAGCTGTGGAATACCCAATTAAATTATTTAAATCCACACCGTAACTTTGGGCACTCGCAGAAGCTTTCCTCATAGAATTTGCCAAATCCATCGTGGTTACTGAAAAGTTGTTGTCCACTTCATTTAGGCGATCTGCGATGCTCATTGCGTCCGTAGCCTGAATATTAAAGTTAATAATTCCTGACAGTAAACTTGATACAGAATCCGATGGTGTAAGGTCAGAGATGTTCCCCAAAACCTGAGCAGTACGTGTTAAACTAGTTAATTGTTCATCTGAGTAACCAGCCTGTGCAAATTGCTGTTGAATATCCAATACGTCTGTAACCTTATTGGACAATTCATTACTCATATCTATTGTTTCTTGTAACATATCGTTAAAAGCATACTCAGGTGTGTTTCCCATGACTCGTTGTAATGAGGTCATACGAGTGTCAATTTCAATCACTTGATTTGCCATTTCTTTAAATCCGTTAACTACACCATAAATCGAGGAATATACACTACTCCACATTACACCCCTAAACAATGTCCCTTGTAACTGTTCTCCGAAGGAAGCTGTAGCCCTCTGTGCAGTCTGTGTTTGGGAGGCGACCTCTCTAAAGTCTTGAGATAGCCTACGCATTTGCTGTGAAAGTTGAGGTGTGCGGCTATTCAAGTTATTTACCGATGTTATGTATCTATCTAAAGCGGCTTGTTGATCTTGAGAAATAATCTTATTTTGATTACTTTTCAATTTGTTATATTGTAAATTTGCAATTCGTTTATAAATCTCTAATTGTTCACTTAACTTTTGATTCTGAGCTTGTATGTTATTTACAGTCTTAACACCTGTTTGAGCATAGTTGCCATTTCTAGTTTGAGCAAAATTAAATTCCTGTAGCTTACCAATGGCATTCGTTACAGCAAGTGTGAATTTCTGTACTTCCTTAGTATTATTGGGATTAAGAGTTTGAGTTATCTTAACATTACCTAGTTTAGAATATTCCTTTACCGCTTCTTGAACAGACTTAAAAACAGTTTGAGAATTCTTAACATCTGCTGAGGAGATAATGGAGGATTTAGTTCCCTTATTCGTTAGCTTTTGTATTTCACTTAATTGCTTTGTAACTGCTTGTAGTGCTTTGTTATCAATTTGAGCGTTAACCTTTACAGTAACTTGTTTTAGTTTCTTTTCTATAGAATTTAAAGCTTTATTTATTTCACCAGTAGTCACGCCTTTGTTAATAGTACCGACTATCCTGACTTTCAAATCAGCCATTAATTAAACATCCTTTCCATGTAAAAAAATTACATTAAAAAAGAGATGCCAAATTAATGACATCTCCTCTTTAACCTAACTTTTTATTCGATTTCCTAATTGCTATCTCCATTATGCTATTCCAGTATTCGCAGCGTTCTAAAGCAATCTTTATTTCTGGTCTAGATTTATCATATCCTTTATGAAACTCAGTGATTGGAGGTAAAAAATCAAAGTAATAATTAGGATTTTTAATATCGTCCACAATTACCTTTAGAGTAATAGCTTGAACCTTTTCGTTTTGTGTCATATTTGGTGAACTTCCACCTATAATTGCTCCAACACCACCAGCCAAAGCTCCACCCACTAGAGCACCCGCTACCTGACTTCCTCTAGAGGTCTTATAGATTAAACTGTTGTCCATCTTGATTTCTGACTCAATGATTTTTTCAAATGGAATAGGGTATTCAGATATTTCCATATCATCATTTATTTTATAAATCTTTATCATTTCTTTCTTTTCGCTAACTGCAATTTTATACTTTATAGCAGCATAGTTGCTATCTGGCTCAAACTCTGTATCATAATCCTCTAACAATTGATGAGCTGTAACTTCATCCTGGCTTTTCTTTCTATTTGCTACCCTTTCTTTTCTCATGTACAACATGAATAAACCTACACCTGTTAATGATATTGCAAGCGCTAAAGTATCTTCAAAGAAATAAAGAGTAATTGTAACTAATGAATATATAAGCCATTTAACACCACTTTTACTCAATAAAATCAGCTCCAGACGTTAATTAATGTTAATTTTATAATATCATATAATATTTGTAATATTTAACATTAATTACGTCTGAAGTAAGTATTTATTTCAAATTTTTTAATTCTTCATCTAATTCAAACGACAAATGAGCAGAATGATCAATGATACATTTGATTAATAATCTTTTCTGAAGCCCTAAACGTTCCTTTGCTTGTATCCAAGTTCTAAATCTCATTAAGGATAATTCATCTTCAGTATCTGCCAAATGCTGCTTACGGGCTTTTCTAAGCT
>NZ_JAJTTG010000021.1:0-55691 GCF_021341655.1 Bacillus sp. Au-Bac7 | reverse complement strand
TTATTAAGCTTGGCGCCTTTGCATGGCATAATGAGCATCTTTTAACTTATGAATAAAAAATTTATATTTTGTATCACTTGTTTTCGTATTCAACATTTCATGTTCACATTCAGTACAAATCAGTGACTGATACAGATGTATACCTGTTATTTTTTGCTGATCGCAAAATAAACATTTCTCCACATAAGGCTGGATGATTTTCTGCGAATTTATACTCACTGGCTCCACCTCCCTAAAAACAGTCTTGCCAATAATAAATACATGCATACAAAATTCAGATAATTTTAAATTTACCTTTACTTTAAAATAGGTGGCTAAAACACGCATTTTATTCATAGTCAGGCAATGGTACAATAAAATAGAGTTAAAAGGAAATGAGGAAGAACAGTGCATGAAATGACGCCTTTATATAATAGATTGGAAGAGTTTATTCAGAATAAACCTATTTCTTTTCATGTCCCAGGGCATAAAAATGGTTCTTTAATGGACAAACATAACTTGTTAAAGAATGCATGGAACTTTGATGTAACAGAGCTTAACGGGCTAGATGACTTGCATTCAGCAAGTGGGGTAATATTGGAGGCAGAGAAACTGCTAGCAGCTTTATATAACACAAAAAAAAGCTTTTTTTTGGTTAATGGCTCAACAGTAGGCAATTTAGCTATGATTATGTCTGCTGTGAATGAAGGAGACCAAATCCTTGTACAAAGGAACAGTCATAAATCTATTATGAATGGCATTAAACTCACAAAGGCAAAACCTATTCTGCTTAATCCGAGCTATGATTTAGAGTGGAAAGTAGAAGGGACTGTTTCATGTGAAACAATTTTAGAAGCAATAAAAAAATATCCGAGTGCAAAGGTCCTTATTCTCACCTCACCCAATTATTATGGAATGATTGGAGAGTTAGGAAGAATAATTGAAATAGCTCACAAGCATGGGGTAACAGTATTAGTAGACGAGGCTCATGGAGCCCATTTTGCTGGCTCAGCTCACTTTCCTCCGTCTGCTGTAGAATTAGGCGCGGACATAGTTGTCCAATCTGCACATAAAACACTACCTGCATTAACGATGGGTTCATATCTCCATTTCAACTCAGAACGGGTTTCTTTAAATAAACTGCAAATGTATTTAAGCATCCTTCAGTCAAGTAGCCCATCTTATTTAATTATGGCATCCCTTGATTTGGCGAGAAGTTATTTGGGTACTTATAAGGAAGAAGACTTTATATACTTATTAGAAAAGCTTCAAAAGTTTAAAGCTGAATTGTCAACATTAAGTCAACTGAAAGTAATGAATTATGGAAACAAAGCTGGTGACCCTCTAAAATTAACTATTCAAAGCAGATGTAAGTTAACAGGTTTTGAACTTCAAGAGAAGTTTGAGGAAGCTGGAGTCTATTGTGAAATGGCTGATTTACATAATGTCTTGCTTGTATTGCCTTTGCTGAAGAACAAGATGTCATATCCTTTTGAAGATGCTTTTGAGAAAATTAAGAAGGCTGTAAGTCCATATAAGGCGTTGAATTTGCCAGTGGAGGAAGATAAAGGTGCAGCTATAAATCTATATACTAATATAGTAGAATTAAAGATAAATGAATTGGAGCAACCTAAGTACTCTAAACACGAAATTTTATTAGAAGATTCAATAGACAAAATTAACGCAGATTCTATTATCCCTTATCCACCAGGTGTACCATTGCTGATGCCGGGAGAAGTAATTACTGGTAAACATATTGAAACATTAAAGGTGCTTGTAGCTAATGGCTGTAAGTTTCAAGGGAATTCATCTATATATGAAGGCAGAATTGCAGTTTTTATAAAGAAGTAAGGAGAATAACATGACAAGAGGTATTTTTATAACAATGGAAGGGCCAGAGGGCGCCGGAAAAACAACCATTTTAGAGATGCTGTATAAACACTACAAAGACAAAGGCATCAAGATTGTAAAGACAAGAGAGCCTGGAGGAATTAGGATTGCCGAAAAAATCCGCGAGATTATATTAAACCCTGACCATACAGAGATGGATGGAAGGACAGAGGCGTTATTATATGCTGCTGCTAGAAGACAGCATTTAGTTGAAAAGGTTATACCAGCATTAGCAGAAGGTAGTATTGTTCTTTCTGACCGCTTCATAGACAGTTCTCTTGCTTATCAGGGTTATGCCAGGGGGATAGGCATAGAAGAAATATGGAAGATAAATGAGTTTGCCATTGGCGGTGTAATGCCTGATTTAACCCTGTATTTTGACCTTGATCCAGAACTAGGGCTAGCAAGAATAAATAAATCAAATGAACGGGAAATAAATAGGCTTGATCTAGAGCAATTGGATTTCCATAAGCGTGTCCAAGCAGGATATTACAAAGTTATTGAGAAGTTTCCTGAAAGGCTGCATAAACTAGAAGCTTCACAAAGCATAGAGGATGTATTTGAACAAGCTCAACAAGCCATTAATCAGGTATTGAACAGAAACAGGTAAAGTGAGCTTTCATTTTTCCATTTATATATGCCTGTTTAATTATTTATTGTTATAATAGGAAAAAGCAGTAATTCTGGTAAAACTATAATAAAGGGGTTGGATAAAATGAAGTTAATTTTAACAGTAATCCAAGATAAAGACAGTGCTAAGTTATTGAATGCCCTTGTAGAACATAACTTTAGAGCTACTAAATTAGCTAGTACCGGGGGATTTTTGAAATCTGGGAATACAACCTTTATGATAGGGACAGAAGATATACGCGTGGAAAAAGCTTTGCAAATAATAAAAGAAAACTGCCAATCACGTGATCAGTTAGTTGCCCCTGTTTCACCTATGGGAGGAAATGCTGATTCGTATGTACCGTATCCTGTTGAGGTGGAGGTAGGTGGAGCAACTGTATTCGTGCTGCCTGTTGAACAGTTCAAGCAATTCTAAGGCTTAAGAATATGGTTGGAACTTAAATATATTACCTCTATATATAAAGGATTTTTTTAATGATGCTTTTATCGGAGGAAAAAAATGAAAATAAATAAAGACATTCGTGTGAGTACAGATGCTACTAAGCAAGAGATAAAAAGCGGACAAGTGGAAACGAAATTTAGGGAGCTTGTCACAAGGCAGAGTGAAAAGCTTCAATCTGGTCAACTGCAAACATTGATAAAGAGTATAGATGATACTGGCAACAGATTGGGCAGGTCACAAAATCTTAAGGATTTAAACAAGTTCAAATCGCTGGTCAAGCAGTTTGTAAAGGAAGCAGTAGATTACGGCATCGGATTGAAAAAAGATAAATCATGGGATCACTTCGGACAAGGCCGAGATTTGAGTGTTGTTCAGGTTGTGGATGAAAAGCTTGTCGAGCTTACTGAAGAAGTGATGAGTAAAGAAAAAAACAGCCTGAACATTTTAGGGAAAATAGGAGAAATAAAAGGCCTATTAATTAATATATATATGTAAGAGAGTGATCGTGTTGATAAAAACATGGGAACAGCTTGAACAGGAGCAGCCAATTGTTCTAAGAATGGTCCGAAACAGTCTGAAAAAGGACCGACTTGCACATGCTTATCTGTTTGAAGGAATGAGAGGAACTGGCAAAAAGGAAGTCAGCCAAATTCTTACGAAAAGCATACTTTGTACAAGGTTAATAGACGGTTATAAGCCTTGTGAGGAATGCTCTAATTGCAAACGAATAAATAACAGCAACCATCCGGACGTACATATTGTCGAACCGGATGGTTTGTCCATAAAGAAAAACCAGATTCAAAGCCTGCAGGAGGAGTTCTCCAAAACAGGGGTAGAATCAAAACAGAAGATTTATGTAATTGTACATGCTGATAAAATGACTACGAATGCAGCAAACAGTCTGCTGAAATTCCTGGAAGAACCACATGCAGAAACTACAGCAATCCTTTTGACTGAACAAATACATCAGATTCTCCCAACCATTTTATCGAGGTGCCAAGTCTTATCCTTTACTCCTCTTTCCCCAATAAAAATGCAGGAGCAGCTTATAGCAAATGGAATGAAAGCAAGTGGAGCGCCATTAATTGCGCAGATCACTAATGATTATGATGAAGCGTTTCGACTAAGTTCTGATGAATGGTTTGTACAAGCGCAAAAAATAGTGGTAAAATTGTATATGACTCTTAAAGGAAATCCTTTAGAAGCATTAGTTGCCCTTCAAAGAGAGTGGTTTGTTCATTTCAAAGAGAAAGATCAGTATGATAGGGGATTGGATTTACTGTTGCTGCTGTTTAAGGATTTATTATATATTCAACTAGGCAAGCAGGAGCAAATAGTCTATATAAATGATCGGCAACAGTTAGAAGAGCTTGCGCTTAAATCATCATCCCAAATGCTGACAGAGCAAATGACGTCCATCTTTGAAGCTAAACGAAAGCTGCAGGGTAATATGAATCCACAGTTATTGATGGAACAGCTTGTATTGAAGCTGCAGGAGGGATCTTCAGTTGTATAATGTTGTAGGAATCCGCTTTAAAAAAGCTGGAAAAATATATTACTTTGATCCGAATGATATGGATATCCAAAAAGGGGATTTCGTAATCGTAGAGACAGTGCGTGGAGTGGAATATGGAAAAGTTGTCATTGCTCCCAAGCAGGTTGACGAAAATGATGTAGTCTTACCTCTTAAAAAGGTACTCCGAGTCGCGGATCAGAAAGACCAATTAATTGTAGAGGAAAACCGGATTGCGGCAAAAGAAGCATATGAAGTTTGTTGTGAGAAGGTCAATCTGCATGAGTTAGATATGAAGCTTGTAGATGTAGAATATACATTTGATCGCAATAAAGTAATTTTTTATTTTACCGCAGACGGCAGAGTCGATTTTCGTGAACTCGTAAAGGATCTAGCTTCGATTTTTAGGACTAGAATTGAGCTGCGCCAGATTGGTGTTCGCGATGAGGCAAAAATGCTGGGCGGCATCGGTCCATGTGGTAGAATGCTTTGCTGTTCAACATTTTTAGGCGATTTTGAGCCAGTATCAATTAAAATGGCTAAAGACCAAAATCTTTCCCTAAATCCAACCAAAATATCAGGACTTTGCGGCAGACTTATGTGCTGTCTTAAATATGAGAACGATGAATATGAGTCTGCAAAAGAACAGCTTCCAGATTTGGGTGAGTGGATTAATACACCTGATGGAAGAGGTAAAGTAGTAGGTTTAAATATATTAGAACGTGTACTCCAAGTGGAAATTTCTGAACAAGAACGAGTGCTTGAATATACATTAGAAGAAATACTGCAAAAAGATACTGTTTCAGTTCAATCCACGGACTAATGAGGTGGCAGAGTGGATAAAAAAGAAATTTTTGATTCAGTAATTAATATGGAGAGTCAAATCGGCCATTTATATCAGCAATTAGGTGAGCTAAAGCAGCATGTGGCAGAACTGATTGAAGAAAATAATACATTGAAGCTGGAAAACGAAAATTTAAGAAGACATTTGGAGAGCCAGTCACAAAAAGAGAAGGAACAAAAGGAACAGACGAAAAAGAAAAATCGAAAGTCCACCAAGATTTTGGAAGAAAAGAATATGGATATTGGCGAAGGATATGACAATCTAGCGAGGCTTTATCAAGAGGGTTTTCATATTTGTAACCTTCATTTCGGAAGTCCAAGAAAAGATGGAGATTGTTTGTTCTGTCTATCCTTCCTTAATAAAAAATAGGGTGTGTCCTTCTAAATAGGGCACCCTATTTTTTTAGCTGTTAATGATTACAGCAAGATAATTAGAGAATGATTATGATAATATTTGCTTAGGCTAGTATTATGGAATACATATATAGATGGAGGTAACAAATTGGTTCAGCTAGTAGGAGATGAAAGGCTTGATTACTTGTTGGCAGAGAAGCTTAAAATTATTCAAAGTCCAACTGTGTTTTCGTTTTCTTTAGATGCCGTATTATTGGCAAACTTTGCAACTGTTCCTATTGCGAAAGGAAAAATTGTAGATCTTTGCAGTGGAAATGGTGTAATTCCGTTATTTTTAAGTTTGAGAACGAGAGGCTCTATAATAGGAGTGGAAATTCAGGAACGGTTATATGATATGGCTTGCAGAAGTGTTGCCTATAATAACTTAGAAGAAAAAATAAAGATGGTAAATGGTGATATTAAAGAAGCTCCTGCGCAGCTTGGGTTTGAAAAATATGATGCTGTTACTTGCAACCCTCCGTATTTCCAAACAGATTCTGTTGATGAAAGGAATACAAACGAACATTTGGCTATTGCACGACATGAGATTCTTTGCACGCTTGAGGATGCAATTCGAGCTGCAAGTCAGCTTGTTAAGCAGGGAGGAAAGGTTTCATTTGTGCACAGACCAGGAAGACTGCTTGATATTATTACATTAATGAGAGCATATCGACTAGAGCCAAAGCGGATAAGGTTTGTATATCCAAAGGAAGGAAAAGAAGCAAATATCCTGCTAGTCGAGGGAATAAAGGATGGCAAGCCGGACTTGAAAATACTGCCCCCTTTATATGTGTATAAAGGGTTAAATGAGTATACAGAGGAAATGAGCCGAATTTTGTATGGAGACAGCTAATCATTATTTTTATGTCTTACTTTGCAGAGATAATACTTATTATGCTGGATACACAAATAATCTGGAAAAACGCATTAAAACACATAATGAAGGAAAAGGCGCCAAGTATACTAGGGCAAGAAGGCCAGTCCAGTTAATTTATAAGGAAGTTTTTGCAGATAAATCTCAGGCTTTGAAGGCAGAATATGCTTTTAAACAATTGAGCAGGAAAGAAAAAGAGTCTTATATGAGGAAGGAAATTGGTGTTGAACATGTGGCAGCAAAAAAGCTATAAGAATGATAATGGTCTTCTTTATTTAGTCCCTACTCCAATAGGCAACTTGGAAGACATGAGTTTTCGGGCTGTAAGAATTTTGAAAGAAGCAGATGTAATTGCAGCAGAGGATACGAGGAATACAAAGAAACTGTGCAATCATTTTGAAATAACGACCCCAATCGTAAGCTATCATGAACATAATAAAGAAACGAGCGGCCGCAAGCTGATTGAATCATTGCAAGCTGGTAAAACAATAGCCTTAGTCAGCGATGCTGGAATGCCAACCATCGCAGACCCTGGGTATGAGCTTGTAGTGGCAGCAGTAGAAAGCAAGCTTCCTGTCGTTCCACTGCCTGGTGCAAATGCAGCCTTAACTGCTTTAATAGCATCAGGTTTGCCGACACACCCTTTTTATTTCTATGGTTTTCTTAACCGACAAAAAAAAGAGAAGAAAAAGGAGCTAGAGGCGTTAAAGAAAATTTCTGGAACTGTATTGCTATATGAATCTCCTCACAGGTTAAAGGAAACCTTACAGTTGATTAGAGAAATTCTCGGCAACAGAAATATCTCCCTTTGCAGGGAATTAACAAAAATCTTCGAGGAATTTATCAGAGGAACAGTAGATGAAGTTATCGAATGGGCAAATTCAGATGAGATACGAGGCGAATTTTGCATCGTTATTGAAAAGGGAGCTGCAGAAGAGGATCAGGACGAGCAATGGTGGATGAACTTAACAATTGTTGAGCATGTAAATCATTATATTGAAACAGATGGCCTGCAGGCAAAAGAGGCAATTAAGCGTACAGCTGTCGACAGAAGCATGCCAAAGCGGGAAGTATACCAAGAATATCATATAGATTAAAAAAAGCATGGAGCTCATCCCTTGAGCTGCCATGCTTTTTTATTATTACTTAGAAAGTTCAAACGAACTTTTGATTTCATTTATAAGCTGTTCTGCACCTTCACGGCTTAGGATTAGTTTACCGCCTGCTAATGACAGGTTATCATCAGAAACTTCACCAGTAACTTGGCAAGTCATGTTAGGTTTATATTTTTTCAAGATGATTTTTTCATCATCCACATAAATTTCTAAAGCATCTTTCTCAGCAATTCCTAATGTACGTCTTAATTCGATAGGTATTACAACACGACCTAATTCGTCAACTTTACGAACAATTCCAGTAGATTTCATTTCCTTTTCTCCTCCCGATGAACCTTATATATATTTTTTTCGCTAATATTCGACAAATTTCTTTGTTTGTATATATAATACCAGCCATTCCCATATACGTCAATTATTTTATTTTTAAATTGAGATAATTCCAGGAAAAACCTATATTTATAGGTTAAACAGCATATTATATATACTTTTAATACCAAAATAAGTGTATAAATGTAAAATGAATTAGAGCCAAAATTGAGAAATGTATTAAAGAGAATTCGACAAAACTCAACATTTTAATGTCGAATCAGCCATTCATTATAGTGAACAAAAATGAGGAGCAGAGAAGCATGCGGCCAGTTGCAAAAACTTTGGATTTTGGGTATATTTTGATGGTATGTAAGGGCACAATGGCAATGATTAGCTGCCATTTTTTATGGCATTTCTTCATTATGTAAGGAAGTCTACAAATATACCATAAAATTTCCGATGCAATTATATGTCTTGTAGTTTTAAGATTAGTGTAAGTATTGATACAATAAGAATTATGCATATTACATAGCATTATTGAATTAGGAGGGAAAAAACGTTGAAAGAGCAAGAAACTTTCTATATAACAACCCCAATATATTATCCTAGCGGGAATCTTCATATTGGACATGCATACACAACGGTTGCTGGGGATGCAATGGCTAGATATAAGCGATTAAAGGGCTTTGATGTTCGTTATTTAACTGGGACTGATGAGCATGGCCAAAAAATCCAGCGAAAAGCAGAAGAAGCAGGTATTACGCCTCAACAATATGTAGACGGAATTGTTGCAGGAATAAAAGAACTTTGGGATATGATGGATATCTCATATGATGATTTCATCCGTACGACAGAAAAAAGACATACAGAAGTAGTTAGCAAAATGTTCCAAAAACTTGTCGATCAAGGTGATATTTACTTGGATGAATATCAAGGATGGTACTCTGTTTCTGATGAAACATATTATACAGAACTTCAGCTTGTAGACCCTGTATATGATGAAAATGGTAAAGTCATCGGCGGAAAAAGCCCTGACAGTGGTCATCCTGTGGAGCTTGTAAAAGAAGAATCCTACTTCTTCCGTATGGGCAAGTATGCAGATCGACTTCTGAAGTTTTATGAAGAGAATCCTGGGTTCATTCAGCCAGAATCACGCAAAAATGAAATGATTAATAACTTTATTAAGCCAGGCCTTGAAGATCTAGCTGTTTCCCGTACAACATTTGACTGGGGAATTAAAGTTCCTGGAGATCCAAAACACGTTGTATATGTTTGGATTGATGCGTTGTCCAATTATATTACAGCACTAGGATATGGTTCAGATAACGATTCACTTTATCAGAAATTCTGGCCTGCAAATGTCCATTTAGTTGGGAAGGAAATCGTACGTTTTCATACAATTTACTGGCCAATCATGCTGATGGCATTAGATTTGCCGCTTCCTAATAAAGTGTTTGCTCATGGTTGGATTTTGATGAAAGACGGAAAGATGTCCAAATCAAAAGGCAATGTTGTTAATCCGGTAACATTAATTGAAAGATATGGACTTGACGCATTGCGTTATTATTTACTTCGTGAAGTGCCATTCGGTTCTGACGGTGTATTCACTCCAGAGGGATTTGTTGAAAGAGTGAATTTTGATTTAGCGAATGATTTAGGAAACCTGTTAAACAGAACAGTTGCTATGATCAACAAGTATTTTGACGGAGTTATTCCTGAATACAAAGGTTCTGAAGGTGGCTTTGAAAAGTCACTAGTAGAAGCTCATCAGGAAACGAAAGCACTGTACGAGAGTCATATGGATAATATGGAGTTTTCGGTTGTGTTAACGAATTTATGGCAGCTTGTCAGCAGAAACAATAAATATATTGATGAAACTCAACCATGGGTATTGGCGAAGGAAGGAAAAACGGATGAGCTTGCAACAGTAATGGTTCATCTAGCTGAATCCTTAAGACGTATTGCTGTCCTTTTAAAACCATTCTTAACAAAAACACCGGATAAGATCTTCCAGCAGCTGAATGTTCAGGAAGAACAGTTAAAAACATGGGCAAGCCTTGACCAGTTCGGTGTAATCCCTGCAGGAACAAAGGTAGAAAAAGGAGAACCTATCTTCCCAAGACTTGATATCGCAGAGGAAGTAGAATACATCAAAAAAGAGATGCAAGGACCTGCTGCTGAAGAGAAGAAGGAATCACAGCCGGCTGAGAAGCAAGAAGTTCCTGAGTCGGAAGAAATTACTATTGATGATTTTATGAAAGTGGATTTACGAGTAGCGCAAGTTCTTCAGGCAGAACCTGTGAAAAAAGCAGACAAGCTGCTGAAGCTTCAACTGGATTTAGGTTATGAGCAAAGACAAGTAGTCTCAGGTATTGCTCAATATTATAAACCAGAGGAATTAGTCGGCAAAAGAGTAATTTGTGTTACAAATTTGAAGCCTGTTAAGCTGAGAGGAGAATTATCTCAAGGTATGATTCTTGCAGGTAGCCAAGATGGTGTTCTAGCACTTGCTTCTGTTGCTGAATCGCTTCCATTAGGCTCAAAAGTTAAATAAAAACTGGTTGAAAAACATAGGAATTGCACTTAAGATGCATATTTCTATGTTTTTCTTTCAAAATAGAGGATATTTAGTCAGCAAGTTGGGGAATAGAAAATAAACATGAATAATTATGGATAAAGAAAGGGTTTCATTATGTTATTTGACACACATACACATTTAAATGCAGAACAATTTAATGACGATTTAGAAGAAGTAATCGGCAGGGCAATGGAAGCTGGAATGGAAAAAATGATCGTAGTCGGCTTTGATCGTCCAACGATTAAAAGGGCCATGGAATTAATCGAGCGGTATGATTTTATATATGCAAGTGTCGGCTGGCATCCTGTTGATGCAATTGACATGACTGAGGAAGATTTAGAATGGATTGAATCATTGGCTAAACATCCAAAAGTTGTAGCAATTGGGGAAATGGGCTTAGATTATCACTGGGATAAATCACCAAAAGATGTCCAAAAGGAAGTATTCAGAAAGCAAATTCACTTGGCAAAAAAAGTGAAGCTTCCAATTGTTATTCATAACAGGGAAGCAACTGCTGATATTGTTGAGATTCTCAAGGAAGAAGGCGCAGCGGAAGTTGGTGGAATTATGCACTGCTATGGAGGAAGTGTCGAGACTGCAAAGGAATGCATCGACATGAATTTTTATATCTCATTAGGTGGGACTGTCACTTTTAAAAACGCTAGAAAGCCGAAGGAAGCAGCAGCAGCAATTCCGTTGGACAAGCTGCTTATTGAGACAGATTGCCCTTACCTTGCGCCAACACCACATCGCGGCAAAAGAAATGAACCAAGCTATGTGAAGCTTGTAGCAGAAGAAATCGCAGCAATAAAAGGAATTAGTTATGAGGAAGTTGCTGCCAAAACAACAGAAAATGCAAAAAAATTATTCGGCATAAAATGATAAGAGATGGTGTCGAATCATTGAAAAGCTTGTCCTAATATTACTTTGTTCTAAGAAGTTCTACATTGCTTCCTTTTCTCATAGAATGTTCATGTCGAGATTTCTTTCTTTCCTTTCATGGAGTTTTTTTGCATAATAGGAGATACGTTCAAAGAATGTAGAAGGGTTGACAGCAGACACGATACTCTATATAATCACTCCGAGAGAAAAGGAGGCGTTTTTCATCGTAATCCAAAACATGAAAAGCCTGTTTTCCAAGTCTTTGAGCAGAAAGAAATGGCCCATTATTATTGCTAGCTTCATAGTTTTTCTAAGTGGTTTAGGATTTGTTGTTTACGAATCAACGAAAAAAACTGTGGCGCTGTCATTAGATGGGAAAGAGAAGGTCATCGAAACGCACTCATCCACTATTCAAGATATATTTGATGAACTTGATATTGCCATACGCTCAGAAGATGAGGTGTTTCCCACGTTAGACACAAGAGTGGCTGACGAGATGGAGGTTGTTTGGAAGCAAGCAAAACAGGTTGAATTGAGCAAAGACGACGAGAAGAAAACGGTATGGACAACAGCAGAAACGGTTAAGGAGTTTCTCGAGGAACAAAAAATCTCTTTGAATGAACACGATAAGATCAATCAAAAGCAGAATAAGCATATAAAGAACAATATGGAGATTGTTGTACATACTGCATTTCCAGTTACACTAGTAGACGCAGGATCGAAAAAAGAACTATGGTCCACTTCGACTACGGTCGCTGACTTTTTAAAACAACAGGAGATATCACTTACGAAATTAGACCGAGTTGAACCAGATCTAAAGGAAGTAGTGAACAAGAAGGACGTTGTAGAAATTACACGTATAGAAAAGGTCACCGATGTAGTGGAACAACCGATTAATTATGCTGTTGTTACCCAAAAGGATGATAGCCTTGAAAAGGGAACAGAAAAGGTACTAAAGGAAGGTAAAAACGGTCTAAAGTCTAAAACCTTCGAAGTTACTTTAGAAAACGGCAAAGAAGTTTCGAGAGAACTGCTTAGTGAAAAAGAAGTTAAGGAAAAACAGGACAAAGTAGTTGCAGTAGGCACAATTGAAGTTACGCAAATTGCTTCCCGCGGTGAAGATGCCAGCGAAGAAGGCACAGAACTTTACGTTAACTCAACAGCTTATACAGCCAGCTGCAATGGATGCTCGGGACATACTGCTACTGGAATTGACCTCAAATCAAATCCGAATGCAAAAGTAATTGCGGTTGACCCAAGTGTTATTCCGTTAGGAACAAAGGTATATGTTGAAGGCTACGGATACGCGGTAGCCGGTGATACAGGCGGTGCTGTGAAAGGTAAGAAAATCGACGTCTTTTTCCCGACGAAGGCAGAAGCCTATCGATGGGGAAATAAACAGGTAAGAATTAAGATTTTGAAGTAACCTTTTTTAAAGCTTCTTACATGCATGTGTTTGTTAGTGTCTGCAAAAACCTAATACACATTGAACATCTACTATTAGCACATCTTTAACAGAGGAGTTATTCCTCTGTTTTTTTCTTTTGAACGGATTTTGTTGAAAAGAAAAATTTGAGCTATAATAACCTTTAGAATTTCATTTAACTCTTTTCTATAATATATAGACGTTTATTGTTACAAAAATGTTTCATTTTTTTTGCAAAACTTAAATTTTTTTTTGGAGGCTTCATGAAACTTAGAGAAATCATTGTAGTGGAAGGAAGAGATGACACTACCGCTGTCAAAAGAGCAGTCGATGCTGATACAATTGAAACAAATGGTTCTGCCATCAATAAGGCAACAATTGAGGCAATAAAGCTGGCTAATGAAACGAGAGGAGTCATAATACTGACTGATCCAGACTTTCCTGGCCAAAAAATAAGAAATACAATAGAAAAGCACATACCTAATTGTAAACATGCATTCATTGCAAAGGAAAAGGCATTGCATAAGCATGGAAAGGGTGTTGGTGTAGAACATGCCTCAGTGGAAGTGATTAGAGAGGCGCTCAAAGAAGCCCATCACATGGAAGAAAGCATTATAGAGCAAATTACTAAAGAGGACTTACTAGATGCACAGCTGATTGGCGGACCTGGATCGAAGGAGCGAAGAGAAAAGCTGGGCAAGATATTAAAAATAGGGTATACAAATGGCAAACAGCTTCATAAAAGGCTGATGATGTTTAACATCTCCAAGCAGGACTTTGCAGCAGCGGTTAATGCTATTTGGCAGGAGGAAAAAGATGTATAAAGATATAGCAACACCAGTAAGAACAAAAGCTATCTTAGAGAAATATGGATTTTCTTTTAAAAAGAGTCTTGGTCAAAACTTTTTAATTGATACGAATATATTAAGAAATATTGTAGACCATGCAGAGTTGTCGGAGTCTTCAGGTGCAATTGAGGTTGGACCAGGAATTGGTGCATTAACAGAACAGCTGGCAAAGCGTGCAAAAAAAGTTGTTGCCTATGAGATTGACCAGCGTCTGTTGCCTATTTTGAGCGAAACGCTTGAGCCATATCCGAATGCTAAGGTGATCCATTCGGACGTACTGAAGGCAAATGTAAAGGAAATGATTGAGGAAGAATTCGCAGGTATTGATGATATTATGCTTGTGGCTAACTTACCTTATTATGTAACTACTCCAATCATTATGAAAATTTTGGAGGAGAACTTGCCGCTGCGCGGAATTGTCGTGATGCTCCAAAAGGAAGTAGCTGACCGTATATCAGCTCGTCCAAGTACGAAGGAATATGGTTCCCTATCAATAGCGATTCAATATTACACAGTTCCAGAGGTTGTAATGATCGTGCCTAAGACAGTATTTGTACCACAACCGAATGTCGATTCTGCTGTTATCAGGCTGACGATTAGGGAAAAGCCTTTAGTTGCAGTTAAAAGTGAGGAATTCTTCTTCCGAGTGACTAGAGCTAGCTTTGCTCAACGGAGAAAAACCATTTTAAATAATTTAACAAGCCAGCTTGAAAATGGTAAGGAGAAAAAAGAAGCGATTATAGCTGCCCTTGAAACTGCTGGAATTGAGCCTTCCAGACGAGGAGAATCTCTTTCTATTGAAGAATTTGCTGCACTTAGCGATGCGCTGTATGATTCGTTTTAAACCGTTAATAAACATTGAAGGACCGGCCCTTTTAATTGAGGGGCCGGTTTCTTTTTTATAGGTGACAGGTGATGGGGTAAATTGTTCCTCACATCTTTCTGGACTTTTGCATAGTTTAATGAGAGGTAGATAAGAAACATTAGCCCATTCATTAGGCAGGGCGTACTGGAGTGACGACTAGTGAGCATAAACATCATGGATATCGTCGGCAGAAAATCCTATCATTGTGATTTAGCTTTTCGAATTATTGATATAAAGGAAGAAAATGGACGCAAATATGCTGTTTTGTATGGGGAGGATTTCCGTCTCATTGCAGACGCTCCTTTTGATGACTTAATTTCTATCAATAAGCCGATGCAGAGAAAGATGGCGCAAGAGATTCAATTTTTAGAGGAACAATCATTAGCACTATTTAGGCAGGATGTAAACCTGCTGAAAAGGAAACAGGAGTATTCTTCTACAGATGCTTACAGTAAACCAATTAACTATTTTCAAATGCCTGGGAAGGTATTGCATTTGGATGGAGATCCTAACTACTTGAAGAAATGCCTTGATCTATATGAAAAAATAGGAATTCCTGTAACGGGGGTTCATTCTAATGAGAAGGAAATGCCGGGTAAAATCGGGAAGCTCCTTGAGTATTATCGGCCGGATATACTTGTAGTAACCGGCCATGATGCTTATTCTAAGTCATTAGGAGACAAGAAGGACATAAATGCGTACCGCCATTCTAAATATTTTGTGCAAACAGTTATGGAAGCAAGGCGGAGAGTTCCACATCTGGATCAGCTTGTAATTTTCGCAGGAGCTTGCCAATCGCACTTTGAATCCCTTATACATGCAGGAGCAAACTTTGCAAGCTCTCCTTCAAGGGTCAATATTCATGCTCTAGATCCTGTGTATATTGTAGCGAAAATAAGCTATACACCATTCATGGAAAGGGTAAACGTTTGGGATGTGCTGCGAAATACGCTCACAGGGGAAAAAGGGCTTGGTGGTATTGAAACAAAGGGAGTGCTGCGCACAGGCATGCCGTTTAACACGAATGCATCTGAATAGTCTAAGGACTTAAGAAAAGTGTATAATACAGAAAAATCACGATATAGATAACAGGTTTTCTCGAAAAGAGGGAGCTTGTTTTTTTTATTTAGAAAGGCTCCTTTATAAAAAAAACTTTAATACATAATTATGGTAGAATGGGAAAAAATAAAATTGTTGAAAAATAGAAGAAAAATAAGAATAAAAAATATTGACAACTTCTAAAAGAGACTGTTATAATTTATATTTTTGTTTGACTCTATTGTGTCAGTGTGATATACTTTACACAGTGAGGTGGACCGAAAATGGCAAAAACATTATCAGATATAAAAAAAGCTCTTGATTCGAATTTAGGGAAAAGATTGATGCTGAAGGCTAATGGCGGTCGTCGTAAAACGATTGAACGTTCAGGTGTATTGGCTGAAACATATCCCTCTGTGTTTGTGGTAGAGTTAGATCAGGATGAAAATGCATTTGAACGGGTATCGTACAGTTATGCAGATGTTTTAACAGAAACGGTTCAAATTACCTTCTATGAAGATACATCAGGACAAGTTGCTCTAAGCTAATATATATTGTAGAGACTAGCAGTTACCACGTGGTTGCTGCTTTTTTCATGGGGAAAATCTGTGATAACTGGAAATAGAAACAGTACATGAAAAAAAAACAGGGTTACATACTATAACTACCGTGAATAATGAAAGGAGAGGTTTAAGGTTGAGTAGACGAAGAGGAATTATGTCAGAAGGGCTAAAAGAAGAAATTGCAAAAGAACTAGGTTTTTATGATGTTGTCCAAAAGGATGGATGGGGCGGCATCCGAGCTAAGGATGCTGGGAACATGGTCAAGAGGGCAATTGAAATCGCTGAGCAGAGTCTTCTAAATAATCAAAAGTGAATTTTGATTCCTTTAAATTAAATCCTGTTTACAAAGATTAACTATCAAGGATTTATTCACGGCATCAGGTTTAACTCTGCACCCTTTTCACTATAGGGAAGGGTGTAGGGTTAGGTCTTTTTTTGCACCTTTTTTCTAACAAGTAAAAAAGCTAGGAAACGAGCGGAAAAAACATAAATGATTCTTAGTATTTTGCTTTAAATGACATATTTTATGGTAAAATCACTATAGCCATAAAATGCTGTGAATTTATTCATTAAACATAAAGCAATCAATAGTTTGCTTCTTTGTTTTTTGTTTCATACATAGAAGAATTGGGTTATTATATCAGTCATTCTTTTTATTTCCTATTGTGTGGTACAATAGGACGAAAAAGCGGACTTATGAAAATGTTAAGTAGGTGGAAATATTGAAGCTTTTGGTGAAGGCACCAGCTAAAATCAACTTATCGTTGGATGTATTGAGTAAAAGGCCGGATGGCTATCATGAGGTAGAAATGATCATGACAACCATTGACCTTGCAGACAGAATTGAACTTATTCTGGAAGAGAAGGATTCCATAAAGATAAATTCCCTTAATCGATTTGTACCCGATGACCAAAGGAATCTTGCTTATCAAGCAGCAAATCTATTAAAGAAAAAGTTTAATGTTAAAAAGGGAGTTACAATTAAAATTGAAAAGAACATCCCGGTTGCAGCAGGACTTGCAGGGGGAAGCAGCGATGCTGCAGCAGTATTGAGGGGTCTAAACAAGCTGTGGGACCTTCAATTGACCCTTGATGAGCTTGCTGAGATTGGAGCGGAAATCGGCTCTGATGTGAGCTTTTGTGTATATGGGGGTACGGCCCTCGCAACTGGCAGAGGAGAAATGATTAAGGAAATCCCTGCTCCGCCTATTTGCTGGGTAGTGTTGGCCAAGCCCTTTATAGGCGTGTCTACAGCGGATATTTACAAAAAGTTGAATGTCTCGCAAATTAATCACCCTGATACTGAAGGTATGATTGAGTGCATTCGCACAGGCGATTATGAAGCAATGTGCAATAATGTCGGGAATGTACTAGAAGATGTAACGTTAAATCTGTATCCTGAGGTGGCTCAAATAAAGGACCAGATGAAAAAGTTCGGGGCAGATGCAGTATTGATGAGCGGCAGCGGTCCGACTGTCTTTGGATTAATCCAGCATGATTCAAGAATGAACCGTGTATATAATGGATTAAGAGGTTTTTGCGACCAAGTATTTGCAGTCCGCATGATGGGGAATCGTCATACCCTTGATTAAATCCGTATAATACTGTAATATTAACTGTAAAATATTCGGATTTTTGGAGGTTCGCCTTATGAAATTTCGTCGTAGTGAACGTTTAATAGACATGACGAATTATTTATTAGAGCATCCAAGGCAATTAGTTTCCTTATCTTATTTTTCCGAAAGGTATGGTTCTGCTAAATCTTCCATCAGTGAAGACTTAGCGATAATAAAAGAAACCTTTGAGGAAAGAGGAATAGGGATTCTGCAAACATTGCCAGGTGCTGCAGGTGGCGTGAAATATCACGCTAAAGTTAATGAAGAGGAAGCAAAAGCATTCATAGAGGAGCTCTGTCAATTAATAATGAAACCTGACAGGCTGCTTCCCGGTGGATATCTTTATATGACAGATATTCTAGGAGATACGGCTCTTGTACAAAGGGTAGGGAAAATCTTTGCGTCTGCTTTTGCTGAAACAAATATTGATGTTGTCATGACAGTGGCAACAAAAGGGATCCCGCTTGCCTATGCTGTTGCTTCATTCTTGAATGTTCCAGTTGTGATGGTAAGAAGGGACAGTAAAGTAACGGAAGGATCAACAGTGAGCATTAATTATGTATCAGGCTCATCCAAGCGGATTCAAACGATGGTTCTTTCAAAACGAAGCTTAGAGCAAGGCTCCAACGTACTTATTGTCGATGATTTCATGAAGGCAGGCGGCACAGTGAATGGCATGATCAGCCTATTGGATGAATTTAATGCTAACGTTGCCGGTATTGCCGTCTTGATTGAGGCGGAAGAAGCGGAGGAAAGGCTTGTTGATGATTATTTGTCATTGGTAAAACTTTCTGGTGTGGATGTTAAAGAAAAGAAAATATCTGTTGAAGTTGGAAATTTTTTTGATAAGAACCAATAGGGGGATAATGAAAATGAAAATTGTACAAACAAATGATGCGCCAGCAGCAATTGGTCCATATTCTCAAGGAATTATTGTCAATAACATGTTCTACAGCTCCGGCCAAATCCCTTTGACTGCAGAAGGAGAATTAGTTACTGGTGACGTACAGGAACAAACACACCAAGTATTTAAAAATCTTGCAGCGGTACTGAAAGAAGCAAATGCTTCTTTTGAAACTGTCGTGAAAGCTACTGTTTTCATTAAAAACATGGATGACTTTGCAGCAATTAATGAAGTGTACGGTCAATATTTTAATGTACATAAACCAGCACGTTCTTGTGTAGAAGTAGCAAGATTGCCTAAAGATGTACTAGTTGAAATGGAAGTAATCGCATTAAGTAAGTAACTTTAGGTAGGAATATGTTAGTTTTTGTAACTAAAGTTAGCGTTTTTTAGGATTTTATCTTAAATATTCTAAAAAATTTTGCTGATTAAGAAGGAGTTATGGAAATTCTGTTGAATTACTTAACTAGATTTTATCTTCTAGTAAAGGTGGTGAACAGAATGGAAGTAACTGACGTAAGACTACGCCGAGTCAATACGGATGGACGAATGAGAGCCATTGCCTCTATTACTCTAGATAATGAGTTTGTTGTTCACGATATTAGGGTCATTGACGGAAATAACGGTTTATTTGTCGCAATGCCTAGCAAGCGGACACCAGATGGTGAATTTAGGGATATTGCTCATCCGATTAACTCCGGGACAAGAGGTAAAATCCAGGAAGCTGTTTTAACAGAGTACCACCGTTTAGGTGAATTAGAAGTTGAATTTGAAGAAGCTGGTGCTTCCTAAAGAATAATGAGCAGCTAGAGCCTACTTCCGAAGAGTAAGGCTCTTTTTTTTGCGACTACAGATAGTTGAAGCATAATTTTATATAGATATAGAAATAATTTGCACATGTGAATTATTACAGTGGAAAAAAGGTAAGCGGATTCTTAGCATCCGTAAGAAAAGTAAATAAAAAAATCATTGATGAGAAACCCTTATACACCTTATTATTTCAGCTGTTTTTCATATATTTGGATACAAACATTCCTTGAAATCATGCTGTAATTAGGATATATTTTTAATGGATAAAAAGGTTAAATTGGAGGCCCGTTAATGATAAATCGATACGCAGTGATTTTGGCCGCAGGACAAGGAACAAGAATGAAGTCTAAGCTATATAAAGTGCTTCATCCAGTTTGCGGCAAGCCGATGGTGCAGCATGTAGTCGATCAAGTATCAAAGCTTCAAATGGAGCGTATTGTAACTGTTATAGGCCACGGTTCGGATCAAGTTAAAGCACAGCTTGGAGATAAAATCAGTTATGCTTATCAGGCTGAACAGTTAGGAACTGCACACGCAGTTATGCAGGCTAAGGAGTTTCTTCAAGATAAAGAAGGAGTCACAGTCGTTGTTTGCGGCGATACACCTTTGATTACATCGGAGACGTTAGAGGCTCTTTGCAGTTATCATTTAGAAGTTTCCGCTAAAGCAACAGTATTGACTGCAGTTGCAGACGACCCGACAGGTTATGGACGGATTGTACGGAACGATATTGGTGAAGTTGAAAAAATTGTTGAACATAAAGATGCTTCGGATGACGAAAAGAAAATTGTCGAAATAAATACTGGTACGTACTGTTTTGATAATGCAGCTCTGTTTGAGGCATTGAATAATGTCACAAATGAAAATGCTCAAGGGGAGTACTATTTGCCTGATGTCATTGAGATTTTCAAAAAACAAGGTGAAATAGTATCTGCATATAAGACAGAGGACTTTAATGAGACGATTGGCGTGAATGACCGGATTGCATTGGCTGAAGCTGAAAGACTCCTTAAGAAACGTGTCAATGAAGCTCATATGCGCAATGGTGTCACGATTGTAGATCCATCAAATACTTATATCGGCACAGATGTTACGATTGGAAATGATACGGTCATCTTGCCAGGCACAATAATTTCAGGGCAAACAGCTATTGCTTCCGATTGTGTTATTGGACCAAATACGGAAATAAGCAATTGTGTTATTGGAGAAAATACTGAAATCAGGCAATCTGCTGCATTTGACAGCAAAATTGGTTCGAATGTAAATATTGGACCTTTCGCCCATATCCGTCCTGCCTCCGCTATAGGTGATGACGTGAAAATAGGTAATTTTGTTGAAATCAAAAAGGCGGAATTTGGGGACAGAAGCAAAGCTTCCCATTTAAGCTATATCGGTGATGCGACAGTTGGCAGTGATGTCAATATAGGCTGTGGTACGATAACAGTCAATTACGACGGCGAAAATAAGTTTTTGACAACCATAGAAGATGGTGCATTCATTGGCTGTAATTCCAATTTGATAGCACCAGTCAAAGTAGGCAAAGGAGCTTACGTTGCAGCTGGTTCTACTATTACAGATGATGTTCCAGCGGATGCGTTATCCATTGCACGGGCCCGACAAGTTAATAAAGATGAGTACGTGAAAAAGTCAAAGCAAGATTGAAAGAAGTAAAAAGTGGAATAAGAGGGAATTAATCCTGTCTTATTCCTTGCTGAAATTAGGACAAGCTATTAATTAGGAATAAAGCCAGTGGAGGTTCATCATGCTAGTTAAAAATACAGATCCAAACTTAAAGGTATTTACCTTAAATTCCAATCCGGCGTTGGCAGCGGAAATTGCCAAAACAATCGGCGTAGAACTAGGTAAGTGCTCTGTTACACGTTTCAGTGATGGAGAAATTCAAATCAATATTGAAGAGAGCATTCGTGGTTGTGATGTTTATATTATTCAATCAACAAGTTCTCCTGTAAATGAGCACATCATGGAGCTTCTTATCATGATTGATGCTTTAAAACGCGCTTCTGCTAAAACAATTAACTTGGTAATACCTTACTATGGTTATGCACGTCAAGATCGTAAAGCTCGTGCACGTGAACCAATTACAGCTAAGCTGGTAGCGAATCTGTTGGAAACTGCAGGAGCTACTCGTGTTATAACGTTAGACTTGCATGCACCGCAAATTCAAGGATTCTTCGATATTCCTATCGATCACTTGATGGGTGTGCCAATTTTAGGGGAATATTTCAGCAAAAGGGAATTCGACGGCGATATTGTCATCGTATCACCAGACCATGGCGGTGTAACAAGAGCTCGTAAGCTTGCAGAGCGTCTTAAAGCACCAATTGCTATCATTGATAAACGACGTCCTAAACCGAATGTGGCTGAAGTCATGAACATCGTCGGAAATATCGAAGGAAAAATTGCTATTCTTATTGACGACATCATTGACACTGCTGGCACAATTACTCTTGGAGCAAATGCTCTTGCTGAGAATGGAGCGAAGGAAGTGTACGCTTGCTGTACACACCCTGTTCTGTCTGGACCTGCCATGGAAAGAATTAAGAATTCCAAAATAAAAGAGCTTGTAGTTACAAACTCTATTGAGCTTCCAGAAGAAAAGCTTACAGATAACGTAATTCAACTTTCTGTAGCAGAATTGCTTGGAGAAGCAATAATCAGAGTTCATTCCGATCAGTCAGTAAGCTATCTTTTTGATTAAGAAATATGTCGCTCTCTGTTAAGGGGAGCGACTTATTTCTATTGGGATATTGGTCTTCTGTATTCTTTCACTCTTAGGAAAAAATTACCTAGTTACTAACTAGCATGTTTAAAATAGCTAGTTTTAGGGAATTTTTTATATATAGTGATTTGAATATAATGGAGGCGAATTTTATTATGAGTGCAACATTACAAGCAAAAAAGCGTACGGTTTCTAAGCATTCGGTGTTAACGGATTTAAGGACTAAAGGAGACATTCCAGGCGTGGTTTATGGTTCCAAAGTGGACAGCACATCTATTACGCTAAATGAAGCGAACTTTTTAAAAGTATTGAAGGATGTTGGACGCAATGGAGTTATTTCCTTGGATGTCGATGGTGATAAGCACAATGTTGTGCTGAACGAATATCATTCTGATCCGATTAAACGAACAATTCTACATGTTGACTTTTTAGCGGTTGATTTATCAAAAGAAATAACTGCAACAGTCAGAATCAATCTTACTGGCGAATCAAGCGGCGTAAAGGATGGCGGCGTTCTGCAGCAGGCGCTGCATGAAGTCGAAGTAACAGCAAAGCCTAACGATATTCCTGCTGCTATTGATATTGATATCAGCAGCCTGCAGGTTGGCGAAACGCTATCTATCTCTGATATTAAAGGATATGACAATCTGGAAATTAACCATGAGGCAGATGAAACCATTGCTTCCATACTTCCTCCAAGACAAGAGGAAGAAATAAGCACTGGTGAGCAGCAAGATGGTGGAATTCCAGAAAATGTAGAAGGCAGAGAAACGACTGTTGAGGAAACAGATTAATTTTTAGGTAATATGGACCTTTTGTATGTATTTAATGATTAAATGCTTAAAAAAGGAAGGTATGCATTAAATGGATGTAGAATATCAAATAGGATGGCAAGTTGTGCTTGTTCCTATTTGATATATACATACAAGCTGTGATAATCAATAATGGAGGCTTGGCCGATTGAGAAGTTATTGGCAAGCCTTCTTTTTCTGTATATAAACAAGAATAAAAGGGTGAATTTCATGAAATTGGTAGTAGGCTTGGGCAACCCAGGAAAGCAATACGAAAAAACAAGGCATAATATTGGCTTTGAAGTTATAGATTATATATCTAAAGAGTATGGAATCCCTTTGGATAAATCTAAATTCAAGGGACAATATGGCATCGGGATGATTAATGGAGAAAAGGCAGTACTGTTAAAGCCGCTGACGTACATGAACTTGTCTGGGGAATCCATCCGCCCAATCATGGACTATTATGATATTAAAACAGAGGATATCGTTGTAATATACGACGATTTAGATTTGCCTGTCGGCAAAATAAGATTGCGACAAAAAGGAAGCTCTGGCGGACATAATGGGATTAAATCGACGATTGCCCATACAGGCACTGAAAAATTTAATCGTATTCGTGTCGGAATTGACAGGCCCCAGAATGGGATGAAAGTGACAGATTATGTTTTAGGAAGATTTACGAAGGAAGAGCAAGAGGCTTTGGAAATCATTGTGAAGAAATGTTCTGATGCTTGTGAACAGTGGATGAAAGAACCATTCCTGCAAGTGATGAATATATATAATATCCAGTAAGCGTTTTAAGGCCGCTGTGCTTTTAGATTCTTAAGTATAACTTCCCTCCAAAAGGTAAATACTAGCACTAGTATAAAGCTTTAAGGAGGCCTGCTTTATGGCTATACATTATAATTGCCGTCATTGTGGAGTAAAGATAGGAAGTATTGAAGCGAAGTCTGTTGAAACTTCCCGGCTGGGCTTTGATATCTTGACAGAACAAGAAAGAGCAGAGATGATAAATTACAGCGGGTCAGGCGATATTCATATCAAGTCCATTTGTGAGGATTGCCAAGAATCATTAGCTAAAAATCCAGGTTATTATGAAACCGATTATTTGATTCATTAATGTTATGAAAGCATTTCATGGCGAAAGAAGCTTTGGAGCGATTCCAAAGCATTTTTCCGTTTGCTTGTTTACAGAATTTTGGAGACTTAATGTAATATAATATTATTGATCTAAACAAAAAAATTATAAATAGATAAACAGGCTTCAAGGGGCAGATAAAATGTATGATAGGTGTAATTTGTACGAAAAAACAAGATTGTTTTTTCATTTTTTAAGTAGGGAGGGAATCTTCTATTGTTAGGCCTAAAAAAATTATTCAATAAACAGGAAGACATTAAAAATGTCATGTCTGGTGTTGAGGCGGGGTTGAAGGAACAAATAGTTTCTGGTTTATCTAACTCTGCAAGAACACTATTTATGACTTCTATATATGAGCAAACAAAAAGACCAGTGGTTGTAGTAGCACCAAATCTGCTTCAGGCACAAAAACTTTATGATGATATAACTAATGTAGTGGACGAGAAGGAAGTATTCTTGTACCCTGCCAATGAGCTTATAGCTGCTGAAATTAGTATCTCCAGTCCAGAATTAAAGGCACAGCGGATTGAAGTGCTGAACCACTGGACAAATGATAAAACAGCTAAAGGGATACTGATTGTCCCTGTTGCGGGTTTGAGAAAGATGCTTCCACCAAAAAGTCTGTGGCAAGCACAGCAAATTGAACTTGAAGTCGGTAAGGATATTAATCTGGAAGAGCTCATCCAACGCTTTGTTACGACTGGATATGTACGAACAGATATGGTTTCTGCCCCTGGTGACTTCAGTTTAAGAGGGGGTATATTGGATATTTATCCTTTAACTGAGGAGTATCCCCTACGTATGGAATTGTTTGATACAGAAATTGATTCTATTCGAACATTCTCACTAGAAGACCAGCGTTCAAAAGAGAAGCTCTCTTCCATAACAATTGGTCCAGCAACAGAGGTTATTATTGATACAGTTGAGCTGGAGGCTTTTGCAGCAAAGGTCGAGACTGGCTTGGCAAAAAGTCTGAAAAAGATTAAAGATGAAAAGACGAAGACACTGCTTGCACAGAATATAGGACATGAGATTGAGCAGCTGAAAAATGGCCAGAAGCCGGAGCAGCTCTATAAATATTTATCTCTTCTATATCCTGATCATACAAGTTTGATAGACTATTTACCAAAAAATGGTCTGGTTTTTATTGATGAAATTAGTAGAGTTCAAGAAATGAACGATACATTGGAGAAGGAAGAGGCTGATTGGTATACTGGCCTGCTGAATGAAGGGGAAATCATTCATGACATGAAGCTTTCGCAAAATGTCCAAGATTTGCTTCATAAGGCTGTGCAGCCAATTGTTTATATGTCTTTATTCCTGCGCCATGTTCCGAATACGAATCCGCAGAATATCATTAATGTTACGTGTAAACAAATGCAAAGCTTCCACGGGCAAATGAATGTGCTTAAATCTGAGATGGATCGTTGGAAGAAGAATAAGTACTCTGTCCTTGTTTTAGCGAACAATCAGGAAAGGTTAGAGAAGCTAGAACAAGTGCTTCAAGATTATGATATTCAGGCAGATATTCAAACAGACAATGACAGGATTGCGACAGGCAAAATTCAGCTGCTGGAGGGAAGCCTTCAGTCTGGCTTTGAAATGCCATTATTAAAGCTTGCTGTTATTACTGAGGAAGAGCTGTTTAAGACTAAAGTGAAAAAATCATCTGCACGGAGGCAAAAGCTTTCTAATGCAGAAAGAATAAAGAGCTATTCTGAGTTGAAAATTGGCGATTATGTTGTGCATGTAAATCACGGGATTGGTAAGTACTTAGGAATTGAAACATTGCAAATCAATGGTATTCATAAAGATTACCTCCATTTACGCTATCAAGGCAGCGACAAGCTGTATGTTCCTGTTGATCAGATAGACTTAGTGCAAAAATATGTAGGGTCAGAGAGCAAAGAGCCAAAAATATATAAATTGGGCGGCAATGATTGGAAGAAGGTTAAGAAGAAGGTTGAATCATCTGTTCAGGACATTGCTGATGATCTTATTAAGCTATATGCAGAGCGGGAAGCAGCCGTCGGCTATGGTTTCTCTCCAGATGGAGAAATGCAGCGGGAATTTGAATCATCCTTTGCATACCAAGAGACAGAAGATCAGCTACGCTCTATCCATGAGATCAAAAAGGATATGGAAAGAGAACGTCCAATGGATAGACTGTTATGTGGAGATGTTGGCTATGGGAAAACGGAAGTTGCCATTCGTGCAGCCTTCAAAGCAATTGCAGATGGAAAGCAAGTCGCTTTTCTTGTGCCTACAACCATCTTAGCACAGCAGCATTATGAGACTTTGAGAGAGCGATTCCAGGATTATCCGATTGAAATAGGATTATTAAGCAGATTTAGGACAAGAAAGCAGCAGACAGACACTATTAAAGGGTTAAAAGCAGGCACCTTTGATATCGTTGTGGGAACACATCGTATTCTTTCAAAGGATATTACTTATCGTGATTTAGGTTTGCTGATTATTGATGAAGAACAGCGTTTTGGTGTTACGCATAAAGAAAAAATCAAGCAGCTAAAAACTAACGTAGATGTTCTGACATTAACAGCAACTCCTATTCCGAGAACGCTGCATATGTCAATGCTGGGTGTGCGCGACCTTTCTGTTATTGAGACACCGCCGGAGAACCGCTTCCCAATACAGACATATGTAATGGAATATAACGGAGCACTAGTGCGTGAAGCGATTGAAAGGGAATTGGCACGTAACGGGCAAATCTACTTCCTGTATAACCGGGTTGAAGATATTGAACGGAAAGCAGAGGAAATATCGATGCTTGTCCCAGATGCAAGGGTAACATATGCCCACGGGCAAATGACCGAAAATGAGCTGGAATCGGTTATGCTCAGCTTCCTAGAGGGAGAGTTTGATGTGTTGGTTAGCACAACCATCATTGAGACAGGTGTAGATATCCCGAATGTAAATACACTAATTGTTCAGGATGCTGATCGCATGGGTCTTTCCCAGCTTTACCAGCTGCGCGGACGTGTGGGACGCTCAAACCGGGTTGCCTATGCATACTTTACTTACCGCAAGGATAAAGTTCTCACAGAAGTAGCAGAAAAAAGGCTGCAGGCAATCAAGGAATTTACTGAACTTGGTTCAGGCTTCAAAATTGCCATGAGAGATTTGACGATAAGAGGAGCAGGTAATCTTCTCGGAGCACAGCAGCATGGATTTATTGATTCAGTCGGATTTGATTTGTATTCTCAAATGCTCAAGGATGCTATTGAAGAAAGAAAAGGTACATTTGATGAGCAGCAGAAACAGACAATTGATCTAGATCTGGATATTGATGCTTATATCCCAGACTTTTATATTAGTGATGGTCAGCAGAAGATTGAAATGTATAAGAGGTTCAGAGGGGTTGCGTCCTTTGATGAGCTTTCAGAGCTTCAGGATGAAATGGTCGACAGATTTGGAGATTATCCATCTGAGGTTGCTTATTTGTTCAAATTGACAGAAATGAAGCTGTATGGAAAAGCTGCTGGAGTAGAGCTTATTAAACAATCGAAAGAAGAAGTTCTGATTCTATTGTCTGAGCATGGCAGCAGTTTAATGGACGGACAGAAGATTTTCGAGAAGAGTTCGAAGTTTGGCCGTATGATTGGTTTAGGAATGGATGGCAAAAAATTAAAAATCGTCCTCCATGTAAAAGGAATTGAAACAGATAAGTGGCTAAATGCTTGTTATGAAATGGTAGAGGCATTGAGCACATTTAAAAAAGAGCCTCAAGAGGCAAGCTGAAAATATGATAACTGAAAACTGTTTGGAGAGGGCATCATGCTTGTATCCAAACAGTTTTTTTGTCTTATTATGCCTATGCGCAGGTTTATCTAATATGGACAGGGGTAAAGAAAACCAGAGATATAATTGCTAAAAGGCAGCTTTTTAATGGATTCCGCTTTTTTGTCAAAGCAATGCCAATGTTTATGTTTTGTTTTGGAAAAAATGTCTTTAGCCGCAACTGTAAATTTTGCAGAAAATGTCCCGTGTTACCTAAGATGGTAATATTCACATCGAAGAGAAAATTTTACGTAGTTAATGCATAGAACTTTCCATATGAAAGATACTAAGTTTAAATATGGTAGCATTTCATATTTTACAGAAGAAATACTTACCAATATTAAAAAATCATCTGATGAAAGTGAGGCAACATGAAATGAAAGCAACTGGAATTGTGCGTCGAATCGATGATTTGGGTCGTGTCGTTATCCCAAAAGAAATCAGAAGAACTTTACGTATCCGTGAAGGAGATCCACTGGAAATATTCGTAGATCGCGATGGGGAGGTAATTTTGAAGAAGTATTCTCCTATTAGCGAGCTAAGTGATTTTGCTAAAGAGTATGCAGAAGCTCTTTATGATAGCTTAGGAAACTCTGTATTAATTTGTGACAGGGATACCTATATCGCAGTTGCCGGTGGGTCGAAGAAGGAATATTTAAACAAGAATATCAGTGAAGTTATTGAGAAGGCAATGGAGGACAGAGGATCAGTCCTTATTACACAGCAAGAGCAAATTGCACTCGTAGATAACAATACAGAAACTGTTTCTGCCTATACCATCGGACCAATCATTGCAAATGGTGATCCAATTGGTGCAGTTATCATTTTTTCTAAAGAAGGTACTCTTGGCGAGGTAGAAAAGAAAGCAGTAGAAACTGCTGCTGGCTTTTTAGCTAGACAAATGGAATCCTAATCTTAATATTGTTAAGGGCAGCTATATTGGCTGCCTTTTTTGTTGTTTCTAAAAGAAAATCAGTGTCTTGTTATATGAAGTGTAGAACAAATCTGTTATAATAAAGGTATAACAAGTAAGGAGAATAAAAATGTATATTAAATTAGACCCTCAATCAGACTTCCCTATTTATTCGCAATTAATACATCAATTAATGGAGGGAATTTTAAAAGGGGAATTAAAGGAGGGAGACATGCTTCCTTCTGTAAGGTCCTTAGCAGCTGACCTAGGTATTAACATGCATACAGTTAATAAAAGCTATCATGAGCTCGAAAAGAGAGGGATTATTCAAATTATCCCGAAATCAGGGGCGATTGTAAGACTTCAACATGCGAATCCTGGGTCTGAGCATTATGAGCGGCTTGTTAGAGAAATGAAGCCAGTATTGCTTGAGGCAATGACATTAGGAATGGGGAAAGCAGAGATAAACGGTCTTGTAGAATTGCTGATCAATGAATATAAGGGGGAATAAACATGGAACAAGGAATATTTATAGTGTTAATGGTTTTTCAAACAGTGATGCAAAGTATTATCCCTGTTGTCATGAGAAAAACACATGTGTTTGGTGTGTATGTACCGGATGAGTATAAAGATGAAAAGAGGGTGCAGTTTTATAAAAAACTATATGTGATCAGTTACTCAGCCGGTTCACTGGCTATTATTGCTGGTTATGCAATATGGATGAATGAACTGAATCCAAGTGTTAGAGCAGCTTTAGGTATGGTGCTTCTATTATCTTCGATGCTTTGGGGACTAATCTTATATTTTTACTGCCATGGAAAGATGTCGGAGTTGAAGAAGCGTACAGGTTGGTCTGCCGCTTTAAAGGAAGTGAAGATTACAGACTTGAGCGTCAGAAAGCTCGACGAAATGCTGCCATGGTTTATAGTAGCTATGCCGATTCTTTTAACACTAGGTTTAAGTGTGCTTACCCTCACGCAATATACTCAAATACCAGACAGTATTCCAACCCACTGGGGAGCTAATGGTCAACCAGACAGTTTTACGGAAAAAAGCTATCTTTCCGTTCTTTCCCATCTGCTGCTCCTATTGGTTATGCAGTCCATGTTTGTTGCCATCCACGAATTTACTAGAAAATCGGGAATCAAGATTAGCGCTTCTAACAAATCTGGTTCTAAGACAAGGCAGCTGCTTATGAGAAAGTACAACAGCTGGTTTTTAGCGATCATCTCTTTAGTAATAACGGTATTGTTGTCCTTCCTGCAATTATCCATTATTTATCCCGGCATATTTGCCGAGACTCTAATGCTGTTATTCCCGTTAGCATTTCTAGCGGTAGTATTGATTGGGACTCTTGTATATGCAATTAAAGTAGGAAAGCTAAATGTGCAGCTTGAGGCATTGACAAAAGCTGACGTCACGAAGGAAGTTTCTGATTTTGACTCAGACTATCATTGGAAGGGAGGACTTTTCTATTTCAATAAAAATGATCCATCGTTGTTCGTAGAGAAAAGGTTCGGAATAGGCTGGAGCATCAACTTTGCACAACCGTTAGGATATGCCATCATTTTTGGACCTCTCATTCTTATTATAATTGTGACATCTTTTCTGTAACAGAAAAAAGGAAAATGCTTTTTGTATTTTCCTTTTTTTAGCATTTTTGATGTAGTGTGCAAAGGCAACTAGGGTGGAATTGTGCTATAATACAAGCGAAACAGAAGATGGAAGGGGCCTTGCTTGTGCCTAAACAATCAAATAATTGGTTCACAGGTGCTATCATCCTGACAGTTGGAGCGCTTGTCGTAAAAATATTGAGCGCTGTATACAGAATACCCTTTCAAAATATAGTCGGAGATACAGGTTTTTATATATATCAACAGGTTTATCCAATCTATGGTGTGGCAATAGCTTTAAGTACATATGGATTTCCCGTTGTTATATCTAAGCTATATACAGAAATGAAATCAAAGGGCGATGTAATTGGACTGGAAGGACTTATTCGTTCCTCCTTTTTGCTTTTATACTCCTTGGGAATAGGCTCATTCTTGTTCTTATTCTTTGGAGCAGAGTATTTGTCAGCTGCTATGGGTGATGAAGAGTTAGCTATTCTGATTAAAGTGATATCATTTGCCTTTTTATTCACACCTTTTGTTGCTACATCTAGGGGATTGCTCCAAGGAGAAGGCAACATGGTTCCAACTGCTTTTTCTCAAGTTGCTGAACAGTTGATGAGGGTAGGCACCATTCTTTTTTGCTCCGTTTATTTCATAAGCAAAGGCTATTCGTTATATGCGGTTGGAGCAGGTGCGATGCTTGGCTCTGTAACAGGAGGTTTGCTTTCCTTTTTAGTGTTGTTTTACTTTTATAAAAAGCATCACTCTCTGCGTAGTATCTCGTCTGTTCGCAAATTATGGAACAGTGATAATAGAAAAATTATAAAAAGAATCATATATGAAGGAATTACTATTTCAATAAGCAGTATGCTGCTCATCTTATTACAGCTTGCTGACTCTTTAACAATTTATACTCAGCTTCTTTCTGCTGGAATTAATGAAGAAGAGGCAAAGGTGCTTAAAGGAATATATGACAGAGGACAGCCGTTAATACAGCTTGGGACAGTCATTTCTACTTCAATGGCTTTAACATTAGTACCATTTATTACAGGTGAAAGAATGAAAAAGGAAAAGAGCATTTTAGCTGAAAAGGTAAGATTTTCACTAGTGGTCAGCCTTTTCTTTGGGTTTGGTGCCTCCGTTGGTCTGCTAAGCATGATTAGTGAAGTAAACAGCATGCTGTTCCAAAATGAACAAGGGTCCCAGGTACTAGCGGTTTTATGCTTTGTCATTCTGCTTAATGCAATGATTGTTACATGTACTGCAGTACTTCAAGGATTGGGTTCTACTCTTTTCCCAGCTGTTATTGTTTTATTTGGGTTTGTCATTAAGTATGTGTTAAACGGCCCGTTTGTTTCTGCGTTTGGAACGAGCGGAGCAGCCTATGCGACTAACTTAACACTGCTTATCATTCTTGTATTAATGGCTGTTAAATTATATATGCTATTGAAAGTGCCGCTTGTAAATAGCAAGCATATAGTCATTATTTTGTTTGCGGCTATATGTATGTACTTATCTGTTGAAGGGTATATTCTTCTGACAGATATATTTATGCAAAGAGAAGACAGCCGTTTGTTGTCCGCATTTCAATCTCTGACGGGAGTAGTGCTTGGAGGATTTGTTTATGTCTTCCTCGTTCTTAGAGGCAATGTATTTAAAGAGCAAGATTTGCTGGTATTGCCGTTCGGAAGGAAGTTAAGCTGGTTTTTACCTAAGAAAGGAAGAAAATAGCATGAGAAACATTGAAGTAATAGGACTAGGTGCAGGTGATATTGACCAGCTTCCGCTTGGTGTTTATAGAAGCTTAATGAATAATAAGCAAAAGGTTTATGTGCGTACGAAGGATCATCCTGTTCTTGCTGTACTTGAAGAAGAGGGCGGCGAATTTATTTATATGGATTATATATATGAGAAGCATGATCAATTTGACGCTGTTTATAGTGAAATCGTGGATGTTTTAATGGTAGAGGCAGAGAAAGAAGCTATCGTGTATGCAGTGCCAGGTCATCCTCTTGTAGCAGAAAAAACAGTTCAGCTCCTTATTGAAAAAAGTGAAAAGGGTGAGGTTAACTTAAAGATTGGCGGAGGTCAAAGCTTTTTAGATAATATCTTTCAAGCGTTGAAAATTGACCCTATCGATGGTTTTCAGCTACTGGATGGTACAGACTTGCGAAAAGATGAGTTGCAGTTCACGCAGCATCTTATCATTGGACAAGTGTATGATGCTTTTTCAGCATCTGAAGTTAAGCTTACCTTAATGGAAAAGCTTCCTTATGACTATCCTGTAGTGATTGTAACAGCTGCAGGCAGTGCGCAGGAGCGCATCAAGGAAATTGAGCTTCATGAATTGGATAGAGAGGTAGAGTTGAATAACTTAACATCGTTATATATTCCACCAGTGCAAGAGGAGCGAATGCTTTATAAACAGTTTGCAAAGTTGCAGCAGATTATTGCAACATTAAGAGGTCCCGAAGGATGTCCCTGGGATAAGGAACAGACCCACGAGTCGCTTAGAAAATATTTAATTGAAGAATCATTTGAACTTATTGAGGCAATCAATGAGGGTGATATCGATAATATAATAGAAGAACTCGGAGATGTATTGCTGCAGGTTATGCTTCATAGCCAAATAGGTGAAGATGAAGGCTATTTCTCCATTGATGATGTGATAGAAGGAATATCAGAAAAAATGGTGCGGAGACATCCTCATGTTTTTGGAAAAGAGAAGTTAGAAACAGTGGAAGATGTCTTGGATACATGGCAGCAAGCAAAAACTGCGGAAAAGCCAGAAAAGCAAGCTTCCTTGCTTGATGGGGTTTTAAGTAGCTCGCCTAATCTTTCCAGAGCTTATGATCTTCAAAGTAAAGCGGCAAAAGCTGGATTCGATTGGCCGGAAGTTGCAGAAGCTTGGGATAAAGTGAAAGAAGAAATGATAGAGTTCAGAGAAGAAGTAGAGAATGGGGCAAGTAAAGAAGAAATGGAAAAAGAATTTGGCGACATTCTGTTCTCGTTTGTAAATGTAGCTAGATATTACAAGATAGATCCAGAATTAGCTGTTTTCCGCACAAATCAAAAGTTCATCAGCCGTTTTCATTTTATTGAAGCAAAGGTTAAGGAATTGGGTAAGGAAGTGCAGGAGCTGCCATTAGAAATTTTAGATAGTTATTGGGAAGAAGCTAAACAGATGGAGAAAGAAAACAGATAAGGAGTGAATAGACATGCGATTAGATAAATTTTTAAAAATTTCCAGATTAATTAAAAGAAGAACATTGGCTAAAGAGGTTGCAGATCAAGGACGTATTCTTATAAACGGAATTCAGGCAAAAGCCAGCAGTAATGTTAAAGTGGGCGATGAACTGCAAGTCCGTTTTGGCCAAAAGCTAGTGACGGTCCAAATAGAAATACTGCAAGAATCTACAAAAAAAGAAGATGCGGCTAATATGTATAAAATCATTAAAGAAGAGACAGTATCCTAGTTTAACTAAAGGAATTACCGGGGAATAAAAGACAGAGTAACCAAGCGATCAATTTTTGGGAAAAGAGCTTGTTCTTTTTTCGACTCCCTCCTCATACACTTGTACAAATGATTGTACTTTTGTGATTGTGAGGGATAAGGATATGAACCAAAATTATGATTCCAATACTGCGAAAACGAGCAACATAGAGCATGATGTTATCATGAGAGGAAGAAGATTGCTTGACATTACAGGAGTTAAGCAAGTGGAAAGCTTTGATAATGAAGAGTTTTTGCTGGAGACAGTGATGGGTTTCTTATCTATTCGAGGACAAAACCTGCAAATGAAAAACCTGGATGTGGAAAAAGGGATTGTTTCTATTAAGGGCAAAGTGTTTGAATTGATTTATGTTGATGAACAAAGCGGAGAAAAAGCTAAGGGTTTCTTTAGCAAGATATTCCGATGACACTATCTACACAATTCATGACCATGCTGGCTATGGTTGGCATGGGTTTGTTTTTTGGGATAAGCTTAGATACGTATCAGTTCTTTTTGAAAAGAGCTGAAAGGAAAAGAACCATTGTCTTTTTCCATGACCTCCTTTTTTGGGTTTTGCAGGCTTTGTTAATATTTTATGTGCTATTTTTAGTGAACCAAGGTGAAATTAGAATCTATTTGGTACTAGCAGTGTTATTAGGTTTTGCAGCATACCAAGCCTTATTGAAATCAATTTATCTTTCGTTTTTGAAGCTTATTATTTCTGTTAGTGTCCGATTCTACCAGCTTACTGTCAAGTTAGTGGTAAATCTTATCTATAAACCTATAAAAACACTTCTCTTATTTATGGTTTCTGTGGTAATTTTCTTGTTAAAGGGACTTATGGCACTTGTCAACTTTATTATCAGGGTATTAAGATTTATTCTGAAGATAGTTTTGTTGCCGTTTAAATGGCTATTGTCCTTAATATGGCTGATTTTGCCGAAAAGGATTAAATTATTCGTCGAGAAATATTCTGGGAAATTGGCAGGATATTATACCATGATAAAGAAATATGTTAAGGAATGGATAAAAAATAGAAAAAAACAGTAAGGAAGGGAGGAGCAGAGTATGAGTGTATTAAAAAAACCAGATGTGACAAAATTACAAACAGAATATACAGTACAGCAAGAAGAACTGAGTATCAGTGCAGCAAGAAAAAAGAAGCTGTTGTTCCGAAGGTTAACTGCTTTCTCTATCTGTGCACTGGCTATCGGCTTTTTCATGATTTCAACACTCATATCCCAAAGCTCCACTTTGGAAGAAAAGGCTGCTGAAAAGGAAAAGCTTGATGGAAAGATCGCTATGTTGGAGAAGGAAGAAAAGCAGTTAAAGGAACAAATTGTGAAATTGAATGATGAAGATTATTTGGCCAAGCTTGCAAGGAAAGATTTGCTTCTTTCTGAAAAAGGGGAAATTATCTTCAGTATCCCAGATAAGAACGATTAAACAGGCGCTGATGGAAAATAATAAGGTCAACAGTTATATTGACACCCTTTTTTTTCATTTTGTATAATATAGTATAAGTATGATTTTTTATATCCTTAAGGAGGCAAAACTTTTTTATGTCAATCGAAGTAGGCAGCAAGTTACAAGGAAAGGTAACAGGAATTACTAATTTTGGTGCGTTTGTAGAACTCCCAGAAGGTGCAACTGGTCTTGTTCACATTAGTGAAGTCGCAGATAATTATGTAAAAGACATTAATGATCACTTAAAGGTCGGAGACGTAGTGGAAGTGAAAGTCATTAATGTGGAGAAAGATGGCAAGATTGGCCTGTCTATTAAAAAGGCAAAAGATAGACCGGAAAGACCAGAAAGACCAGAAAGATCCCATGATCGTGGGGAGCGCAGAGAGTCTAGAGGCGGCTACTCCAATAACGCATCAAGACCTCGCAATGCGAAATCGCATGATAACCGTGCTCCAAAGGAAAACTTTGAATCAAAGATGGCTCGTTTCCTAAAAGACAGTGAAGATCGGTTAGCTTCTCTTAAACGAAATACTGAGTCTAAACGCGGGGGAAGAGGCGCTAGACGAGGGTAACTTGCTGCTGAATTTTTTATAAAAAAGCAGGGTTTATCGTTCGTATATTCCCATAGCTTAAAGCAAGCCATAAGGGCTTGCTTTTTTTGTTTTTATTGTTAAAGAACAAAAAAGGACGATAGATTAATCTATCGTCCTTTTTAAAGGATAGCGGCGGAGGGGATCGAACCCCCGACCTCACGGGTATGAACCGTACGCTCTAGCCAGCTGAGCTACACCGCCATGTATGAAAGGCGCCTTAGGCACAAGATATATAATACAAACTTTTTCGATAAAAGTCAACTGCTTTTTTTTATGACAAAGTAAACATGGTGATTAATATAAAAAGTCGAAGCTGACACTCATTTTTTGACAAATAAAACAAGGCCTAGAAGATTACAGGAAAAGATAGGAGCAAGGTTATTCATGCAGTTAATGGTAAGCAAACACAGGCGCTGATTAGTTAATTATAATCTTTAGTCGAAAAGAGAAACAGGAATATGTCAGCTATAGCTTTAGCGAATTTTGTTTAAATGCAAGAAATTGCTTGAAAGAAGTCGAGCGAAATATATAGGCTTGTCCGCTCTTTTGACAAACTTTTACTATTACAACTCTTATAATTGTGTGCAACGATACCTGATAGGGAGTTGAGTTAAATGGAAAAAGTGGAAAGGGATATTATGGACGGTATTGCAGATGTAGACTTTGGCAAATCAAAAGAGGGATTTGGCGTTATATATCATAAATTCCATACGAAAGTAGAAAGCTTTTTTTTGGCCAAAGGCTATATACTTTTGGTTATTGGTTTTCTTTTGGGGAGAGCGCTAATTCTGGCTAAACTGACCCCGTTTGTCCTCCCTTTCTTTGCGGCGGTGTACTTAACGCGAAAGGATAAGGCGCCTTTAGCGCTAGTAGGCTTAATTGGAGGAGCTGCTACTCTTTCCTTAAGGGAGGCTTTTATTAGTTTTATACTCGCATTTTTATTCCTCATTATTTATAAACCTCTCAGTAAGTGGAGAAAAAATGAGAATAATAATAATTTTGTCCCTGTTCTTGTACTTTCAACTGTTTTGTTAGTTAGCTTAGGCGAGTCTTATATTATTTCGGGCGCAATTACAATGTATGGAGCGATGATGGCGCTTGTTGAAGCGAGTCTAGGATATATTCTTACTTTAATTTTTATGCAGAGTCTGCCATTATTGACTATCGGCAAAAGGAGACAAGCATTAAAAACAGAAGAAATCGTATGTCTCATTATTATGCTGGCTTCTGTTATGACGGGAACAATCGGGTGGAGTCTGTATGACTTGTCAATCGAACATATTATGTCACGCTACTTAGTGCTTTTATTTGCATTTATGGCAGGTGCAACAATTGGCTCGACAGTAGGGGTTGTAACTGGTCTTATATTTAGTCTGGCAAGCATTTCGAGTTTCTATCATATGAGCTTGCTTGCGTTCTCTGGTTTACTTGGCGGATTATTGAAGGAAGGCAGAAAGGTAGGTGTTGCATTAGGACTTTATATTGCAACACTATTAATCGGCATGTATGGAGAAGGTGGCGGTGTGCTGTCAGTTTCCCTTATGGAAACAACTGTCTCTGTTTTTCTATTTATGCTTACGCCATCTTTACTTACGTCACGGATAGCTAAGCATATTCCAGGTACTGCCGAATATTCGCAGGAGCAGCAACAATATATGAGGAAAATGCGTGACGTCACAGCTCAAAGAGTCTCCCAATTTTCCACAGTGTTTGAAGCACTTTCAAATAGTTTTTCTGCGAATAATATACAAAAAGATATAGACGATTCAGATAGAGAGCTTGATTATTTCTTAAGCAATGTGACAGAAAAAACATGTCAAACTTGCTTTAGAAAAGAAGCTTGCTGGGCAAGGAACTTTAATACAACTTATGACTATATGAAAGATATTATGACAGAAATGTCAGAGGCGGATGGTAGTATTTCATTAGGGTTATCACGAGAATGGGAGAAGCATTGTACAAGATCGAAAAAAGTAGTAGATGCGATTCATCAGGAATTAACACTGTATCAAGCAAACCAGAAACTTAAAAAGCAAGTTCAAGAAAGCAGAAAGCTAGTTGCAGACCAATTATTAGGTGTTTCAGAGGTGATGGGGGATTTTGCGAAAGAAATACAAAGAGAAAGAGAAAACCACCATAAACAGGAGGAATTAATACTTGAAGCTATCCAAGAATTTGGCATTCATATTGAGAATGTGGAAATTTACAGTCTAGAACAAGGAAATGTTGATATTGACATAACCATTCCATATAACACAGGATTCGGAGAGTGTGAAAAGCTTATAGCGCCAATGCTGTCAGATATTTTAAATGAAACAATCATTGTCAATAAAGAAGAGACTGGAGCTTATGGGAATGATTACAGCCATGCAACATTCCGTTCTGCAAAAGCATTTGTCGTTGAAACAGGTGTTGCTCATGCTGCAAAGGATGGTGGGTTTATCTCGGGAGACAGTTATTCAACGATCGAACTTGGATTAGGCAAATATGCTGTAGCAATAAGTGACGGGATGGGTAATGGAGAGCGGGCGCATATCGAAAGTGAGGAAACATTGCAGCTTCTCCAGAAAATACTTCAATCTGGAATTGAAGAACAGGTTGCGATCAAATCTATCAACTCTGTGCTGTCATTAAGAACAACTGATGAGGTATTTGCAACTCTAGATTTGGCGATGATTGATTTGCAAAATGCAAATGCTAAGTTTCTTAAAATTGGGTCCACACCAAGTTTTATAAAAAGGGGATCAAAAGTAATTAAAATACAAGCTAGCAACTTGCCGATGGGGATTGTTCAGGAATTTGATGTTGATGTGGTAAGTGAGCAATTAAAAGCAGGAGATTTATTGATCATGATGAGTGATGGGGTATTTGAGGGACCAAAGCATGTCGAAAACTTTGACTTGTGGATGAAGAGGAAAATCAAAGAGCTTAAAACAGAAAGTCCACAGGAGGTTGCTGACCTTATTATGGAAGAGGTTATCAGGTCTCGGTCTGGTCTAATTGAGGATGATATGACTGTGCTTGTAGCACAGATTAACCATAATATACCGAAATGGGCTTCTATCCCAATGAGAGGATTTCATCAAAAAGCAAACTAGTTCACTAAAATAGAGGTATAAATGCTCTCTTTTCCGTCGAAAATGGAACTAACTCATTAATAGATGGAGGGGAGAAATATGAAAACAGGTACAATAAAACAAATATTGCTTATAACAGACGGGTGTTCTAATCAGGGAAATGATCCAATTGCAATGGCTGCATTAGCGAACGAACAAGGAATTACTGTAAACGTAATCGGGGTAATGGAAAAGGATATTATTGATGATCGTGGTTTGAAAGAAATAGAGGAAATTGCCCTTTCAGGCGGAGGGGTGAGTCAGGTTGTATACGCTCAAGCTTTAGCGCAAACAGTTCAAATGGTAACAAAAAAAGCAATGACTCAAACATTGCAGGGCGTTGTCAACAAAGAGCTGCAGCAGATATTAGGAAAATCAAGCAGTGTGGAAGATTTACCACCGGAAAAACGGGGAGAAGTGATGGAGGTTGTCGATGAGCTCGGTGAAACAGTTGAGCTGGAGGTGCTTGTTTTAGTTGATACTAGTGCGAGTATGAAGCATAAGCTTCCTACAGTGAAAGAAGCTTTGATTGACTTGTCTTTGAGTTTGAATGCAAGATCAGGTGAAAACAGATATTCAGTATTTGTATTTCCCGGGAAAAAGAAAGATGTCGAAAAGTTGCTTGACTGGACTCCGCGGCTAGAATCATTAACAAATATTTTTTCTAGGCTTACAACTGGGGGTATTACACCTACTGGTCCGGCTTTAAAAGAAGCAATCCAATACTTTAAGCAAAAACGTTCATTAAGGAGTCTGATTAGACGTGACGATGATGAATTCTATGAAGAGTCCATTTAAGATTAATCGCGGAACAATAATCAAAGGGAAATGGCATCGGAAGGATTATACCATAATTAAAGAGCTTGGCTTTGGGGCAAATGGGACTGTGTTTCTCGCAGACTCTGCCCTTGGAAAGGTTGCTTTAAAGCTAAGTGATAATGGCATGTCGATTATTTCAGAGGTAAATGTATTAAAATCCTTTGCTAAGGTCCAAGGTTACAGCCTTGGACCTTCTTTAATAGATGTTGATGATTGGGTCACGACGAGTGGAACAGTATCTTTTTATGTTATGGAGTATATAAATGGACCTGATTTATTAACTTATATTGAAAATAAGGATAGTTCTTGGGTCAATGTATTAATGATACAGCTATTAAAGGATCTTCAAGTTCTACATGATAACAATTGGGTGTTCGGAGATTTAAAGCCGGAAAACTTAATTATAAATGGGCCTCCTACTAGAATAAGATGTATTGATGTAGGTGGTACTACTATTATAGGCAGAGCAATAAAAGAGTTCACAGAATTTTATGACCGCGGCTACTGGGGACTCGGATCAAGAAAGGCAGAGCCTTCTTATGATCTGTTTGCTGTCGCTATGATTATGATAAATATTTTTTATCCGAAGAGATTTAATAAGCTAGAAGGAGGACTTAAGCAGCTCCAAATGATGATTCAAAAGAAGCGGGAATTATTACCTTATGAACAGGTGCTAACAAAAGCGCTAACTGGTAGATACGGCAGTGCTAATGAGATGAGAGGCGAGCTGATTAAACTTTCTAGCGGCCAAGAAGCTAGGACAAATACAAGGACAAGCAACTCTGGCAAAACAAAGGCTCCATCTATAAAAAACAGAGGGGCTAGTCCAAAAAGAGCACAGGCACAGCAAAAAAAGATGGCCAAAAAGAAAAAAAGGACAGGTTATCTAGAATCTATTCTATTAATAGTAGTCATATCATTGCTTTATATTGTATATATTTATGGTCAATTGACTTAATATACGATAGGAAACATAAGGGAAAGCATTTGATGTAGCTTTCGCAAAAATGTTATTCTTACATAAGCAGACTGCATGCTTACATAAAAAGGTCATAACAGATTACTATGCAGAATAGTGATAAATTAAGGAAGTATTTTAATGTTGGAAGAAAAGGTAGTAGAGTATCTGAAAAAGAAGGAATTGTCGCTTAGCGGTGCGAGAGTGCTTGTTGGAGTGTCTGGTGGACCAGATTCCTTGGCACTGCTTCACTTCCTTTGGAGCAAAGAGTCAGCATGGAATATAAAGGTGATAGCGGCACATGTTGATCATATGTTCAGAGGGGAGGAATCATTAGAAGATGCAAAATTTGTAGAAGAATTTTGCAAGGGAAAATCCATTCCATTCATTTGGAAGCAAATCGATATGCCGGCTATTATAAAGCAAACCGGAAAAAATGGCCAGCTGGCTTCACGAGAATGCCGATATGCATTTTACAAAGAAATTATGGAAGAGAGCGGTATATCCCTTCTTGCCCTCGGTCATCATGCAGATGATCAGATTGAGACGATTTTAATGCGCTTGACGAGAGGAAGTAGTGCTAAGTCGAGAGCTGGAATTCCCTTCAGCCGCCCTTTTGGGCCGGGAAGATTATTTAGGCCATTTTTATGTTTAGAAAAGCAGGAAATAGAGGAATACTGTAATAGGCATATGCTTTTCCCTAGAAGAGATCCGAGCAATGATAAAGAAGTATACAGCAGGAACAGATTTCGAAAGCATGTTCTGCCATTCTTAAAGCAGGAAAATCCGAATGCCGCAGCCCATTTTCAGCGTTTTAGCGAGGAAGCGGAGGAGGACGAGGTCTTTTTATTGGCAGCAACGAAATCAGTTTGGAGTAAAGTGGTAAAGAGCCAGAGAGAAAATGAGATAACAGTTGATATTAACGCATTCCTCTCAATAGCTATTTCTTTACAAAGAAGATGTATTCATCTAATATTAAATTATCTCTATAAAGAGAAGATATCTTCCTTATCCGCATTACATACTAACCAAATTATTGCATTGTTTCAGAATCCTCATTCTTCCGGAAACATTGATCTCCCAGAAGGTTTGAAGGTAATTAAATCCTACCATTTGGCACACTTTCAATTAAATATTTCACCAAATGAACCCTTTTATCATGAATTTTTGAAATCGGGAGAGATATTATTACCAAATGGGCATTATATTAGGGTAGAATATACTAGCAGCATTCAAACTCCGATTGCAGATGCTATCCTTGTTGATCCTGAATCAATTACCTTTCCGCTTGTTATAAGGACAAGGAAAAACGGGGATAAGATACAAGTTAGAGGAATGAATGGGATGAAGAAAGTGAAGAAACTGTTCATCGATGCAAAGATTCCTCTGCAAGAGAGAGACGGTTGGCCAATCATTACAGATGGGAACGATAACATATTATGGGTTCCTGGGCTAAAAAAATCTGTTTTTTCTTTAAAGCAGGCGAATAGTGGTTATAATCTATTAATAACATATAAAAAGCAATGATCTTCTAGGGGGCACACAAGCAATGAAACATGATATCGAAAAAATATTGATTTCTGAAGATGAACTACAAGGCAAGATTAAGGACCTTGGTTTTCAATTAACAGAGGATTATAAGGATAAATTTCCTTTAGCTGTAGGAGTGCTTAAAGGAGCTATGCCATTTATGGCTGACCTTTTGAAACGCATGGATACATATCTAGAAATGGACTTTATGGATGTTTCTAGCTATGGAAACTCAACAGTATCTTCTGGTGAAGTGAAAATCTTAAAGGATTTGGATACTTCTGTAGAAGGAAGAGATATCCTCATTATTGAAGACATAATTGACAGCGGCTTAACATTAAGCTACCTTGTTGAGCTATTCCGTTACCGCAAAGCAAAATCCATCAAGATTGTGACGCTGCTTGATAAGCCTTCTGGAAGGAAAGTAGATTTACAAGCTGATTACATTGGATTTATCGTTCCAGATGAATTTGTTGTAGGTTATGGACTTGATTATGCTGAAAGATACCGTAATTTGCCTTACATTGGTGTTTTAAAACCAGAAGTTTATACTAACAATAACGAGTAATTGGAGTGACAGGGAAGTTTTGTGTTCAAGAGGGTAATTTCTTGAATTTACACAATTTTCTATGTTACTATACAATATAGTTTGTTTACCGTGGGAGGAGGTAAGGGATGAACCGTATTTTCCGTAATACCATCTTTTATTTATTAATATTTTTAGTAATTATTGGTGTGGTAAGTTTCTTTAATGGTAATAACGAGCCAACCAAGCAATTATCGTATACCGATCTGATTAAGCACCTTGAAGAAGGTGATGTCAGTTCCATTACACAGCAGCCTGAACGAGGCGTTTTAGAATTACGCGGGCAGTTAGATTCTTACAGTGAAGATGAATACTTCGTTTCTTACGTAACGAATAATGAAACTGTTCAAAACCGCATTGATAAAGCGGCTACAGAAGGATCAAAAATTGATGTCCTTCCTGCTCAAGAAACGAGCAGCTGGGTGACATTCTTTACTTCTATTATTCCTTTTGTCATTATATTCATCTTGTTCTTCTTCTTGCTCAACCAAGCGCAAGGCGGCGGCAGTCGAGTAATGAACTTTGGAAAGAGCAAAGCGAAGCTTTATAATGAAGAGAAGAAGAAAGTCCGTTTTAAAGATGTAGCAGGAGCGGATGAAGAGAAGCAAGAGTTAGTAGAAGTTGTAGAATTCCTGAAAGACCCAAGAAAATTTGCTGAGCTAGGAGCAAGAATTCCGAAGGGTGTCCTTCTTAATGGACCTCCAGGAACAGGTAAAACATTATTAGCAAGAGCTGTCGCAGGTGAAGCAGGAGTTCCATTCTTCTCCATCAGCGGATCTGACTTTGTGGAAATGTTTGTTGGGGTCGGTGCATCTCGTGTACGTGACCTATTTGAAACAGCGAAAAAGAATGCACCATGTATTATCTTTATAGATGAGATTGACGCAGTAGGTCGTCAGCGTGGGGCAGGGCTCGGCGGAGGCCATGATGAGCGTGAACAAACTCTGAACCAATTGTTGGTTGAGATGGATGGTTTTGGAGCAAACGAAGGGATCATCATTATCGCTGCGACTAACCGACCGGACATTCTTGACCCAGCGTTATTGCGTCCAGGACGTTTTGACCGTCAAATCACTGTTGACCGACCTGATGTTACTGGCCGTGAAGCAGTATTGCGTGTACATGCCCGCAACAAGCCATTAGATCCATCAGTAGATTTAAAAAGCATTGCGATGCGTACACCTGGTTTCTCAGGCGCAGATTTAGAAAACTTGCTTAACGAAGCAGCACTTGTCGCTGCAAGAGCAGATAAGAAAAAGATTGATATGGAAGATATGGATGAGGCAACAGACCGTGTAATTGCTGGTCCGTCCAAAAAGAGCCGTGTCATTTCTAAAAAAGAAAGAAATATTGTGGCATACCACGAAGCTGGTCATACAATCATAGGTGTTGTCCTTGATGAGGCAGATATGGTGCATAAAGTTACCATCGTACCAAGGGGTCAAGCTGGAGGCTATGCAGTTATGCTTCCAAAAGAAGACCGCTTCTTACTGACAAGGCAAGAGTTGTTAGACAAAATTACTGGATTGCTTGGCGGCCGTGTGGCAGAGGATATTGTCTTCGGTGAAGTCAGCACTGGTGCACATAATGATTTCCAAAGAGCAACAAACATTGCTCGCAAAATGGTTACTGAATATGGAATGAGCGAAAAGCTTGGACCGCTTCAATTCGGTCAAGCGCAAGGAGGTCAAGTCTTCCTTGGCAGAGATTTGAATAATGAACAAAACTATTCAGATGCTATCGCATATGATATTGACCAAGAAATTCAACGCATCATTAAAGAGAGCTATGAAAGAGCGAAAACAATCTTAACTGAAAACAGGGAGAAGCTAAACTTGATTGCCGAAACATTGTTAGAAATCGAAACATTGGATGCGGAACAAATCACTAGCCTGTATAAAGATGGAGTTCTTCCAGACCGTTCTAAAAAAGCTGAATCATTCACAAATGATGATGTGAAAGTCAACATCAATATGAAAAAAGAAGATGAAGAGACTAAAGAAGATTAAAACCTTCACTATAAGGGAATGCACACTTGTGCATTCCCTTTTTTCTTCCGTAAAGTTCATTGGATTTCACTTACATATGCTCGTATGTTATGATATTTTAGTGCTAATAATCCATACATCTATTAAGGGCAACAGCTGCTTAAATAGATGGTGTTTGAAGAATAATAAAAAAGTGGTGACTGACTTTGATTTTTGTTTTTGATATTGGGAATACAAATATAGTGCTAGGTGTATACGAAGGCGATAAGCTGACACAACACTGGAGAATAGAAACGAACCGCTTTAAAACGGAAGATGAATATGGCATGATAATCAAGTCTCTGTTTGACCATGTGGGCTTAAAGTTTTCGGATATTGACGGAATTATTATTTCCTCTGTAGTACCGCCGATTATGTTCTCTCTAGAAAGAATGTGTCATAAATACTTTAATATTAAACCGTTAGTAGTTGGTCCTGGAACGAAAACAGGGCTGAACATTAAATATGATAATCCAAAAGAGGTAGGTGCAGACAGGATTGTTAATGCAGTTGCTGCGATACATGAATACGGGAGCCCATTAATAATTGTAGACTTTGGAACTGCAACAACATTCTGCTATGTTAATGAGCATAAACAATATATGGGTGGAGCTATTGCACCTGGTATTAATATTGCGACAGAAGCTCTATATTCTAAAGCTGCTAAGCTGCCGAGAATAGAAATTGCCCGACCGGATGGAGTGGTAGGCAAAAACACAGTATCTGCTATGCAGTCTGGAATATTATATGGATATGTTGGACAAGTTGAGGGTATTGTAAAGAGAATGAAAGAGCAGAGCTCAGAAAATCCAAAGGTAATTGCAACAGGCGGATTAGCTAATCTCATCAGTCAAGAATCAAATGCAATTGACGTAGTAGATCCATTTTTAACATTAAAAGGTTTACAGCTTATATATAAGAAAAATAAGGAAAAGTAAGTAATAAGAATATAGGAAAAGAGGTATTTTATGAGTGATTATTTAGTAAAGGCTTTAGCCTTTAACGATCAAGTACGTGCATATGCTGTTAGAAGCACAGAGACAGTTGCTGAGGCTCAACGCAGGCACTACACTTGGCCTACTGCATCTGCGGCATTAGGAAGAACTTTATCTGCTACAGCAATGTTGGGAGCGATGCTTAAAGGTGATCAAAAGCTAACGGTGAAAGTAGATGGAGATGGACCTATAGGGCTAATCCTTGTTGATGGAAATGCGAAAGGTGAAGTAAGGGGCTATGTAACGAATCCACAAACTCATTTTGATTTAAACGAACATGGAAAGCTGGATGTTAGAAGAGCGGTAGGAACAGAGGGAACACTGTCTGTTGTTAAAGATATCGGAATGCGTGACTACTTCACAGGGCAAGTGCCGATTGTATCTGGGGAGCTTGGAGAAGATTTTACTTACTACTTGGTGACCTCAGAGCAAGTACCTTCATCTGTCGGTGTCGGAGTACTTGTTAATCCAGATAACTCAATCTTAGCGGCTGGCGGATTCATCATTCAGCTTATGCCAGGAACAGATGATGAAACCATCACAAAAATTGAGAAGAGATTACAAGAAATACCGCCGATTTCTAAGCTGATTGAAAAAGGTCTTACTCCGGAAGAAATTCTGGAAGAAATCTTTGGAAAAGATAATATGAAAATTATTGAGAAGATGCCCGTATCGTTCACATGTACATGCTCAAAGGAGCGATTTTCAACGGCAATTATCAGTTTAGGCAAGGCAGAAATAGAAGATATGATCGCAACAGATGAAAAGGCTGAAGCACACTGCCACTTCTGTAATGAAAAATACCTTTTCTCCAAAACTGAATTAGAGGAGCTTCTTGAAGAAGCGCTATAAAAAATAAGCCTGGTGCATGTTTGCACCAGGCTTATTTTTTATTCTGGTAAGTGGATTATCAATCAAGGATTATGTTTGGATTTTTTCGAAAATAAGAACAAATCAATTGACAAAATGGGCATTCATTGATAAATTAATAATTAATAGAATACCAATTAAGATACTCGGATTAAGAGATAAGGGAGAGATTAAGAATGACTCGTATAGCTAATTCAGTTGTAGATTTAATAGGTCAAACTCCTATTGTAAAATTAAACCGTTTAACAGATGAAGCAAGTGCAGATGTATATCTTAAACTAGAATATATGAATCCAGGTAGCAGTGTTAAAGACCGTATTGCTCTAGCGATGATTGAAGCTGCTGAGCAGAGCGGTGATTTGAAGCCTGGCAGCACACTTATTGAGCCTACTAGCGGAAACACAGGGATTGGCTTAGCAATGGTTGCAGCTGCAAAAGGATATAAAGCAATTCTTGTTATGCCTGAAACAATGAGCTTGGAGCGCCGTAACTTGCTAAGAGCATACGGTGCAGAACTAGTATTAACACCAGGACCTGAGGGCATGGGTGGCGCAATTCGCAAAGCGGAAGAATTGTCTAAAGAAAATGGATATTTCCTACCACAGCAGTTTAAAAATGTTTCTAATCCTGAAGTTCATAGAAGCACTACTGGTCCAGAAATCGTGGCAGCTTTTGGTGATGAAGGCTTAGATGCGTTTATCGCAGGAATTGGCACTGGCGGAACAATTACAGGAGCCGGAGAAGTATTAAAGGAAAAATATAATGATATTAAAATATATGCAGTAGAACCAACGGATTCTCCAGTATTATCTGGAGGAAAACCAGGTCCTCACAAAATTCAAGGAATTGGGGCAGGTTTTGTGCCAGAAATCCTGAATAGTGAAGTTTATGATGATATTATTCAAGTAACAACAGATCAAGCATTCGAATATGCTAGAAAAGCAGGTAAAGAAGAAGGTATTCTTGGTGGAATCTCTTCTGGTGCTGCTATCTATGCTGCCATTAAGGTTGCTAAAGAATTAGGAAAAGGCAAAAAAGTCTTGGCTGTAATTCCAAGTAACGGAGAGCGTTATTTGAGCACAGCTTTATACCAATTTGATGAAGAGTAATTATGCAAGAAAAAGACAGCCGATGGGCTGTCTTTTTTTGCTTAGCAATATAGACGGCCACCTGAAAAATGCCGGCAAATTTTTTTGTTTTTCCTCTGCTTCATCATGTATGATGATAAAAGAGAAATAGAAGGAGCGAGAGTGAATTGAAAAAATTTAAGGTTTTCAGCAAGAGTTTAAGTATTTCATATGCTCAATTTTATGAGCAGTTCATTCAGTTATCCCAAGAATCACAGTATTATGCCATCTTGGAAAGCGGCAGGGGTGGAAGATACAGCATTGCTGCAATGAACCCTATTGCCACGATGATCGGAAAAGACAATACATTAGAAGTAGTGGGCATAGAGGGAACAACTATACATAAAGGCAATCCGCTCCATACAGTTAAACAGATAATGAAGGAGTATGAAGTAGAAGCTAACCATGAATCTCCAGAGTTTCAAGGGGGAGCGATTGGATTCATAAGCTATGATTATATCCGCTATATTGAAGAAATCCCGAATATTGCAGTTGATGATTTAGAAACACCAGATGTATTTTTTATGCTTTTTGATAATTGGTTTGTTTATGATCTGAAGGAAAACAAATTATGGCTGTCAGCCTTATACACAGAAGCAACTTCCTCCGAAGTGGAAGATAGAATAGATAAAGCAGTGGAAAAGCTACAGGAGAACAGGAAAGTTGAACACCAAATGCTTACTCCTGAAAAAACAATGGGACAAGAGGTTTCTATTAAGGATAATGAATTTCAACAGTCAGTCAGGAAAATACAAGAATATATTTCTCAAGGAGACGTTTTTCAAGTAAACTTGTCTGTTCGCCAAATGAAGTCACTAAACGTTTCAGCTTTGGAAGTGTATAATCAGCTGCGCATCCTCAACCCATCACCGTATATGGGGTATTTTCACACACCTGATTTTCAGCTTGTTTCCGGTTCGCCTGAGCTGTTAGTGAAGAAAAAAGGTGATGAGGTTAGTACTCGCCCGATTGCAGGCACAAGATCGAGAGGTAAAGATAATGATGAGGATCAGAAGCTTGCTGATGAACTCATTAACAGTGAAAAGGAACGGGCAGAGCATGTGATGCTCGTTGATCTCGAACGGAATGACCTAGGAAGGGTTTGTGAGTACGGTTCAGTTGAAGTTGATGAGTTCATGGCAATAGAAAAGTACTCTCATGTGATGCATATTGTTTCTAATGTCCGTGGGAAATTAGCTGCTAAGTATGATGAATATGACCTGATTGACAGTATGTTCCCGGGAGGAACGATAACAGGAGCCCCGAAAATACGAACAATGGAAATTATTGAAGAACTCGAGCCTGTAAGAAGAGGACCTTATACCGGGTCAATGGGCTGGATTGGTTTTAATAAAGATATTGAATTAAATATTATGATTAGAACGATGCTTGTGAAAGATAAGAAATCGTATGTACAAGCTGGGGCTGGGATTGTCATAGATTCTGTCCCAAGTAATGAGTATAAGGAATCAATGAAAAAAGCCAGAGCTCTATGGAATGCGAAAGAACTGGCAGAAGAGAAATAGGTGAAAAAATGATATATATGATCGATAATTATGATTCATTTACGTATAATCTTGTGCAGTATTTAGGTTCATTAGGCAGTGATCTGACTGTCAGCCGCAATGATAAAACTTCTTTAGAAGAAATCAGAAGAGTAAATCCTGAATACTTAATGATATCTCCAGGACCTTGTACGCCAAATGAGGCGGGGATAAGTCTTGAGGCGATAAGTGCATTTGCTGGAAAGTTGCCTATCTTTGGTGTGTGTTTAGGACATCAAGCAATTGCTCAAGCATTCGGTGGAAAGGTAATCCGAGCTGAAAATTTAATGCACGGCAAAACTTCTCCAATCTACCATGATAATAAGACTATATTTGAAGGCTTGCCGAACCCCTTCCCAGCAACAAGATATCATTCTCTTCTTGTCGAAAAAACTTCCTTGCCTGACTGTCTGGAAGTTTCTGCATGGACTAAGGAGGGGGAAATAATGGCGCTGCGCCATAAGGAGCTTCCTATAGAGGCAGTGCAATTTCATCCAGAATCAATCATGACAACAGCTGGTATGGATATTCTAGCCAACTTTGTTGAGTTATATAAAAAAGGGGCTGCTTCCTGATAGTGTATATTTATATAAATGGAGAAATCATCCCTCACGAAAAGGCACAGATTTCTGTTTTCGATCATGGGTTTATGTACGGTGCTGGTCTGTTTGAAACTTTCCGCACATACAGAGGACATCCGTTCCTATTGGACAGTCATCTGGGCCGGCTTAATAAAGGGTTAAGGCAGCTGAATATAGACCGTTCCTTTTACAGAGAAGAAACAAATCAAATCATTCAGCGATTATTGAATGAAAATAAGCTGGAAAATGCATATATTCGCTTTAATGTTTCGGCCGGAATCGGTGGTATAGGACTTCAAACATCCTCTTATACCGAACCAAACGTTATAATGTATATGAAATCATTGCAAACCGGTGAATCACTTGGAGAGAAAAAAGCGGAATGGCTGAGGATACGGCGGAATACTCCTGAGGGTGATGAAAGACTGAAGTCCCATCATTATTTGAATAACCTTTTAGCTAAGAGAGAGATAGGTGAGGATGTTCAGATGGAGGGACTTTTTTTGACAAAAGAAGGTTACGTGGCTGAAGGGATAACATCTAATTTATTTTGGATAAGAAATGGGATTTTATATACTCCAAGTGTGGAAACAGGTATATTGAACGGAATTACTAGACGGTTTATCCTAGCGTTGGCAGCTCAATCAGGGTTAGAGGTGCGGGAAGGACTATATAAGCAGGAAAATTTATTGGAGGCAGATGAGGTATTTATCACAAATTCCATTCAGGAAATTGTCGCAATCAAAAGTATTGGGTCAGAATCGTACAAAGGAGTCAGTGGTCCCATTGTGCAGATGCTCTATACAAGATATAAAGATAATTGTTCATACTTATGGTCAATTGATGAGTTAGGAGGACATAGATAAGGATGCAGAATATAAAATGCGGGAAGTACAAACTGCCGTTTCAAGAAAGAACAATTGTGATGGGCATATTAAATGTTAATCCAGATTCCTTCTCAGATGGGGGCAAGTATAACGAGCGAGACAAAGCACTATTGCATGCTCAGGAAATGGTTGAAAACGGCGCGGATATTTTAGATATTGGCGGAGAATCAACAAGACCAGGGTATACAGAAATCTCTGCAGAAGAGGAAATAGAAAGGGTTGCTCCTATCATTGAGTTGATCTCGAATGAAGTAGACGTTCCTATTTCCATTGACACTTATAAGGCAAAGGTTGCAAGAGCAGCTATGGCATCCGGGGCTCATATTATTAATGATATTTGGGGAGCAAAACGAGAACCAGAAATTGCAGCTGTAGCTGTAGAGTATGATGCACCGATTGTGCTTATGCATAATCGCAATGACAAGGACTATCAATCATTTGTAGAAGATGTTATTGCTGATATGAACGAAAGTATTGATATCTCCGTAAAAGCGGGTGTGAAAAAAGACAAAATCATTCTTGATCCAGGTATTGGTTTTGCGAAGGATTTAACGTATAACCTTGAAATGATGCGTAATTTGGACAAGCTCGTAGCACTAGGTTACCCTGTGCTGCTTGGCACCTCTAAAAAGTCCATGATTGGAAAGATCTTAGACTTGCCAGTAGCGGAAAGACTAGAAGGCACTGGTGCAACTGTATGTTTTGGAATTCAGAAAGGCTGCCAAATTATCCGGGTGCATGATGTCAAGGAGATGACAAGAATGGCTCGTATGATGGATGCTTTAATGGGAAAGGGGCAGTACGGTGGATAAGATAGCATTAAACAAAATGGAGTTCTATGGGTATCATGGAGTTTTCAAAGAAGAAACAAAACTGGGGCAAAGATTTATTATTGACCTAGAAGTTGAGACAGATCTACAACAAGCAGGAACTACTGATAATCTGGAGTATTCCATTAATTATGGACAGCTTTATTTCGATGTGAAGGAAGTTGTAGAAGGTGACCCTGTTAAACTGATTGAGTCTGTTGCAGAGGCAATAGCACAAAAGTTGCTGGGACGCTACGAGCGCATTTTTAGTGTGATGGTACGCGTGATTAAGCCGGACCCGCCAATTCCGGGTCATTATCAATCTGTTTCTGTTGAGATAACGAGGAAGCGCGGATGAATAACGCGGCGTTCTTATCATTAGGATCAAATATAGGCAATCGATTGCAGAATTTGGAGGAAGCCGTCCGAAAGCTGAACCAATACGAGGATATAAAAGTGGTAAGTGTTTCCTCCATTTATGAAACAGATCCTGTAGGTTATAGGGATCAGGAAATGTTCTTAAATATAGTTGTTGAAGTATGCACTTCATTATCGCCGTTTGCATTATTAGAAGTTTGCCAAAGTATTGAGCAAGAACTTGGAAGGAAAAGGATAATTAAATGGGGCCCAAGGACAATAGACCTTGACATTTTATTGTATAATCACGAAAATATAGAATCAGAGAAGCTAATTGTTCCACATCCAAGAATAGAGGAAAGGGCTTTTGTTCTAATTCCATTAATAGAGATAGCTCCTTTCGTGAAGATACCGAATAAATCCACACGTTTACAAGAAAGTCTAGAGCTTTTGCAGGATAAAGAAGGAGTAAGAGTATGGAGACATCAGAAAAATGGGGAAGACGTATTCGAGCTTTTCGAAAACTAAAAGGATATACACAAGAGAATCTTGCTAAAGAACTGCTTGTGTCTGTATCTATATTAGGAGAAATAGAAAGAGGTAACCGAGTTCCCTCTGATGAGATAATTGATTCAATCGTTAAAGTGTTAAAGATAAGCAGAGAAGAGCTAGATCCGAATATTAATAGCTGAAAACAAAGGGAGGTAAAAATTTGTTTAAGATAGGCAATGTTGAGATGAATAACCGTGTTGTTTTAGCGCCAATGGCAGGAATATCTAACTCGGCATTTCGCTTAACAGTAAAGGAATTCGGCGCAGGTTTAGTTTGTGCAGAAATGATCAGCGATAAAGGGATTGTCTCAAAAAATCAAAAAACAATGAACATGTTATATATAGATGAAAGAGAAAATCCTCTAAGCTTGCAGATTTTCGGCGGAGAAAAGGAAACGTTGGTTGAGGCTGCTCGATTTGTTGATAAGAATACTAATGCTGATATTATTGATATCAACATGGGTTGCCCTGTTCCTAAAATTACGAAATGCGATGCAGGAGCTAAATGGCTGCTTGATCCCAACAAAATATATGATATGGTATCAGCTGTAGTTGAAGCGGTAGATAAGCCAGTTACAGTAAAGATGCGCATGGGTTGGGATGAAGAGCATATATATGCTGTGCGCAATGCCCAGGCAGTGGAGCGTGCTGGTGGATCAGCAGTAGCACTGCATGGACGGACACGTGTGCAATTGTATGAGGGCCAAGCGAATTGGGATATTATCCGTGAGGTTAAGCAATCCATCAACATCCCGCTGATTGGGAATGGAGATGTTAATACGCCCCAAGATGCAAAAAGAATGCTTGATGAAACTGGTTGTGATGCAGTAATGATCGGCAGAGCTGCTTTAGGAAACCCATGGATGATCTATCGTACTGTAAACTATCTTGAAACAGGGAAGCTTGCAGGTGAACCATCTGTACGTGAAAAGATAGATGTTTGTATCCTTCATTTAGATCGTTTAATAAATTTAAAAGATGAATATATCGCCGTTAGAGAAATGAGAAAGCATGCAGCCTGGTACTTAAAGGGTATTCGAGGAAATGCGAAAGCACGCAATGGAGTGAATGAATGTGAAACTCGCGAGCAGCTCGTTTCGTTATTAAATGGTTTAGTATTGGAAGAAGAAGCGAAAGAAAGGGAAATTCAAGTAGGATAATACCTTATTTCTTATTTCATACACGACCAAAAGGCTGCCGGTGAAAAAAACTGGCGGTTTTTTTTCTTTTTTAGTGTCTGTAGTTGTAACATTGTGTAGAATAATAAAGTATGTAATTAAAGTCACGACTACCTTAAAAGGTGTCATACATAAATAAAGATGGTGGAGTTGATTTAAGCATGAGTCATGAAGAATTGAATTTAAATGACCAATTACAAGTTAGACGAAACAAAATGACTGATCTTCGTGATCAAGGTATAGATCCTTTCGGCAAAAGATTTGAACGTACCCATTTATCGGAGGAGTTAAAAAGCCAATTTGATTCTCTTTCTAAGGAAGAACTTGAAGAGAAGGGGATTATTGTTTCTCTTGCAGGACGAGTAATGACTAAAAGAGGAAAAGGTAAAGCAGGTTTTGCTCATATTCAAGATCTTGCAGGACAAATCCAGCTTTATGTTAGAAAAGATGCTGTTGGAGAGGACCAATACGCAATTTTTAACACAGTAGATCTAGGGGATATTGTCGGAGTGGAAGGAACTCTATTTAAAACGAATGTTGGAGAGCTGTCTATAAAGGTTAAGGATTTCACTTTGCTTACAAAAGCATTGCGCCCGCTTCCTGATAAGTTCCATGGATTAAAAGATATTGAACAGCGCTACCGTCAGCGTTATCTTGATTTAATTTCTAGTGAAGAAAGCAAGCATACATTTATTCTTCGCAGTAAAATTATTCAGGCTATGCGCAGATACTTAGACGACCATGGTTATTTAGAAGTAGAAACACCGATGATGCATTCGATTGCAGGTGGTGCATCTGCACGTCCGTTTATTACACATCATAATGCTTTAGATATGCCGTTATACATGCGTATTGCGATTGAACTACATCTGAAAAGATTAATTGTCGGCGGTATGGAGAAGGTTTATGAAATAGGCCGTGTATTTAGGAACGAAGGGGTTTCTACTAGACATAATCCTGAATTTACAATGATTGAACTTTATGAAGCGTATGCTGATTACCGTGATATCATGAGTCTGACAGAAAATTTAGTTGCACATATTGCTCAAGAAATTCATGGTACGACAACAATACCATACGGAGAATATGAAGTAGATCTTAAACCAGAATGGACAAGACTTCATATGGTTGATGCAATTAAACAATATACAGGTGTTGATTTCTGGCCTGATATGTCAGTAGAGGAAGCAAGAAAACTAGCTAAAGAAAACAATATTGAAATCAATGAGCACATGACTTATGGACATATAGTTAATGAGTTCTTTGAGCAAAGAGTAGAAGAGAAGCTGATTCAACCAACATTTATTTTCGGGCACCCGCTTGAAATCTCACCATTAGCGAAGAAAAATGATGAGGATCCGCGATTCACTGATCGTTTCGAATTGTTTATCGTAGGTAGAGAGCATGCGAATGCATTTACAGAGTTAAATGATCCAATTGATCAAAGAGAAAGATTTGAAGCACAGCTGAAAGAAAGAGAGCAAGGAAATGATGAAGCTCATCTAATGGATGACGACTTTGTAGAGGCGCTTGAATATGGTATGCCTCCAACAGGTGGACTAGGTATCGGTATCGACAGACTAGTTATGCTATTGACAAATGCACCATCTATCAGAGATGTACTATTATTCCCATTAATGAGACACCGCTCATAATTAAAAAAGACCTGGAATGCAGAGACATTC
>NZ_JAJTTG010000020.1:0-64331 GCF_021341655.1 Bacillus sp. Au-Bac7 | reverse complement strand
TTTTATAACGCAAGTTATAAAAACGATTATTGTTGACGTTTTGTTTGTTCAGTTTTCAAAGAGCAATTTCATGCCGCTCTCTCAAGCGACTTTATCAATTTAACATAACCAAAACTCATTGTCAAATATTTTTTAACTTTTTTATTTTGGTGTTTTTTGTCGAAGTGACGTTTATTAATATAGCAAGTTATCTAAACTTCGTCAACAACTATTTAGAAGTTTTTTATATTTTTTCATCCAGGTACTTATTATCCTTAATGATATAATTCATACACTCTTTTGGAGAAGCAACTCTTTTGAACAATGAAAAAAGGTCTTTATACCTTTCTACCATTGATTTCTTGACAACAATATCAATTCTTTCATCACCTAGATCCAACAATATTTCGTCTAATTCCCGTTTAATCAAATACTCTATTTCCTTCACTTCTCTTTGCGTTAATAGTAGTCCTACCATATGGCTCCTCCTTGATGTACTTGTGTGAAATTTTATTATTCCTATATACAGCCACTGCAATCTAGGAGAGATGATATCCATCATCAACAAATATAATGGCACTTTGTCTCAGTATTATTGCCATCTTATATTTTTTTATGAATAAACTTTTTTTGTTATTTTCATTTCTTTCTCTGCATAGGATGAACCAAGCAGTAAATTGGACGAGGTGAGCTTAGTATGAATAACTTTTATGTACTTAATGGCAAAAGGTTGAAGCAGTTAACATTAATCGTTGTCGTATCTTTCTTTACCGCTTGGTTCTTGTATATGGAAAACATTGTACAAGTCCCTGTCTTTTCATCAAAGGATGGACCTAAAGCAGTTTATAAAGGAGAAAAGGGTATTGCATTGACATTCAACATCGGATGGGGCGATGAAAAAGCTGAGCCGATATTGGATATATTAAAAAAAGAGAAAGTGACCGCTACCTTTTTTCTCGCTGGTTCTTGGGCTGAAAGACATCCTGACCTCATCGCAAGAATCGTTAAGGAAGGCCATGAAATTGGTATCCTCGGCTATGACTATGTTGATTATTCCGATGTAAAAGAAGAAAAGATTAATCAAGATGTTTCAAAAGCAAAAACAGCATTTGAAAAACTGAAAGTGGAGAATATCTCCTTATTCAGAGCACCAACAGGGCATTTTGACCAAAAGGCTTTAACCATCACAAACAGGTACAACTACACACTTGTTCATTGGAGTGTTGATTCTAAAGATTGGACAAATCCAGGAACCGAACAAATTGTTAAAAACGTTGCTCCGGCAAAAAAAGGAGATATTGTATTGCTTCATGCATCAGATTCAGCTAAGCAGACAGCTAACGCACTGCCAGCGATAATCGACAATCTCAAAGACAAAAACTTGAAGTTCGTTTCTGTAACAGAAATGCTTTCAAACGCTGACTCAAGTTCAAAAGAAGTGAATTAATTCCCATAACATAAAGGTCCTTGATGATTTATTTCATTAAGGGCCTTTATCATTATCCCCTATTCCCGGCAAAACATATCCTGCAAACTTGAAATCGAAAGGAATAATAAATAAAAAACAAAGCATCCTAATGAACAGGGATATTTCCTTTTGAAAGGAGCAGCTGCAATGTTCAAAAAATACAGCATCGTCCTGCTTTTATCTCTTTCCATTTTAAGCGGATGTTCAGCCGGCGAGTCTGCGCAACAGATGGACTATGACCAAACCAAAAAAATGGTAGTAGATATACTAAAAACCGATGACGGAAAAAAAGCAATACGTGATGTTATTGGGGATGAAGAAATTAAGGAAAATCTCGTAATGAATGAAGAGGCTGTAACAAAGACCATTGAATCTACTTTAGTTTCTGATAAAGCAGCTAAGTTTTGGACAGAGAAATTTAAAGATCCGGAATTTGCAGAAACAATGGCAAAAAGCCTGAAAACAGAGAATGAGAAATTACTCAAAGACTTGATGAAGGATCCAGATTATCGAAAGATGATGGTCGAACTACTGCAAGACCCGGCAATTGAATCAGACTTGAAAAATGTGTTAAAAAGCACAGAATATCGAGAACATCTAATGCAGGTTATGCAGGAATCAATGGATACACCTGAATTCAAGAAAAAGTTTCAGGAAATGCTCGACAAAGCAGCTAAAGAGGCAGCCTCTAACTTTAATACTAAGTCCTTTAAAATCTAGTCAAAATAAGAAAGCAGGGAATCCCCTGCTTTCTTTTATTAAGGCTTCTTATTTTCCTACCTTTTGAATGACCTTCTCTGCAATCTTTATATAGATATCGCCTATTACATGTTCCTGCCCATAAACAGAAGGGGCAAAATCATTTTTATCCCAATCAGGCTGACCTAACGGAAGCTGTCCCAACATGGAGGTTTGCAAATCCTCTGCCAACTTCTTGCCCCCGCCTTGTCCAAACACATATTCCTTTTCTCCTGTTAATTTACTCTCAAAGTAGGACATATTTTCAATAACACCTAATATCTCATGTTCCGTTTTTATTGCCATTGCTCCCGCTCTAGCTGCTACAAATGCTGCAGTAGGATGTGGAGTTGTTACAATTATTTCTTTGCTAGAAGGTAGCATCGTATGTACATCTAAAGCTATATCACCTGTTCCAGGTGGCAAGTCTAGAATGAGATAATCTAAATCTCCCCACTCCACTTCTTGCAAAAAGCTTGTCAGCATTTTCCCGAGCATAGGACCTCTCCAAATGATTGGGGCATTATCCTCAACAAAGAAACCCATAGAAATGACCTGTACTCCTAAACGCTCTACAGGTATAATTCGATCATTTACCACTTCCGGTCTCTTCGTTATTCCCATCATATCAGGAACACTAAATCCATATATATCTGCATCTAGAAGCCCAACCTTTTTTCCAAGCCTTGCCATAGAAACAGCCAAGTTGACAGAAACAGTTGATTTACCAACCCCTCCCTTTCCGCTGGCCACAGCAATATATGTAGGGGAATTCTTATTTTCCATCTCAGCATGTTCTGCTTGTATCTCTCGGACTAGGGCACTTGAAAGTTCAGTGAATCGCATACCAACAGTCTGCACCCCATTTTGTTTAAGTATGCTGACAACTTCCTGCTGCAATTCCATTTGTGCAGGAGATCCCATTTCCGCAACTGCTAACTTAATGCTGACATGTGACTTTTCTGCATCCCATTTTAAATCCTTTATGGAATTCAATTCTAACAATGTCTTATGTAAAAAAGGATCTGTTATCTGTTCTATCATGCGTTCAATCGCTTCTGCGTTTAAAATGACAATCCCCTCCTCTTTTTAGTAAGTATAACATAGAAAATGATAACCTTTACATATTTCAGATTCTCCCTTTATATTTCCCAGGAATTACGGGACAAAAGAATAAGGAGAATCAGCCTATAGCTATTCCCCTTTAATTGCATCCTCGTTAGAAAAATATCGATTAACACCTTTATAGATGGATGCAGCTATTTTATTTTGGTACTCCTTATCCATTAAGTTCTTTTTCTCTGCAGGATTGGATAGAAAACCAATTTCCACTAAAGCACCTGGCTTTTTGGCATACTTTAAAATATAAACACTGTTTAGTGGCTTTGCTTTTCTTGTTGTGTTTTCCAGGTTATCAATCAGCTCATCTTGAATAAACTTTGCGGCAATCTCATTATCCTCCAGCTGTGGGGAAAAGAAGGTTTGTGCTCCGCTCCATTTAGAGGACGGAATGGCATTCAGATGTATACTTAAAAACAAATCAGCATCTGAGGAATTAATCATATTGAGCCTTTCCTTCAGGTCTGCTACCTTCCGATTGCGATATCCCTTTACATCATCCCCTGCTAAATCCTTATCTTCCTCTCTAGTCATTATAACTAGCGCGCCTTGTTCTTGAAGATAATCGCGGATTTTTAAGGATACATCCAAAGCAACATCTTTCTCTAACACTTCCTCATCACCCGCTCCACCATCTGGGCCACCATGACCAGGATCAATGACAATAATTTTCCCGGTTAAAGGCAAATTCCAAGCGTCCCATGAATCATCATCAGAAAAGTCAAATTGCAAGATGAAAAAAAGAAGGATGAGTCCCACTGCAAATATACTGATTTTAAGTTTTTTATTCACTGTCCTAGTCAATCCCTCCTGCTGCTCGTCCTTATTCTAAATATATGGGACAAGGAGGCAATTTAGAACAAACCAGAAAAAAATCAAGCGGTGTGCGCACCGCCTGATTTTAATGAAGTCTAAGTTTTTTTCTTTTAATTGCTTTATTAAAACCCTCTAACCACCATGCATTTACGAATTGTTCACAAAGATAGTATAGCGATTCATTTTTACTGCTTTCTTCACTTCCCCAGTAGAGGAGAAAATGAAATAATGTATCCTTTAAATGTTTATCTTCTTCTAAGCATCTATTTTTAATAGTGGGGATATCTTCACCCCATGCGCTGAACTTGCTAAAGTTTGCCCCTAACAAAAATGCTTCAATAGCTACATCATAACAAGCCTCTTCCATACCTTCGTTCATAATAACGCTTGATGTCAATTGAGATGAGCCAAAATAACGAGCAACCTTTTCTTTTAAATCCTTTACAGAAAGCTCTTTAAGAACAGATCTTTCATATTTTATTTGTTTTTCTCTTTTTTTTAAATCGAAGTTCATAATAACTGTCACTGATTTCACCTCTTGAAAATAGTTTTTAACTAATCGAGAGGAGCAATTCAAGGATAAGGCTAATTTCCATATCCAAATAATATGGATGTTTCTATATATGGAAAAATGTAAGACGGATAATAAAAATCAAGAGAATAACCCATAATAATATAGAAAAAATGATAAGTATGAGGTGCTTAAATGAATCAGTCATTAGCCTATGTAAGAGAAGTTTTATCTCTGTATACAGACCGTTCAGATACTGGAAAAAGCATTTACAGCAAAATGATGAAGGGTCATTATAAATCAGAAGAAGCATTTGTCCGCGAATTATCCGAAGAAGAAAGTAGCTTCTTAAATCAAGTATTAGAAGAGGAAATACAGCATGCTAAAAACGAGCAAGACTCCAAAAGGGCTCACCACCTAAACGACATATATGAACTGTTGTTTTAAACAAAAAGGTCAGGCTGCGCACTAGATATAAATCTAGATGTGTGCCTGACCTTTCTTATTAGCGTTCTCTGCCATCCTCATCTTCAACATAAGGATCATGCTCATATGCAGGCAAATCTCCGAAGCTCGTCATGATTCCTTCTTCATCTAAGCTCTGCTCATATCTTTTATGCTGCTGATTAGGATATACCGTGATATTTTTTCCCTCTATATCAACACCTACAAAATTTTCATACTCCTCTACGTACCCAACATTTTCATAAGAATCAATGGAGAGATCATTATAATGATCAAATACAGGATGAACAAAGTCAGATGGAGTCTCTGACGTACCGAAGCTCTCAACATCCTGCCAGGAATCCTCCGCATCATATGCAACTGTTTCATCCTGTTCATCCATGTCAAACTTTCCAAATGGAGGCATAAGCACACCTTCCTCTACCGGCCGCTCGTGTGAAACAACTTGGTCCGGGGTATGCTCAATGCAATATCTTGCTGTTGGAAGAGCTTCAAGTCTTTCAAGAGGAATTTCCTTTCCACATTCTTCACATTTTCCATATGTTCCATTTTCAATTGCCTTTAACGCATTTACAACACCAGCATATTCAAATCTATAATGCTCATTTAAGGCAATATCCTTTTCTCTTTCATATAACTCGGTGCCCTCATCTCCTGGGTGATTATCATAACTCGATAATTCCCCAACCGAATCATGTGCATGACTGCGGATTAAACCTAAGTGATCATTTATATCATATCTTTCTTCTATGTCTTGTTTTTCATTTTCTAACAGTGATTGGAATTCATTAAGTTGTTGTTTAGTCAGCATGAGATTTTTCCTTTCATTAAATCTTTTGCCTTATTAGTATGAACGAAAAAAACAAGAACATTGAAGGAAATATGTACTTGTATACACTTCATTGATTGGGGAACGATAGGAAAAGATGTCACTACTGCTTATCAATGCGAATGTCCTTTGTCCGCATCCTATACCAATAATAAAAGCCAGCAGCTGCTTCATACGGAATATCCGATATTTCAGTATGTACAATTGGCTTTGAACGGTTGACAATATCAATTGTCGCTAAACCAAATCGCTTTTGCCAACGGGACTGTCCTACTTCAATCTCGATTACTTTATTTCTTTTTGTGAGAAATAAGGACGTTTGGAAGCTGCCTGTTTTCATCTGGATATATTCATCCTTTACTATATAGCGGCTGTTCACGAAGTCCAGAGTTCGTAATAGATAAACAAACAGCAATACGGCAAACGATGCATACCATAAACCTGGTTTAAAAATACATAGAGCAATTAATGATATAATCCATAAATAGCTCGGTCTTAACAACCTTGCTGCTAGCGCGTTCTTCGGCAGGCTAGTCATTTTTGAATGAATTTTGTACTCAGGCAATAATTCATGAACAATTTCATATGCTTTCTCTATCGGCAAAAACGGATAAAGAGAGTTTGTCTTTAAATCTTCTTCCCCTGTCTCCCCTGCACTGACTAACTTGACCTCTGCAAGTTTCAGGATTCTTTTCAAAGGCGATTGGATCACTTCAATTGCTTGCACCTTCTCTTTTAAGATAGAAAATGCAACCTCATCCACAAGTCCTTTTCTAATATAAATTCTATTGCTGTCAGATAATATTTGGTATTTTCCATATCTCCAGTACGTGGAGATTACACCATAAGCAACTGCAGCTATTGTAAAAAGAAACAGCAGTATAGCGATCATCCACCAGTATCTCATAATGCTGCTAAACCAATCCCCCATTTTATTTGTAACAGGGAAAACATCTTCTACATTGGAATAGATAGAAAAAACAACAGGAATTAGTGCAAAAAAACTAAATGATGTAAAGGATGCCTTTAAGACATCTTTTTTTGACGCTATAAAGTGAATCTGTCTGTCATTTGTTTTCTCCACCGTATATTCTATGTTATCCTCAGCCGCTTCATCAGGTACATCCATATACTCAGTTGAAGCTATAGTCTCCAGCCAATCTGCTTCCTTTCGAGAGACAGCAGGCAGTGCAATCGAACCATTATCCCCTGACTCACCAGTTTCCATAGTAATGGAAGAGATATTAAATAACTTATGGATAACAGTAGTGCGTCTTTGAATATTTTGTATCTTATTTAAGTAAATAACCCGCTCTGATTTTTTTATGACACCCGATATAATATGAATAGCTTCATCTTTCACTGTATAACGGTAGAAGCACCAATCAAAGATTATATAAACAATGGCAATAAGTATAAATACTGCAAATAAATACTGTAAAGCTATCCAAACCTTATTGTCTGTGCCAAAATGGATGACATAAAGAAAGAAAATAAATATTATATTGGTTTTAACCAATGTAATGAGGTCCAGCAGCATTTTTACCGGATGCAGCCTTACTGTTCTCCCTTCCATCATTCCACTTCCTTTATTTTTGCATAATGTGCTATCTGATCCCTTAGTTCTCGTGCTTCTTCTTGCGGTATAGCTGGTATTTTATGACTGCTGCCCATTGTGCCGACAGAGATGGAATACAGCTCGTATTTTCTTAATAATGGCCCTTGAATAAGTTCAACAGATTGTACCTTTGTCATCGGAATGAGTTGATGCTGTTTATTCCAGATACCTGATTTCAATTGAATGAACTCTTCATCCACATCATAACGCCAATATTTTTGCTTTAATGACGGTTCAAGAATAATCCCCCAAATTGCGGATAATACTGTTAGCCCAAGAAGCCCAATTATTATCCAGCCTATCCAGTACTTCCAATCAAAATAAACATCTAAATAATATACTATGCCAAGTACAACTAGAATTCCCCCATTTAGGAGAGCTTCCGATATCCGCCACACTTTCATTGCCTTTTCAGAAATACATCTATTCGGTTCCTCAATTTTTGTATACATTCTTCATTCACCTCCAAGCCTTGTAATTGTTATACGGGTGAAAAGCCAGATTAGTTTCTACTATTTCCAAAAAACGTTATTATTTAAGTATTTTATTCCAAGAAATTAGTAGTTAAAAATAGGCCAATAGGTTCTGTTTTCCTAATTTTGTTAACGTATGATAGATTATGAAAGCGTTTCAAAAAATTAAGAGAAAAGGAGTTGATAAAGCCGATAATCACTTAGTTCACCACAACGGAGCTCCTCCCTCATACATAACATCGCCTCTTAGAATGGAGTTGTCCTTTGGCAAGTAATTTTCCATTTCAAAATGAAGGAGATCTGTCAATGAAAACAAATCATATGCGGGTTTTGCTGTCCGCTATTCTAGCTTTTGTATTGATGATTCCCAGCGCTGCCTTTGCAGAAAAAGATAAACAAAAATCCCCTTCTAGCACAAATCCTAGTTTTCAAAATGTATCTGTTCATGATCCATCTATTATCAAGGATGGTGACACATACTATGTATTTGGTTCTCATATTGAAGCAGCCAAGTCAAACGATTTAATAAATTGGGAGACATTCACAAATGGGTATACAACACCTAATAACAAGCTGTATGGAGATTTATCCAAAAATTTAGCCGGATCATTCAAATGGGCTGGCGAAAATGACTCCGACAGCAAGGGAGGTTTTGCTGTTTGGGCTCCGGATGTTTTCTGGAACGAAAATTATGTTAATAAGGATGGTAGCAAAGGTGCTTACATGATTTACTACAGTGCTTCCTCCACATATATACGCTCAGCGATCGGTTATGCAGTTTCTCAAAATATTGAAGGTCCATTTGAATATGTCGACACCATTGTGTATTCAGGTTTCACAAAACAAAGTGCAAAAGATGCTAACAGCAATGTTGATAAAAAATGGGTAAATACAAATATCAGTAACTTAATAAGCTCTAAAGAATTAACAAATGAAAACGACAGCTGGTTTAATGCTGACGGCTCCTATAACAATAATCTTTATCCTAATGCGATTGATGCTAATGTGTTCACAGCTGCTGACGGCAAGTTGTGGATGACATATGGTTCTTGGTCTGGCGGAATTTATCTGCTGGAAATTGATAAGAAAACTGGAAAACCAATTTATCCTGGCAAAGACGGAAAAACAAAGGACGGCAGAATGATTGACCGCTACTTCGGCACAAAAATCGCCGGAGGCTATTACAAATCTGGAGAAGGTCCGTATGTGGTTTATGATAAAAATACGAAATATTATTATCTGTATGTGACATATGGCTGGTTAGGTGCTGATGGAGGTTATAATATGAGGCTGTTCCGTTCCAAATCACCTGATGGTCCTTATGTAGATGCAAGTGGTCAATCTGCAGTGCTACCTGGGAATGTTGACAATTCTCCATACGGAAATAAGGTAATGGGAAATTTCCTGTTTGAACGAAGAATTGGCGATCCAGGAACTGGTATCGGAGTCGGCTATGTATCTCCTGGGCATAACTCAGCTTTCATCGATTCTAAAACTGGGCAGCATTTCTTAGTATTCCATTCCCGCTTCCCTGAAACAGGTGAAATGCATGAAGTACGTGTCCATCAAATGTTCATGAACAGTGAAGGCTGGCCTGTTGCAGCACCATACCGCTACAGCGGGGAAAAGTTAGAAAAAGTGAATAGACAAAATCTTATAGGCCAATATCAGTTCATTAATCATGGAAAAGCTTATTCAGGCGATATTACAGAATCAGTTTATATTGAACTGAATAAAAACGGTAAAATAACAGGAGATGCGACAGGTACTTGGAAAAAAACAAGTCATAACGAAGCAGAAATAAAAATCGATGGCAGTACCTATAACGGTGTGTTTGTCCGCCAATGGGATGAAACGTCCAAAAGCTATGTGATGGCATTTACAGCAATGTCAAATGAAGGAGTTACAATCTGGGGCAGCAAAATGGAAGATAAGTCAGACAAGGAAATAGTCCAGGATGTAAAAACCGACCTAAACCTTGGTGATACAGCTAACGTAGTTTCAAATATATCCTTGCCGACTGAGGGAACCCGTCATACAACAATTACTTGGAAAACCTCTGATTCAAATGTCATATCAGCAACAGGTGCAGTAACACGTCCAGAGGCTGGTGCTGCCAGTAAAGAAGCAACGCTAACCGCAACTATTACAAAAGGCAAGTCCACGACTACTAAAACCTTCGTCATTACTGTTTTGCCATATAAGGAAAATGGCTTGGCAGCCCAATACTCATTCGAAGGTGATTTAAGTGACAGCAATGCACAATTCGGCAGCGGTACAGTGACAGGAAATAGAATTGATAATAATGGTGGAACAATCTCCTATACAGATGGAGTAAACGGAGGAAAAGCAGCAAAATTTGACGGAGCTTCAGGCATCCGCTTGCCAAACGGATTAATATCTAGTGATAGCTATAGTGTTTCTCTCTGGATTAAACCAGAACAGCTGACGCAATACACTACTACTTTCTTCGGTGCAAGAGACAGTAACAACTGGATAAGTCTGCTTCCATATGGCACAGGAAATGGAAGCACAGAAGTATGGTCAGGCAGCTCTACATGGTATGATGCATCTGTCGGCAGCCAAATAAAAACGGGTGAGTGGACACATCTTGCTTTTACAGTTGATAAGGATGCGATCTCCGTGTACGTAAACGGAAATGAAAAATATAAAGGCACAGGATTCCCAAACATATTCACAACGGCTAGCACAAGCTTTAGTTTAGGCGTGAACTGGTGGGACCCACCATTTGAAGGTAGCATAGATGAATTGAAGATTTATGATGGCTCACTTACAGCTGATGAAATAAGCAACCTTGCTCAAAGGAACGAATAAGTGATGGAAAGGCCCGTAAAAAGAACGGGTCTTTCTTCTCTGTTTATCTTCCCCACCCCCTCTTTTTATACTTCTAGATTCATTCTTTTAGCAATTCACACCATAAATAAAATAAAGTTCCCAAAGGCAAATGTTTGAGAGCAAGAAATCACTTATAAGGACTGAGGTACGTCCCCCACTATAAAAAAGCAAATATCAATTGCACAAGGTATGAAGGTTACGTTTTCCTATATTCATTTCTAATTACACCACTCGTGATGACTTATGGAAGTTATGTGGAAATCATAGTAATATTTACTTAGCCATTATTTTAATCTAAAAGGCCAATGAATAGAAAAGCAAGTATAAAACGAACGGAAGTTTATGAATTCGGAGAGTCCGTGCATTAGCAAAGGTTTTCCATGAATCTTCTGAAACATTAAAATTAGATGAATTGAAATTAATGCAGAGTGTACATGAAAATACAGATCCTTGGACAGGGGAAGCTCGAAGAAAATTTACTTCAATGCTTGATGAGACAGCTACATTATTTCAAAGACTTTCAGACAATTTATTTCAAATCAGTCGAGAATTAGAAAGCTCTGCAAATCATGTTGAAAGAGTTAGAGAAGAGACTGAAAGACAATGACAGTTAGATCGTCTTGCTTGTATTAACGATGAGTAGTAGTAAATTAAATGAATATATAGAGGTGCCATATGAAATCAAAAAATAGAGATCAAAAAAGTTTAGAAAAGGAAGGCTGGATCCTCCCTGATAAAAATAAGAAAAATAAAGATGGTAGTTTGCTCCCCGGTTGTAGTGATATCTTTATTTTGTTCATTCAATTTGGTTTTTTGGCACATCAAACGACCAGTCTTTTTAAGAAGATATTATAAAAAACAACATCATCATTTTCTTTATTTAAGTTAACAGTTTTACAAATTTGACTTAGATTATCAGGTTGTGATTGATCAATATATTTATCCTTATATGACAGATGATGCGAAAACTATGTGGAATCAAAAAGTTAATTTGGACAAACTGTTGAATATAGCCAAATACGTGCGACAAAAACAAAATATTGATTAACGGTCAATAGTTTAATTACAAAGGATAACCCTGAAGATATATCTTCAGGGTTATCCTTTGTTCAAGAAACAGCAGCTATAAAATAAATGCGCTTATTAAGAAATGCTGATTATCTTAATAATTTTTTCCATTCAGCTTATTTTAATCAGTCCTCGATTTAGAATATCCCGCCAAAAGCTTCTATAAACCAATTGAAGAAGTTTAACCTATATTATTATATAACGTTACTAACTTTTAAAGGCCCCCTGCATCATAAATTAAAAGATATTTAAGCTCTAGAATGATTAGATGTGAAGATTTATATTTAGGAGTTAACATAGGCCGCCGTCAGAGATAATTTTCAGACATAAAAAAGACCCTTTCCACAAAAGTGGAAAGGGTCTTTGAAACGCAAAATTAACGTTTTGAGAACTGAGGTGCACGACGAGCGCCTTTAAGACCGTATTTTTTACGTTCTTTCATACGAGCGTCACGAGTTAGCAATCCAGCACGTTTAAGTGTTGGACGGTATTCAGGATCTGCTTGTAGTAAAGCACGAGCGATACCATGACGGATAGCTCCAGCTTGACCAGTGTAACCTCCACCGCTAACGTTTACTAGGATATTGTAGCTTCCAGTAGTTTCAGTAGCTACTAATGGTTGTTTTACAACTTCACGCAAAGCTGCAAATGGAATATAGTTTTCAATTTCACGACCATTGATGATGATTTGACCGTCGCCTGGTACTAAACGTACACGTGCAACGGAACTTTTACGACGACCAGTACCGATATATTGAACCTGTGCCATTTTTTTTACCTCCCTTATTAATTATCCGCGAAGTTCGTAAACTTCTGGTTGTTGTGCTTGGTGCGGATGCTCGCTACCAGCGTATACATGTAATTTTTTAAACATTTGACGACCAAGAGAATTCTTTGGAAGCATGCCTTTGATAGCAAGCTCAAGCATTTTCTCAGCGTAGTTTGTACGCATTTCTAAAGCTGTTCTTTGCTTTAGTCCACCTGGATGCATTGTGTGACGGTAGTAAATTTTATCAGTCAATTTTTTACCAGTCAATTCGATTTTTGAAGCATTTAAAAGAATAACATGATCACCAGTGTCCACATGTGGTGTGAAAGTTGGTTTGTGTTTACCACGTAGAATTGATGCTACTTCACTAGCAAGACGACCTAAAGTTTTGCCTTCAGCATCAATCACGTACCATTTACGGTCAACAGTATTTGAATTAGCCATGAACGTTGTACGCATGAGTTTCCCTCCTGAATGTAAGTTTTTAATTTTTTGTTTGTTTTAATGATTTACGTCTATATGTTCACACAATAAGTTTCCGGGGCTTAATGTGGGTTTATAATACATACCATATTATGATATATGCTAGAGTGGCATATGTCAAGAAAATGTTACACCAGGTTTAGTTGTTATGAATATTTCTTGAAAACCTCGCTCTTTCGGCCCTAATAAAAGACCTTCCAAAGATAAAGTCCGTTTGCAGAAGCTGTCTTTCCTGCGGCTTTGCGGTCTTTCTTCTCTATTATCTCTTTAATGGATTCCGGCTTTCGTTTGCCTCTGCCCACATCTAACAGCGTCCCAATAATAATCCGGACCATATTGTACAGGAAACCATTCCCTTCGAAGCAAAAAACAAGCATGTCCCCTTCTTCCACCAATCTCATGGAATGAATGGTCCTAACCTTATCTTCTTTGTCTGTCTTCATGGAACAAAAACTCGTAAAATCATGTTCTCCGATGAAATACTCCAGTGCTTCCCTAATGGCACCTATATCCAGCTGATATGGGTAATAATAGGCAAAATTACGCTTAAACGGGTCTCTCCTTTCAGAGAGATGAATAAAATAACGGTATTCCTTGCCCTGCACATTGTATCTCGCATGAAAGCTCCTATCAACCGCCTCTATTGTGGAAAAAACAATATCATGCGGCAGCAGTGCATTTAAAGCAAGCTCCCACTTACCTGCAGGAATATCAAGATCTGAATCGAAATGAATAACTTGACCCTTTGCATGAACACCTGCATCTGTACGGCCCGATGCTTGTATCTTAATTTCACTGCCTTTATGAAGCTTTTTAAGAGCTTTTTCAATTTCTCCTTGAACAGTTCGGTCTTTTGGCTGCAACTGAAAACCGCAGTATTCGGTGCCGTCATAGCTGACTATCCCTTTATATCTTTGCATTATTTATCTCCATTATGATTTAAATACAAACAGCAATCCTGCCACTAGCACTAATAATAAAATCATGATACTATCTGTTTGCTTCCATACTAACTGACGGTACTTGGTCCTGCCCTCTCCGCCTTGATAGCCTCTTGCCTCCATTGCAGTTGCTAGCTCTTCCGCACGCTTAAAAGCATTGACAAACAACGGAATTAACAATGGAACAATAGCTTTAATTCTGTTCTTGATTGGGCCGCTAGAAAATTCGACCCCTCTTGCCATCTGTGCCTTCATTATCTTCTCCGTCTCATCCATAAGTGTCGGGATAAAGCGCAGGGAAATAGACATCATTAAAGCAAGCTCATGAACTGGAAAACGGATTTTTTTCAACGGCCCTAGAAGCGTTTCTAAGGCATCTGTCAGCTCGATTGGAGTCGTTGTCAAGGTAAGCAAGGATGTCATAATGATAAGCAGAAAGAATCTTAATGAAATAAGAATCCCCATCCTTAAACCTTCTTCATAAATCTTTATCCATCCGTATTCAAATAAAAGGTTGCCACCTTTAGTAAAGAATAAATGAAGACAGAAAGTAAATAATATAAGCCATAAAATCGGCCTTAACCCGAGATAAATATATCGGAAGGGCACCTTGGATAACAGAATCATCATACCAACATAAACAGCAAGTATAAAGTAGGTAACCGCATTGTTAGCAAGGAAAACGATACATATAAATAAAAATACGATTATCAGTTTAGAGCGAGGGTCCATCCTGTGAAGAAGAGAGTCAATGGGAACAAAACGGCCGATTATCATCTTCCCCATCATTGATTAGCCTCTTTTTTCTTTAAATGATCTGAAACTTCCATAATAAATGTCTCCATGTTTAAATGCACTCTGTCTAACTTGTATCCTAGCAGTGATTCTAATTTCTGTTGAAATCTAACTATATCCGGAACATTAAGACCAATTTCTATTAAACCTTCACTATTTGAGAATATATTCTCTGGTGTTCCTTCTTTATAAACATTTCCTTTGTTCATAATAACTATTTTATCAGCATAGATTGCGGCATCTTCCATGCTGTGAGTAACAAGAATGGTCGTTAAATTCCGCTCTTTATGAAGTCTGTAGAACATATCCATAATTTCTTTGCGCCCTCTTGGATCAAGTCCAGCGGTTGGTTCATCAAGCACAAGCACCTCTGGTTCCATTGCCAGAACTCCTGCAATTGCAACCCTTCTCATCTGTCCTCCAGATAAATCAAATGGAGATTTAGTCAAATACTCTTCAGACAGACCAACTTCTTTAAGCGCCTTTTTTGCTCTTACTTTAGCTTCTTCCTCGCTTACACCAAAGTTCATCGGTCCAAAGCAAATATCCTTTTCCACTGTCTCCTCGAAAAGCTGGCTTTCGGGAAACTGGAAGACGATTCCTACCTTTTGACGAATAGGGGCAAGGTTTTTATTTTTACGTCCAGATTCGATTAGTCTGTCGCCAATTACAACACTACCATTTGAAGGTGTTAACAGAGCATTCAAATGTTGAAGGACGGTAGATTTCCCAGAGCCTGTATGTCCAATAATAGCTGTATATGATCCAGAGGTAATGTTTATGTCTACATCCTTAATAGCCAGAGTTTCAAATGGTGTATTCTCTTGATACTTATAAGCTACTCTTTGAAGTGAGATGTCCATAAATCTGTCACCAACTCTTCTTCTGTCAATGTAATTTTGTCCAGTTGAACTCCCTGCTTACGAAGACCGCTTCTCAGCTTTATCGCAAATGGGATATCCAACCCAATATCAATTAATTCCTTTTCTAACTGAAAGATTTCAGAAGGATTCCCCTCTTTATATATCTTCCCTTCATTCATAATTATGATCCGGTCTGCTCTTGCAGCTTCGTCTAAATCATGAGTGATGGAGATAACGGTCATGTTCTCCTCCTTCAGCTCTTTCATTAATTCCAGCACTTCTTGCCTGCCTTGCGGGTCAAGCATGGAAGTAGCTTCATCCAGCACGATGATGCTAGGTTTCAAAGCAATTACCCCAGCAATAGCTACTCTCTGTTTTTGACCGCCTGAAAGATGGTGCGGCTCTTGATCAAGAAAAGGCAACATATTAACTTTTGATAAAGCTGCTTCTACCCTTTTATGCATTTCTTCTCTGGGGACGGCAATATTTTCTAACCCAAAAGCCACATCATCTTTTACTGTAGTACCTACAAACTGGTTATCAGGGTTTTGAAATACCATGCCTATCTTTCTTCTTGCTTCCCATACTGTTTCTTCAGAAATAGTTACATCACCTATTTGAATTGAACCTTCCGACGAAAAATATAAGCCGTTTAACAGCTTTGCAAGTGTAGATTTGCCAGAGCCATTATGTCCTACTATCGCCACCCATTCCCCTTGCTTTACTTGAAAGGAAACGTTATCGAGAGCTTTTCTTTGTTGATCTTCGTACATAAAAGATAAGGAATCAACTGTTACCAATACTTTATGGTCCATATAATACCCCACTCATTTTTCTTTTGCCAAAAAGAAAACTCGCCTTACGGGCGAGCTTTGAATTGGTTTAACATAAGATTGATATTTTTTATAAAATCCTATGTCCCTGTTACCCAGGTAATTCATATGTTGTAAAGAATCTTATGATATTCCTATTCTTCGCACCCTGAATGCTTCTTTAAAAACGAAAAAAGCCCGCACCCCAAATTCACATTGAATTTATTGAGGTGCTAGAGCTAGACGAGACATTTCTATCTTTTTTTCCTTAATGCTCATCGTAACACTCTGTTTTGGCTTGATAGCATATAGAATGAGACTGCTAAAGAAAAAGGGTACTTGAACAAGTTTGATAGCAATATAAACTGTCCCGCACCCTAAGTTCTTTTAAAATCTCTTTATTATACTAACTCGATAATTACCATTGGTGCACCGTCTCCGCGACGAGGTCCCATTTTCATGATACGTGTGTATCCACCTTGACGTTCAGTGTAACGAGCAGCGATGTCGCTGAACAATTTTTGAACAGCATCTTGGTTTTCTTCAACGTTAGCAACTTCATTACGTACGTAAGCAGCAGCTTGACGACGTGCATGAAGATCTCCACGTTTACCAAGTGTAATCATTTTTTCTACAACAGAACGAAGTTCTTTTGCACGAGCTTCAGTTGTTTCAATGCGCTCGTTGATGATTAAGTCTGTTGTTAAGTCACGTAACATAGCTTTACGCTGTGCGCTAGTGCGTCCTAACTTTCTGTAACCCATGTGTGATTCCCTCCTTTTGTTGTTATTCAAGCAGCTGGGCAATCAAAAACGGCTGTTTATCAGTCGTCTTTTCTCAGGCCTAAACCTAGCTCTTCCAGTTTATGCTTAACTTCTTCCAGAGATTTTCTACCTAGATTTCGAACCTTCATCATATCTTCTTCAGTTTTATTTGCCAATTCTTGTACTGTATTAATGCCAGCACGTTTTAGGCAGTTATAAGAACGAACAGATAGATCAAGCTCTTCAATCGTCATCTCAAGAACTTTTTCTTTTTGATCTTCTTCTTTTTCTACCATTATCTCAGCATTTTGTGCTTCATCAGTTAAACCAACGAAGATGTTTAAATGCTCTGTCAAAATCTTTGCACCAAGTGCAATAGCATCTTGAGGACCTGTACTACCGTCAGTCCAAACGTCAAATGTTAGTTTATCATAATTAGTCAATTGACCAACACGAGTGTTTTCAACTTGATAATTCACTCTAGATACAGGCGTATAGATAGAGTCAATTGGAATAACACCAATCGGCTGATCTTCACGCTTGTTCTGCTCAGCAGGTGCGTATCCACGACCACGCTTAGCAGTTAAACGCATGCGAAGATTTCCGTTGCTGCCCAATGTAGCGATATGAAGATCTGGATTCAAGATCTCTACATCACTGTCATGAGTGATGTCCGCTGCAGTGACAACTCCTTCACCTTGCATATCAATCTCTAAAGTTTTTTCATCATCAGAGTAGATTTTAAGTGCTAGTTTTTTGATGTTCAATATGATAGATGTTACATCTTCCACGACGCCTTCAATTGTTGAGAACTCATGAAGTACCCCATCAATTTGAATGGATGTGATAGCGGCACCAGGGAGTGAGGATAATAGAATACGACGTAAGGAGTTACCCAAAGTAGTACCATATCCACGCTCAAGTGGCTCTACGACGAATTTGCCGTATTTGGCATCATCGTTGATCTCAACCGTTTCGATTTTTGGTTTTTCTATTTCGATCATCAAAATATACCCTCCTTCAAAACGTCGAAACCCCGGCTAACTGAGTAACCGAAATTCCCCATGTTTACGTTCCCGCTTTGTGCACAACAACTGGGTTAATAATTCTGTACGGGCTTTTTTAAAAAGTTTTAATCAAATCCCAGTATAGACAAGGATAAATGATTTTATACAGAAAAATTAAACGCGGCGACGTTTAGGTGGTCGGCAGCCATTATGAGGAACTGGAGTTACATCTCTGATAGCAGTAACTTCAAGACCTGCAGCTTGAAGAGCACGGATAGCAGCTTCACGACCAGCACCTGGTCCTTTTACAGTTACTTCAAGAGTTTTCATACCATGTTCCATTGATGATTTAGCAGCAGTTTCAGCAGCCATTTGAGCAGCGAAAGGAGTAGATTTACGAGAACCTCTAAATCCTAGAGCTCCTGCACTTGACCAAGAAAGAGCATTACCATGAACATCAGTGATAGTTACGATTGTGTTGTTGAATGTTGAACGAATGTGTGCAATACCAGATTCGATATTCTTTTTCACACGACGTTTACGAGTATTCGTTTTACGTGCCATTACTAGTACCTCCTTTACCGATTATTTTTTCTTGTTAGCTACAGTCTTACGAGGACCTTTGCGTGTACGAGCGTTGTTTTTCGTGTTTTGTCCGCGAACTGGAAGACCACGGCGGTGACGAAGACCACGGTAGCAACCGATCTCCATTAGACGTTTGATGTTAAGTGAAACTTCACGACGAAGGTCACCTTCAACTTTTAGTTTGTCAATGATATCACGGATTTTGTTAAGTTCATCTTCCGTCAAGTCACGAACACGAGTATCTTCAGAAACACCAGCTTCTGCCAATACTTTTTGTGCAGTAATTTTTCCGATACCAAAAATGTATGTTAAAGATATTACTACGCGTTTTTCACGTGGAATATCCACACCAGCAATACGTGCCATCTATATGCGCACCTCCTTATTATTAACCTTGTTTTTGTTTATGTTTAGGGTTTTCACAGATAACCATAACTTTCCCACGTCTGCGGATAACTTTGCATTTTTCGCAGATAGGTTTAACAGATGGTCTAACTTTCATTATCCTAACCTCCTTGATAGTACGGAGTGCAATCAGATTATTTAAAGCGGTAAGTGATTCTTCCGCGAGTCAAGTCATATGGAGATAACTCAACCGTTACTTTATCACCAGGTAAAATGCGGATAAAATGCATACGAATTTTACCAGAAACGTGAGCCAATACAGTATGACCATTTTCTAATTCTACCTTAAACATGGCGTTCGGCAAAGTTTCAGTGATTGTGCCTTCAATTTCGATTACATCGTCTTTAGCCATCGAATAAATTCTCCCTTCATTTTAAAATGCGAAATACTTTAAACTAAATATAGCAAAGTGTAGTTCTCTCTTTTGTAACACGATCGGTGTACATCAACTACTCTGAACTGCTCTATAATATACTAATTCGTCATATAACTGCAACTAATTGATTATAACACAATGTTAAACCTTCGTCCGCTAATAATGACAAATTAATAATAAAAATTATAAACTTCCATCAGAATCGACCAATGTGACCACCAACACAGCTAATATTGCTTTTACACTCCGTTATAAAGCTATATTAAAAGTAATATTTCTTGCTAACAGGGTAATATAAAAACACTAGCAACGTGCTAACTGCGGCTGTTTCACTGCTTTTGTTAATTACTGCAAAAAAAATAGCATGGACACTTCTTCAAGAGTCTAACCGTATTTTTCGCATCACATACACAATCGCTACATGAAATGCCGTAAAGATCTTCGCATTCCGATATTAAAATAAAGAGGGATTACCGATTGCGCACACCTGGTCCTATACCTTATGTCCATAATAGAAAGAATAATAGTTACCTTCTTCACTACTAGATAAAAAAGCAATTCAAGCGGAGCTACCATGAAATCCAAAATACTCTGCACCAATTATCATAAATTGATTATTCTTCTAACTCACATAAACATTAAAATTCATATTTATGCTTTATTTGTTACAGATATAACCATAGGAATTATTATACCTTTTGAAAAAAGGAAATGCATCATGTTTAGGAATAAACTCCTTAGCCATTTCATCCCAATTCTTCTATTTTATTCTCTGATTTAAGTCCATGCTAGATTCAGATTAGTCTAAGCAAAAGTGTTTTATGAATTTAGGATTACTTAAGAGTACTTAGTAATTCATCCAGATCTGAGAATACTTTTGAAATATCTTGTTGGCCATTGAAGTTTTTCAAGTAGCCTTTTGACTCATAAAAATCAAGTAATGGTTGAGATTGTTTGATGTTAACATCCAAACGGTTTTTGACAGTAGCTTCATTATCATCTGCGCGTTGATATAACTCACCGCCACAGCGATCGCATGTATCTTCTTTAGCAGGCGGGTTAAACACCAAATGGTATGTCGCTCCGCAAGACTTACAAATACGGCGTCCTGTCAGTCTTTCCATTAATATTTCTTGATCGACTTGAACATTGATTACATAATCAAGTCTTTTTTCTAAATCAGACAAAATGGATTCTAAAGCTTCAGCTTGTGGAACAGTACGAGGGAATCCGTCTAGAAGAAAACCCTTTTCACAATCATCCTTACTAAGTCTTTCGCGAACGATCCCGATAGTAACTTCATCAGGAACCAATTCACCTTTATCCATAAATGATTTTGCTTTTAGTCCAAGCTCTGTTTCATCTTTCATTGCAGCACGGAACATATCACCAGTTGAGATATGAGGGATGCCATATTTCTCGACAATCTTCTCGGCTTGTGTACCTTTGCCTGCGCCAGGGAGCCCCATTAAGACTAAATTCATGCGTATTCCCCCCTAAATAAAGTCTTGCACATAAAATTCAAGGGACAAGAGTCCCCTAAAATTATATGTTATTTTATAAATCCTTTATAGTGACGTTTAACTAGTTGGGATTCTAACTGCTTCATTGTTTCCAGTGCAACACCGACTACGATTAGTAGACTCGTTCCACCAATTTGCGCAGATTGCGGTAACCCGGCAATGTTGATAAAGAACACTGGAAGAATGGCAATAACAGCCAAGAATAATGCACCGACTAATGTTAAACGGTAAAGAACACGAGTCAAATATTCTTGCGTACTTTTTCCTGGTCTGATACCTGGAATGTATCCACCTTGCTTTTTCAAGTTCTCTGAAACTTGTTCAGGATTAACTTGGATAAAAGCATAGAAATAAGTGAATGCAAGAATTAATACTGTATAGATAACCATTCCAATAGGATGCGTGTAGTCGAATACTTTTTGTATCCAAGTTGTTACAGCATTTTGCTCAAAGAATGATGCGATTGTTCTTGGAGTAACCAAGAATGAAACCGCGAAAATAACCGGGATAACTCCAGCAGAGTTAACCTTTAGCGGAAGATGTGTAGATTGTCCTCCAACCGAGCTGTTTCCATTTGTCATTCTTTTCGCATATTGAATTGGGATCTTTCTAAGTGCTTGCTGGATGAAGATTACTCCAACTACAAGAGCTACCACTGCAACTAGAATTAGAAGCACTGTAGCAATGCGCAAGAATAATTGATCACCAGGGTTTTCAAACTGTTGTGCATAAATTTGGTTAGCGATATTTGGAATTCCAGCAGCTATCCCAGCAAAGATGATAATAGATATACCATTACCAACACCTTTTGACGTGATTAGTTCCCCAAGCCACATCAAGAAAGCAGTTCCTGCTGTTAACACAACAGAGATTACCAAGTAGGAACTAAATCCAGGATTAGTAATCAAAGCACCACCTGCAAGGTTATTGAAACCATAAGACATTCCAAAGCCCTGAATGAAGCCTAAGACGATAGTGAAGTATCTAGTAAATTGAGTTAACTTACGTCGACCAGCATCACCTTGTTTAGACCATTCAGTGAACTTAGGTACAACATCCATCTGCAGCAAGCTGACAATGATAGATGCTGTGATATATGGCATAATCCCCATAGCAAGTATAGAAAAGTTGCTAAGCGCGCCGCCGCCGAATGTATTTAGAATACCGAAGGCACTAAAAGCATCCTGCGCTTGTAAAAACTCTGCATTTACATAAGGTACCGGTATGAAAGTACCGATACGGAATATAATCAACATTAATAGGGTGAATATGATTTTACGTCTTATTTCACCCACGCGCATAAAATTGGAGATTGTCTGAAACATTAAATCACCTCAGTTTGACCGCCGGCAGCTTCAATAGCTTCCTTTGCAGCAGAGGAGAATTTATGTGCTTTAACAGTAAGCTTTTTCTCAACTTTGCCATTTGCAAGAATCTTAATTCCTGCTTTCTCGTTGCTCACGATTCCAGTTTCGATAAGAAGTTCTGGAGTCACTTCTGCTCCATCTTCGAAACGGTTAAGAACATCAAGGTTAACAATTGCGTATTCTTTACGGTTGATGTTTGTAAAACCACGTTTTGGTAAACGACGGAATAAAGGAGTTTGACCACCTTCAAATCCTAGTCTTACACCCCCACCTGAACGTGCATTTTGACCTTTATGACCTTTACCAGCAGTCTTACCAGTACCTGAACCGATACCACGACCGACACGCTTACGTTCTTTACGAGAACCTTCTGCAGGTTTTAATTCATGAAGTTTCATATTGGCACCTCCTTATTGAAGAAGAATGATTTTTAGTTTTCTTTAACAGATACTAAATGTGATACTTTAGTGATCATGCCGCGGATAGCAGCATTATCTTGTTGTTGTACTGTTTGGTTTACTTTACGCAAACCTAACGCTTTAACTGTTTCGCGTTGGTCTTGAGGACGACCAATAACGCTTTTAGTGAGGGTAATTTCCAGTTTGTTTGCCATCTAATTTCCCTCCTTATCCTAACAGTTCTTCTACTGATTTACCACGTAACTTCGCTACGTCTTCAGCACGTTTTAATTGTTTTAAACCGTCTAAAGTTGCACGAACCATGTTAATTGGTGTGTTTGTACCTAAAGATTTAGATAGGATATCAGCAACACCAGCTAACTCAAGCACTGCACGTACTGGACCACCAGCGATAACACCAGTACCTTCAGAAGCAGGTTTTAGCAAGATTTCACCAGCACCGAAATGTCCGATAATTTCGTGTGGGATTGTTGTACCAACCATAGGTACTTCCACAAGATTTTTCTTCGCATCTTCAACTGCTTTGCGGATTGCATCTGGTACCTCTTGAGCTTTACCAGTACCAAAACCAACATTGCCGTTTTTATCTCCAACTACTACAAGTGCAGAGAAACGGAAACGACGTCCACCTTTAACAACTTTCGCTACACGGTTGATAGTAACAACGCGTTCTTCAAGTTCAAGTTTGTTTGGATCAATACTACGACTACGCATCTATTTTGTCCCTCCTTTGACTATTAAAATTCTAAGCCGTTCTCACGAGCAGCATCAGCTAAAGCTTTTACGCGACCATGATATAAATATCCACCGCGGTCAAAAACAACTGATTTAACACCTTTTTCTACAGCACGTTTAGCTACTAATTCACCGATCTTAACAGCAGCATCAAGGTTGCTAGCAGATTCTAAGTTAAGCTCTTTATCTAAAGTAGATGCGCTAGCGATTGTTACGCCATTAACATCATCAATAAGTTGAGCGTAAATGTGTTTGTTTGAACGGAACACATTTAGACGAGGACGAGCTTGAGTACCGCTTAGTTTAGAACGCACACGTGCGTGTCTTTTTTTACGGGTTTCATTCTTGTCAGCCTTCGTAATCATTCAGGTCACTCCTTTCGTTTACCTATCCGGCATTACTTACCTGTTTTACCTTCTTTTCTACGTACGAATTCGCCTTCGTAACGAATACCTTTACCTTTGTAAGGCTCTGGTGGGCGAACGTCACGGATGTTAGCAGCAAGTGCTCCAACGCGCTCTTTGCTAGTACCTTTTACAACTACTTTAGTTGCAGAAGGAACTTCGATTTCGATTCCTGCTTCTGGTTCGATCTCAACTGGGTGAGAGTAACCTACGTTAAGAACAAGTTTGTTTCCTTGTTTTTGAGCACGGTAACCTACACCGATTAGTTCAAGACCTCTTTCAAAGCCTTTAGAAACACCTTCCACCATGTTAGATAACAAAGCGCGAGTTGTTCCGTGCAATGCACGATGTTCCTTCGCATCTGAAGGACGAGTAACGTTAATCACGTTCTCTTCAACGTTGATTGCGATATCAGAGTTAAAAGTACGAGTTAATTCGCCTTTAGGACCTTTAACCGTTACAGTACTGTTATCAATAGTAACTGTAACGCCTGCTGGTACTTCGACTGGTTTTTTACCTACACGAGACATTTAGTTGCACCTCCATTCATTTAAACCTATATTACCAAACGTATGCTAAAACTTCTCCGCCAACTTGTTTAGCGCGAGCTTCTTTATCAGTAAGTACTCCTTGAGAAGTAGAAACTAGTGCGATTCCAAGACCGTTTAGTACGCGTGGTACTTCAGTTGCTTTCGCATATACGCGAAGACCAGGTTTACTAATACGTTTAAGTCCAGTAATTACACGCTCGTTGCTAGAACCGTATTTAAGAAAAATGCGGATGATTCCTTGTTTGTTATCTTCAATATATTCAACATCACGGATGAAACCTTCACGCTTCAAGATTTCAGCGATTTCTTTTTTCACATTAGAAGCAGGTACCTCTAATTTTTCGTGACGTACCATATTCGCATTACGGATTCTTGTAAGCAAATCTGCAATTGGATCTGTCATAACCATTGTTTTAACCTCCTTCCCATAATGGGGTTTTACCAGCTAGCTTTTTTCACACCAGGAATTTGTCCCTTATATGCTAATTCACGGAAACAAATACGGCAAAGCTTAAATTTACGGTACACAGAATGTGGACGTCCGCAGCGTTCGCAGCGAGTATATTCTTGTACTTTATATTTAGGCGTGCGTTTTTGTTTCGCAATCATTGACTTCTTAGCCACATTTACGCCTCCCTCTAATTAGAGATTACTTTTGGAACGGCATTCCAAATTGAGTTAATAATTCACGAGCTTCTTCATCAGTGTTAGCTGTAGTAACGATAACAATATCCATACCTCTAACTTTGTTTACTTTATCGTAATCAACTTCAGGGAAGATCAATTGTTCTTTAACACCTAGAGTGTAGTTTCCACGGCCGTCAAAAGATTTCTTAGAAACACCGCGGAAGTCACGAACACGTGGTAGAGAAACAGATACTAGTTTATCGAAAAACTCATACATGCGTTCTCCACGAAGTGTAACTTTCGCACCGATTGGCATACCTTCACGTAGACGGAAGCCTGCGATAGATTTCTTTGCACGAGTGATTACTGGCTTTTGACCAGAAATTACTGTCAATTCTTCTACTGCAATGTCCAATGCTTTAGCATTTGCAACTGCTTCACCAACACCCATGTTGATAACAATTTTCTCAAGCTTTGGAACTTGCATTACAGATTTATAGTTGAACTTGCTCATAAGAGCAGGTACAGTTTCTTTTGTGTACTTTTCTTTTAGGCGGTTCATTCATAGTACCTCCCTTCTTTTTTAAACTATTTATCTAGAATTTCACCGGATTTTTTCGCTACGCGTACTTTTTTACCATCAACAGATGTAGATCCTACACGTGTAGGTTCACCTGTTTTAGGATCGATAGGCATAACGTTGGATACATGAATAGCTGCTTCCTGGTCATTGATTCCACCTTGTGGATTCAACTGGGATGGCTTGTTGTGTTTCTTAACAATGTTTACTCCTTCAACTAGCACACGGCTCTTTTTAGGGAACGCTGCAAGAACTACACCAGTTTTGCCTTTATCCTTACCAGAGATGACCATTACTTTGTCACCTTTTTTAACATGCATCTTTTCGCACCTCCTTAAAGGCAATTGAATTTATGATTTATAGTACTTCTGGAGCTAATGATACAATCTTCATGAAGTTGTTATCGCGAAGTTCGCGAGCAACTGGTCCAAAGATACGAGTTCCACGTGGACTCTTATCATCACGGATAATTACACATGCGTTTTCATCGAAACGAATGTAAGTACCGTCTGCGCGGCGTACACCACTCTTTGTTCTTACTACTACTGCTTTTACTACGTCACCTTTTTTAACAACGCCACCTGGTGTTGCTTGTTTCACAGTAACAACGATGATATCACCGATATTAGCAGTTTTGCGGCCTGAACCACCAAGAACTTTAATAGTTAGTACTTCACGAGCACCAGAGTTGTCAGCAACTTTCAAACGTGATTCTTGTTGAATCATGTGTGTAACCTCCCTTCGGGATGAAGCTTATTCCGAACAATTAGATAATAACTGCTTTTTCTACTACTTCTACAAGACGGAAACGTTTTGTAGCTGATAATGGACGTGTTTCCATAATACGTACAACATCGCCAATTTTAGCTGTATTTTGCTCATCGTGAGCTTTATACTTTTTAGAGTATTTCACGCGTTTGCCATATAGTGGGTGTTTTTTGTACGTTTCAACAACAACAGTAACGGTTTTATCCATTTTGTCAGAAACAACACGGCCAGTATAGACTTTGCGTTGATTGCGTTCGCTCATCATACGAACCTCCTCTCACGTTATCGATTATTGACGCCGATTTCTCTTTCACGAATTACTGTTTTCATGCGAGCAATCGCTTTGCGTACTTCACGAATGCGAGCTGTATTTTCAAGTTGTCCTGTCGCTAATTGAAAGCGAAGGTTGAAAAGCTCTTCTTTTAAAGATTTAACTTTTTGTTCAATTTCTGCAGTGGTAAGGTCACGAATTTCATTAGCTTTCATTAGTTTCACCACCAATTTCTTCACGTTTTACAAACTTACATTTTACTGGAAGCTTGTGTGATGCAAGGCGAAGTGCTTCACGAGCGATCTCTTCAGAAACACCAGCAATTTCGAACATAATTTTACCAGGCTTAACAACTGCTACCCAACCTTCTGGAGCACCCTTACCGGAACCCATGCGGACTTCTAGAGGCTTTGCAGTGTAAGGCTTATGTGGGAAAATTTTAATCCAAACTTTACCGCCACGTTTCATGTAACGAGTCATCGCGATACGAGCGGATTCAATTTGACGGTTAGTAATCCAAGATGCTTCTAAAGATTGTAGACCGTATTCACCGAAAGTTACTTCTGTGCCGCCTTTTGCTTGACCGCGCATTTTTCCACGGTGTACACGACGGTATTTAACACGTTTAGGTAGTAACATTATTATTTGCCTCCTTCCTCAGTTTTCTTCTTCGTTGGAAGGATCTCTCCACGATAGATCCAAACTTTAACGCCTAATTTACCATAAGTAGTATCTGCTTCTGCTGTAGCGTAATCAATGTCAGCACGTAGAGTATGCAAAGGAACAGTTCCTTCACTATAAGACTCAGAACGAGCGATATCTGCTCCGCCTAGACGACCTGATACCATAGTTTTGATACCTTTAGCACCCGCACGCATTGAACGTTGGATAGCTTGTTTTTGAGCGCGACGGAAAGATACACGGTTTTCTAATTGACGAGCAATGTTCTCAGCAACTAGTTTTGCATCCATGTCCGCTCTTTTAATTTCAAGAATATTGATGTGTACACGTTTGCCAGTAAGTGAGTTTAAAGCTTTGCGTAAAGCTTCAACTTCTGTACCACCTTTACCGATAACCATTCCTGGTTTAGCAGTGTGAACAGTAACATTCAAACGGTTAGCAGCACGTTCGATTTCTACTTTAGAAACAGAAGCGTCGTTTAAACGTTTTGTAATGTACTCACGTACTTTAAGGTCTTCGTGTAAAAGATCAGCATAGTCTTTGCCTGCGTACCATTTAGATTCCCAATCACGGATGATCCCGACACGCAAACCGACTGGATTTACTTTTTGACCCACTGATTACCCCTCCTTCTTTTCTGATACAACGATAGTGATGTGGCTAGTACGTTTGTTGATTTGACTTGCACGACCCATCGCACGTGGACGGAAACGTTTAAGTGTTGGTCCTTCGTTAACGTATGCTTGCTCAACCACTAGGTTATTGATATCCATTTCGTAGTTATGCTCTGCATTTGCAATAGCAGACTTTAGAACTTTTTCAACGATAGGAGAAGCAGCTTTTGGAGTTAACTTCAAAATTGATACTGCTTCACCTACTTGCTTACCTCGAATTAAATCTACGACTAAACGAGCTTTACGAGGAGCAATACGAACTGTATTTGCAACAGCTTTAGCTTGCATGTGAATGCCCTCCTCTCATTAACGTCTTGTTTTCTTATCGTCACTTGCATGACCTTTGTAAGTACGGGATGGAGCGAATTCTCCAAGTTTGTGACCTACCATGTCTTCAGTGATGTAAACAGGTACATGCTTACGACCATCATAAACAGCGATTGTTTGACCGATGAATTGTGGGAAGATAGTAGAACGACGAGACCAAGTTTTGATAACTTGTTTCTTATCAGACTCACTTAATTTTTCGATCTTTGTTAGTAAATGATCATCAACAAAAGGCCCTTTTTTTAAGCTGCGACCCATGATTGAACCTCCCTTCGTGATTGTTCTACGGTTCTTATTATGAACCGTAGTTCAACCCCGTTATTTTTTACGGCTACGTACGATAAATTTATCTGATTTGTTTTTCTTCTTGCGAGTTTTAGCACCAAGAGTTGGTTTACCCCAAGGAGACATTGGTGATTTACGTCCGATTGGAGCGCGTCCTTCACCACCACCGTGTGGATGGTCGTTAGGGTTCATTACAGATCCACGAACAGTTGGGCGTTTGCCTAACCAGCGAGAGCGACCTGCTTTACCAATCTTGATTAATTCGTGTTGTTCGTTACCAACTTGACCGATTGACGCACGGCAAGTAGCAAGAACTAGACGAACTTCACCAGAATTTAAACGTACAAGTACGTATTTACCTTCTTTACCAAGTACTTGTGCAGAAGTACCTGCAGAACGAACCAATTGTCCGCCTTTACCTGGTTTTAATTCGATGTTGTGGATAACAGTACCCACTGGAATGTTAGCTAGTGGAAGTGCATTACCTGGCTTGATATCAGCCTCTGGTCCTGACATTACTTCTAAGCCAACTTCTAGATTTTTTGGTGCAAGAATGTAGCGTTTTTCACCGTCTACATAGTTGATTAACGCGATGTTAGCAGATCTGTTTGGATCATACTCAATTGTAGCAACGCGTCCTGGAATGCCATCTTTGTCACGTTTGAAATCAATCACACGATATTGACGCTTATGGCCTCCACCTTGATGACGAACAGTTAACTTACCTTGGTTATTACGGCCGCCTTTTCTGTGTAAAGGAGCAAGCAATGATTTTTCTGGAGTACTTGTAGTGATTTCACTAAAGTCAGAAGAAGTCATGTTGCGTCGACCATTAGAGGTAGGTTTGTATTTTTTAATCGCCATTTGTGTTCCCTCCTCTTCTCAGTTATATATTAAGCTTCGAAAAATTCGATTTCTTTGCTGTCAGCTGTTAGTTTAACAATTGCCTTACGACGTTTGTTAGTGTAGCCTCCGAAACGGCCCATACGCTTGAACTTACCTTTGTAGTTCATGATGTTTACTTTCTCAACTTCAACGCCAAAGATTTCTTCTACAGCATCTTTAACTTGAGTTTTGTTAGCTCTAACATCAACTTCAAACGTATATTTTTTCTCAGCCATTAAGTCAGTAGAACGTTCTGTGATAACGGGGCGCTTAATAGTATCGCGTGCATCCATTATGCAAGCACCTCCTCTACTTTTTCAACTGCTGCTTTCGTCATGATTAATTTATCATGATTTAATACATCTAATACTGTAACATCAGAAGCAGATACAACAGTGATTCCAGGGATGTTACGAGCAGATAATGCTACGTTCTCATCTAGGTCAGCTGTTACGATAAGTGCTTTCTTCTCTACAGAAAGATTACCTAAAACAGTTTTGAATTCTTTTGTTTTTGGTGCATCGAAAGCAAGGCTTTGCAATACTAAAATGCTTTCTTCTAATACTTTAGTAGAAAGTGCAGATTTGATTGCTAGTCTGCGTACCTTTTTAGGCAATTTGTAGCTGTAGCTACGTGGAACTGGTCCAAACACTGTTCCACCACCACGCCATTGCGGAGATCTGATAGAACCTTGACGTGCACGTCCTGTGCCTTTTTGGCGCCATGGCTTACGGCCACCACCAGCAACCTCAGAACGAATTTTTGTTTTATGTGTACCTTGACGTAAAGAAGCTCTTTGCATAACAACTGCTTCGAAAAGAACGTGGTTGTTAGGCTCGATACCGAATACAGAATCCTTTAATTCGATATCTCCAGCTTGAGTACCGTCTTGGTTGAATAATGCAACTTTAGGCATTCTTGTTTCCTCCTTTCCGGATTACTAATTATGCTTTAACAGCACTTTTTACTTTTAATAGAGCTTTTTTAGCTCCTGGTACGTTACCTTTAATCAATAGAAGGTTACGCTCAACATCAACCTTAACGATTTCTAGGTTTTGAACAGTTACTTGCTCTCCGCCCATGCGTCCTGGTAATGCTTTACCTTTGAATACACGGTTTGGAGCTACTGGACCCATTGAACCTGGGCGACGGTGGTAGCGAGAACCGTGAGCCATTGGCCCGCGTGATTGTCCGTGGCGCTTGATAGAGCCTTGGAAACCTTTACCTTTAGATATTCCTGTTACATCAACGATATCGCCTTCAGCGAATACGTCTACTTTGACTTCTTGACCAACTTCGTACTCTGCTAAGCTAACTTCTCGCAATTCACGAACGAAGCGCTTAGGAGCAGTGTTTGCTTTAGCAACGTGTCCTTTTTCAGGTTTGTTAGACAACTTTTCACGTTTATCTTCGAAACCGATTTGAACAGCTTCATAGCCGTCTGTTTCAACAGATTTCTTTTGAAGTACAACGTTTTGAGCAGCTTCAACTACTGTTACCGGGATAAGATCGCCGTTTTCAGCAAAAACTTGAGTCATACCAATTTTTCTTCCTAAGATTCCTTTGGTCATTTCAGTCACACCTCCTGATAGTTATATATTTATTTCAATTAAAGTTTAATTTCGATATCTACACCTGATGGTAAATCCAAACGCATTAATGAATCAACAGTTTGTGGTGTTGGGTTCACAATATCGATTAGACGTTTGTGCGTACGCATTTCAAATTGCTCACGAGAATCTTTATATTTATGAACCGCACGTAGGATTGTGTATATAGACTTTTCAGTTGGTAACGGAATAGGTCCAGATACAGCAGCACCAGAACGTTTTGCAGTTTCAACAATTTTCTCAGCAGATTGATCTAAAATCTTGTGATCATACGCTTTTAAACGGATACGGATTTTTTGTTTTGCCATTATTTTCCCTCCTTTTCGCCTATTTTAAAATAGACATTCTCCGCAGAAATTTCCCACACACTCGCCATGGCAAAGCGGCCGGGTGTGTCAGCAACCTTCTGCATCATCGCAGTCAAAGACCAACATTGTCTATTATACATAAACATTCTAAGAAAAGCAATACTTAAATTATTTTTCTTTTTACGTTTTGTACACTTTGATTATTATACAGCGACTATCGTTATATTTCAACCCATTAATGAATAGTCATAAAATTACAATCTATTCTTCAATAATTATGTAGAATAATAAATAACAAAATTACATCATATATATAGAAGAAACTAAGATCACTTTCGTTATTTCTAAATAAAAACGAGCCGGTTAGACCGGCCCGTTTATTTTAAAGGTTATTATTCAACGATTGTAGCAACTACGCCAGCGCCTACAGTACGTCCACCCTCACGGATAGAGAACTTAGTACCTTCTTCGATAGCGATAGAAGAAATCAATTCAACATCCATTTCGATGTTGTCGCCAGGCATAACCATTTCTACACCTTCAGGAAGGTTGCAGATACCAGTTACGTCAGTTGTACGGAAGTAGAACTGTGGGCGGTAGTTTGTGAAGAATGGAGTATGACGTCCACCTTCTTCTTTAGACAATACGTAAACTTCAGCTTTGAATTTTACGTGTGGAGTAATTGTGCCTGGTTTAGCCAATACTTGACCACGTTGGATATCTTCACGAGCAACCCCACGAAGAAGTGCACCAATGTTGTCACCAGCTTCAGCATAATCAAGCAATTTACGGAACATTTCTACACCAGTTACAGTAGTAGATTTTTTCTCTTCAGCAAGACCGATGATGTCTACAACGTCACCGACTTTAACTTGTCCACGCTCAACACGTCCAGTAGCAACTGTACCACGACCTGTGATTGAGAATACGTCCTCAACAGGCATCATGAATGGTTTTTCAGTGTCACGAGCTGGTGTTGGGATGTACTCATCAACTGCAGCCATAAGCTCGTTGATTTTTTCTTCCCACTCTGCTTCACCTTCAAGAGCTTTAAGAGCAGAACCTTTGATAACTGGAATGTCATCACCAGGGAACTCATACTCAGAAAGAAGGTCGCGAACTTCCATTTCAACTAGTTCAAGAAGCTCTTCGTCATCAACCATGTCACATTTGTTCAAGAATACAACTAGGTGAGGTACACCAACTTGGCGAGACAATAGGATGTGCTCACGAGTTTGTGGCATTGGACCATCAGTTGCAGAAACAACTAGGATACCGCCGTCCATTTGTGCAGCACCAGTGATCATGTTTTTAACATAGTCAGCATGTCCTGGGCAGTCAACGTGTGCATAGTGACGAGTAGCAGTTTCGTACTCAACGTGTGCAGTTGAGATTGTGATTCCACGCTCGCGCTCTTCAGGAGCTGCGTCGATTTGGTCGTAACCTTTAGCTTCCCCACCGCCTGCTTTAGCAAGTACAGTAGTGATAGCAGCTGTTAGAGTTGTTTTACCATGGTCAACGTGACCAATAGTTCCGATATTTACATGGGGCTTTGAACGATCATATTTAGCTTTTGCCATTAGGAAAATCCTCCTTTGATTTGTAAAAATTAAGTATGGGAGCTGTGATATTTATATCACAGCTTTATTGCTTACATAGTAGTTATACTTCATTGAAAAGGTAAAATCAATCATTACCCTTTATTTTTTTTGATGATCTCTTCAGAGATTGATTTTGGCACTTCTTCGTAGTGGTCAAATGTCATTGAGAACACACCACGGCCTTGTGTGCTAGAACGTAGAGTTGTAGCATATCCAAACATCTCAGAAAGTGGAACCATCGCACGAACTACTTGTGCGTTACCACGAGCTTCCATTCCTTCTACGCGTCCACGGCGAGAAGTGATGTTACCCATGATATCACCCATGTATTCTTCAGGGATGATTACTTCAACTTTCATTACTGGCTCAAGAATTACAGGGTTACATTTTGAAGCAGCATTTTTAAGTGCCATAGAAGCGGCAATTTTAAACGCCATTTCAGATGAGTCAACATCATGGTATGATCCATCAAACAATTTAGCTTTAATGTCTACCAATGGGTAACCTGCAAGTACTCCTCTTTCTAATGCATCTTCTAGACCAGCTTGAACTGGTGCGATGTATTCACGAGGAACAACACCACCGACGATAGCATTTTCGAATTCGAAGCCTTTACCTTCTTCGTTTGGAGCGAATTCGATCCAAACATGGCCGTATTGTCCGCGTCCACCAGATTGACGTGAGAACTTACCTTCAACTGCAGCAGAAGAGCGGAATGTTTCACGGTATGCAACCTGAGGAGCACCAACATTAGCTTCAACCTTGAATTCACGACGCATACGGTCTACTAAAATATCCAAGTGAAGCTCACCCATACCAGCGATGATTACTTGTCCAGTTTCCTGGTTAGTATGCGCACGGAATGTAGGATCTTCTTCTTGTAGTTTTTGTAGAGCTGTTGTCATTTTATCTTGGTCAGCTTTTGATTTTGGTTCAATAGACAATTCAATAACTGGCTCTGGGAATTCCATAGACTCTAGAATTACTAGGTTTTTGTCATCACATAGAGTATCTCCAGTTGTTGTATCTTTTAAACCAACAGCTGCAGCGATGTCTCCAGCATGTACTTCTGTAATCTCTTCACGGCTGTTAGCATGCATTTGTAGGATACGTCCTACACGCTCACGCTTACCTTTAGTAGAGTTTTGTACGTAAGAACCTGAGCTCAATGTACCAGAATAAACACGGAAGAAAGTTAATTTACCAACATAAGGGTCAGTCATAACTTTAAACGCCAATGCAGCGAATGGCTCATCATCACTTGATGGTCTTGTTACTTCTTCTTCTGAATTAGGAATTGTACCTTTAATTGCTGGTACGTCTAATGGAGAAGGCAAGTAATCAATTACTGCATCAAGCATTTTTTGAACACCTTTGTTTTTGAAGGCAGATCCACAAATTACTGGATAGAATTCAACGTTTACAGTTCCTTTACGGATTGCAGCTTTCAATTCTTCTTTAGTAATTTCTTCTCCACCAAGATATTTTTCCATTAAGTCTTCATCAAGTTCTGCTACTGCTTCAACCAATTTTTCACGGTATTCTTCAGCAAGATCTTTGTACTCTTCAGGAATTTCTCTATCTTCAATATCTGTTCCAAGGTCATTACCATAGAACGTTGCCTTCATTTCAACTAGGTCAATAATGCCTTCGAATTGATCTTCAGCACCGATTGGAAGTTGAATTGCATGAGCATTAGCTTGAAGACGGTCATGCAAAGTTTTTAATGAATAAAGGAAGTCAGCTCCGATTTTATCCATTTTGTTAACAAATACAACACGAGGTACACCGTAAGTTGTTGCTTGGCGCCAAACTGTTTCAGTTTGAGGCTCAACACCAGACTGTGCATCCAATACTGCTACAGCACCATCTAATACACGAAGAGAACGTTCAACTTCAACAGTGAAGTCTACGTGTCCTGGAGTATCGATAATGTTTACACGATTACCTTTCCATTGTGCAGTTGTTGCTGCAGATGTGATCGTGATACCACGTTCTTGTTCTTGCTCCATCCAGTCCATTTGAGATGCACCTTCGTGAGTTTCACCAATTTTGTGGATACGACCAGTATAGTAAAGTACGCGCTCAGTTGTAGTCGTTTTACCAGCATCGATGTGAGCCATGATGCCGATATTACGAGTATTTTCTAAGGAGAACTCTCTAGCCATTGGTTTTTCTCCTTCCATAAGAAAGTATTTTTTAGATTTTTGATCTTACCAACGATAGTGAGCAAACGCTTTGTTTGCTTCTGCCATTTTGTGTGTATCTTCACGCTTTTTAACTGATGCACCAGTGTTGTTAGCTGCATCAAGAATTTCGTTAGCTAATCTCTCTTCCATCGTTTTCTCACCGCGAAGACGAGCGTAGTTAACTAACCAGCGAAGACCTAAAGTAGTACGTCTGTCTGGACGAACCTCCACTGGTACTTGATAGTTAGAACCACCAACACGGCGTGCTTTAACTTCAAGTACTGGCATGATGTTCTTAAGAGCTTGATCGAATACTTCGATAGCCTCTTGTCCAGAACGTTGTGCAACGATATCAAAAGCTGAGTATAGGATAGCTTGAGATTTACCTCTCTTACCATCTATCATCATTTTGTTAATCAAACGAGATACAAGTTTAGAATTGTATATTGGATCTGGTAATACGTCTCTTTTTGCTACAGGACCTTTACGTGGCATTTGATTTCCTCCTTTCAACCAATTGTTATATTATTTGTTTATTATTTTTTTGCTGCTTTTGGTTTTTTAGTACCGTATTTAGAACGACCTTGCATACGGTTGTTAACACCAGCTGTGTCAAGAGCACCACGTACGATATGGTAACGTACCCCTGGTAAATCTTTTACACGTCCTCCACGGATTAGTACAACACTGTGTTCTTGTAGGTTGTGACCAATTCCTGGGATGTAAGCTGTAACCTCGATACCGTTAGTCAAACGTACACGAGCATATTTACGCAACGCTGAGTTTGGTTTTTTCGGTGTCATTGTACCAACACGAGTACATACCCCGCGTTTTTGAGGTGAAGATACATCAGTTTGTGTTTTTTTGAAGCTGTTATAACCTTTGTTTAACGCAGGAGACTTCGACTTCTCTTGAGCAGATTGACGAGGCTTGCGCACTAATTGGTTAATAGTTGGCATTTAATTTTCCTCCCTTCCATTTATGTTTGAAGTCCACACATCCAGGTGGTTCATATTAGGGCAAAAACAAAGTTTTCATGGTTCAAATCCATAAAAACAGTTTTTAATTATTTATGGCAACAGTTGCTGCGCCTACTTCTATACCACATGATTTGCCGAGCTTCATCATGGAATCCACAAGTATGATTGGGATGTTCGCTTCATTGGCAGCTTCAGTTACCTTTCCAATTATAAATGGATCTGCATCTTCAGCAACTACTACTTCTGCTACTTTCCCAGCCTTTAACGCTTTTACTGTTTGCTTTGTTCCTACTACTATTTTTTTGGCCTGTGATACTTTTTCATAAGACATAAGATATCCTCCAAAGCAACAGGTGAATAGGAGCACCTTTGATATAGTATCATCTATGAAAATAGATGTCAATTCTTTTCCCAAAAAAATTAAATATTACTTACAATGGACCAACAGCAAGATCTAACTTACGGTTACACTTATTAGACCTTGCCTATTGGAATTCATTGTTTTATACCAGTAAATTACTCAACTGGAACAGATTCTTCTGTTGTTTCGTCCACAGTAATTGGTTCTGCATGACGGTATCTAGGCATACCTGTACCTGCTGGAACAAGTTTACCAATGATAACATTCTCTTTCAATCCAAGCAATTCATCACGTTTACCTTTAATAGCTGCATCTGTAAGAACTCTTGTAGTTTCTTGGAATGATGCTGCAGATAGGAATGAATCAGTTTCAAGAGATGCTTTTGTAATACCTAGCAATACTGGTCTTCCAGTTGCAGGTAGTTTACCTTCTCTTAAAGCTTTTGCGTTTGCATCAGTAAATTGGTGAATATCTAATAGCGTGCCTGGCAATACTTCTGTTTCACCAGCATCAACTACGCGCACTTTACGAAGCATTTGGCGAACCATTACCTCAACGTGCTTATCTCCAATTTCAACCCCTTGCATACGATAAACTTTTTGAACTTCGCGAAGAAGATACTCTTGTACTGCAGTAACGTTCTTCACTTTAATTAATTCTTTCGGATCGATAGAACCCTCAGTCAATTCTTGACCTTGTTCAACTCTATCATCAATCTTCACTTTAAGTCTTGCAGTATATGGTGCAGTATACGTTCTTGTTTCAAGTTCACCTTGAACTACAATCTCATGCTGACGGTCTCTTCCTTCGTTGATTCCGACAATAACCCCTGCCATTTCTGTAATAACAGCCTGACCTTTAGGGTTACGCGCTTCAAAAATCTCTTGAATACGAGGTAGACCTTGTGTGATATCGTCTCCAGCAACCCCACCTGTATGGAATGTACGCATTGTCAACTGAGTTCCTGGCTCACCGATAGATTGGGCAGCAATAATACCAACTGCTTCACCAACTTCAACTTCTTGGCCAGTTGCAAGGTTGCGTCCGTAACATTTTTTACATACGCCATGGCGAGTGTTACATGTGAATGCAGAGCGAATCCACACTTCTTTAATGTCAGCAGCTACGATTTCAACAGCAAGATCTTCTGTGATAAGCTCATTTTCTGCTACAATAACTGCATTTGTTTCTGGATGTCTGATTGGTCTTCTTGCATAACGTCCAATTAGACGCTCATCCAACGGCTCAATGATTTCTGTGCCTTCTTTAAGTGCTGCAACAAGCAATCCTCTGTCTGTACCACAGTCATCATCACGGACAATGACATCTTGTGCTACGTCAACAAGACGGCGAGTCAAGTAACCAGAATCCGCTGTTTTAAGTGCTGTATCGGCAAGACCTTTACGAGCACCATGTGTTGAAATGAAGTATTCCAATACTGTTAATCCTTCACGGAAACTTGAGATGATAGGTAACTCGATAATTCTACCAGCCGGGTTGGCCATCAATCCGCGCATACCAGCTAACTGTGTAAAGTTAGATGCGTTACCACGGGCACCGGAATCACTCATCATAAAGATTGGATTTCGTTTATCCAATGATTTCATCAGTTTCGCTTGGATAACATCCTTAGCGGAACTCCAAATCGAAATTACTCTGTCATAACGCTCTTCTTCTGTGATTAGACCACGTCTGAATTGCTTCATAACATTGTCTACTTTACCTTGTGCTTCATCGATAATTTCTTGTTTTTCACCAAGAACGACGATATCTGCAACCCCAACTGTGATACCAGCTTTTGTGGAGTGTCTGAAGCCAAGATCCTTCATTCTATCAAGCATCTTAGAAGTTTCAGTGATTTTGAATCGCTTGAATACTTCCGCGATAATATTTCCAAGTATTTTCTTCTTGAACGGCTCAATGATTGGCATTGCTTGAATCGCTGCACGCACATCTGTGCCTTGCTCCACGAAGAATCTTTCTGGAGTCTTTTCTTCAAGATTAGCTTTTGTTGGTTCGTTAATGTATGGGAAAGATTCAGGAAGAATTTCGTTGAATACTAATTTCCCTACAGTCGTCAATAATAGCTGATTGTTTTGCTCTTCAGTGAATGTTTGGTTATTCAAAGAGCTTGCACGTACAGCAACACGAGTGTGTAAATGAACATAACCGTTTTGGTATGCTAACAGCGCCTCGCTCGTATCATTGAAGATCATACCTTCACCAACAGCGCCTTCTCTTTCAAGAGTCAAGTAATAGTTACCTAGAACCATATCCTGTGACGGTGTAACAACCGGTTTTCCATCCTTAGGGTTCAAGATGTTCTGAGCAGCGAGCATAAGCAATCTAGCTTCAGCTTGTGCTTCAGAAGATAATGGAACATGGACAGCCATTTGGTCACCATCGAAGTCAGCGTTATATGCTGTACAAACAAGTGGATGCAAACGGATAGCGCGACCTTCTACTAGAGTAGGTTCAAACGCTTGGATACCAAGTCTGTGCAATGTCGGTGCACGGTTAAGCAATACTGGATGCTCTCTGATAACTTCTTCTAAGACATCCCATACTTCTGGTTGTACTCTTTCGATTTTACGCTTAGCAGATTTAATGTTATGCGCCAAACCTTTTTCAACCAATTCTTTCATAACGAAAGGCTTGAATAATTCTAGTGCCATCTCTCTTGGAAGTCCGCACTGATACATTTTCAAGTTCGGTCCAACTACGATAACAGAACGACCTGAGTAGTCAACACGTTTACCCAGCAAGTTTTGACGGAAACGACCTTGTTTCCCTTTAAGCATATGAGAAAGAGATTTAAGCGGTCTGTTACCTGGTCCTGTAACCGGACGGCCACGGCGACCATTATCGATAAGCGCATCTACTGCTTCTTGAAGCATGCGTTTTTCGTTTTGAACAATGATGCTTGGAGCACCTAAATCTAATAATCTTTTCAGACGATTATTACGGTTGATTACACGGCGATATAGATCGTTAAGGTCAGATGTTGCAAAACGTCCACCATCCAATTGAACCATCGGGCGCAATTCTGGAGGAATAACAGGAAGCACATCTAGGATCATCCAAGAAGGCTCATTGCCTGAACCGCGGAATGCTTCTAGAACTTCCAGTCTTTTAATAGCACGTGTACGGCGTTGGCCTTGTGCTGTTTTCAACTCTTCTTTTAAGCCTTCTACATCCTTGTTTAAATCGATGTCTGAAAGAAGCTTTTTAATTGCCTCAGCACCCATAGATGCTTGGAATTTAACACCGTACTTGTCGCGGTAAGCGCGAAATTCTTTTTCAGAAAGAAGCTGTTTCTTTTCAAGTGCAGTATCACCTGGGTCTGTCACTACATATGAAGCAAAGTAGATAACTTCTTCTAAAGCACGTGGTGACATATCCAATACAAGACCCATACGGCTAGGGATGCCTTTGAAGTACCAAATGTGAGAAACAGGTGCTGCTAGTTCAATATGACCCATACGCTCACGGCGTACTTTAGCGCGAGTTACCTCTACACCACAACGGTCACAGACTACACCTTTATATCTTACACGCTTGTATTTCCCACAATGACATTCCCAGTCTTTTGTAGGACCAAAAATACGCTCACAGAATAAGCCGTCTTTTTCTGGTTTTAAAGTTCTATAGTTAATTGTTTCAGGTTTTTTTACCTCACCAAATGACCATGAACGGATTTTGTCCGGTGAAGCCAAACCTATTTTCATAAATTCAAAATTGTTTACATCCAACAAGGGTCCTACCTCCCTTTTGATCTTCAGGCTAAGCCCTACATACATTTGCTAATACGTGTTTAATTTAGGAAGGCTGACCCCTTTTCACTAGCGTCAGCCTCCCTCCAAAATTGCGTCAAGTTACTCTTGCATGCCTACTTTTTCTGATTCAGGCTCTTGTGCATCTGGTGCTATTGTTAGAGATTCAGCTTGTTGAATATCATCATCATCTTCTGTATCTCGCATTTCTATTTCTTCTTCTGTGCTGGATAGGATTTTAACATCCAATCCTAAGCTTTGAAGCTCTTTCATTAATACACGGAATGATTCAGGAACACCTGGTTCAGGTACATTCTCACCTTTTACAATGGCTTCATATGTTTTCACACGACCAACTACGTCATCTGATTTAACAGTAAGAATCTCTTGCAAAGTATAAGCCGCACCGTATGCTTCAAGTGCCCAAACCTCCATCTCACCGAAACGCTGTCCGCCGAATTGCGCTTTACCGCCCAATGGCTGTTGCGTAACAAGAGAGTAAGGACCAGTTGATCTAGCATGAAGCTTATCATCAACCATGTGTGCAAGTTTAATCATGTACATGACACCGACAGATACTCTGTTATCAAACGGTTCACCTGTACGTCCATCATAAAGAACTGTTTTAGCATCTTGAGCCATTCCAGCTTCTCTAATTGTTTCCCAAACATCTTCCTCACGAGCACCATCAAATACAGGTGATGCAACATGGATATTCAAGCTTCGTGCTGCCATACCTAAGTGCAGCTCAAGAACCTGACCGATGTTCATACGAGATGGAACCCCAAGTGGGTTTAACATGATATCAACAGGTGTACCATCAGGTAGATATGGCATATCTTCTTCAGGTAAGATTCGGGAAATAACCCCTTTGTTACCATGACGTCCCGCCATTTTATCTCCTTCATGGATTTTACGTTTTTGTACGATATAAACGCGTACAAGCTGGTTAACACCTGGTGGCAGTTCATCTCCGTCTTCACGGTTAAACACCTTCACGTCGTGGACAATTCCGCCGCCGCCGTGTGGTACACGAAGACTTGTATCGCGCACTTCACGTGCTTTTTCTCCGAAGATTGCATGAAGTAGACGCTCTTCTGCAGTAAGTTCTGTTACTCCTTTTGGAGTTACTTTACCAACAAGAAGGTCTCCATCTTTCACTTCAGCACCAACACGGATAATTCCGCGGTCATCCAAGTTGCGAAGAGCATCTTCCCCAACGTTTGGAATGTCACGTGTAATTTCTTCAGGTCCTAGTTTCGTATCACGAGACTCTGACTCATATTCTTCAATATGAATAGATGTATACACATCGTCTTTAACAAGGCGTTCGCTCATGATGATGGCATCTTCATAGTTATAGCCATCCCATGTCATGAAGGCAACAAGAACGTTTCTTCCTAGAGCCAGTTCTCCCAATTCCATAGAAGGTCCGTCAGCAAGGATTTCGCCTTTTGTTACTCTGTTTCCAACAGCTACAATTGGTCTTTGGTTGTAGCAAGTTCCTTGGTTAGAACGAATGAATTTAAGCATTCTATATTTATCTAAGTTACCTTTAACTTCTTGACCGTCAATAACAGTAACTCTTCTTACCCACACTTCACGTGCTTCAACATGTTCAACAATACCTTCATGCTTACAGATAACAGCAGCACCTGAGTCTTTACCAGAAACATATTCCATTCCAGTACCTACTCTTGGAGCTTCCGGCTGCATCAAAGGCACAGCTTGACGTTGCATGTTCGCTCCCATAAGGGCACGGTTCGAGTCATCATTTTCTAAGAACGGAATACATGCTGTCGCTGCAGACACAACCTGTTTAGGAGATACATCCATATAGTCGATGCGATCGCGTTTAACAACAGTGTTTTCCCCTCTGAAACGTGCAACTACTTCCTCATCTAGGAAAGAACCGTCATCTCCAAGGCGAGAATTCGCTTGGGCAACAACATAGTTGTCTTCCTCATCAGCAGTCAAGTAATCGATATGATTCGTTACTTGGCCTGTCTCTGCATCTACACGTCTATACGGCGTTTCAATGAAACCAAAACGGTTCACTTTCGCAAATGAAGACAAGGAGTTGATCAAACCAATGTTCGGTCCCTCTGGAGTTTCAATTGGACACATACGTCCATAGTGAGAGTAGTGAACATCACGAACTTCGAAGCCAGCACGTTCACGTGTCAAACCACCAGGTCCCAATGCAGATAAACGACGTTTATGAGTCAACTCAGCAAGCGGGTTTGTTTGGTCCATGAACTGTGAAAGCTGTGAGCTTCCGAAGAATTCTTTAATAGACGCAATAACAGGTCTGATATTAATCAATTGTTGCGGAGTAATCGTGTTTGTATCCTGAATAGACATTCTTTCACGAACTACACGCTCCATTCTTGATAAACCGATGCGGAATTGGTTTTGAAGCAATTCCCCAACAGAACGCAGACGTCTGTTACCTAAGTGGTCGATATCATCTGTCAGACCAACACCATGAAGCAGGTTAAAGAAATAACTGATTGATGAAATGATATCTGCAGGAGAGATGTTTTTAACAGCTTCCTCTACATATGCATTGCTAATAACGTTAATTTCTTTTTCTCCATCATCAATTGGTGCATAGATTTTAACAGATTGAACTGTTACATCATCTTCTAAAACGCCACCGTATGGGTTAAGAGTTTTAAAGCCGATGTTATTTTCCAAGTTAGGAATGATACGGTCCAATGCACGTCTGTCTAAAAGAGTACCCTTCTCTGCGATAATTTCGCCTGTTTCAGGGTCCACAAGTGTTTCTGCCAAACGTTGGCCGAACAATCTATTTTTGATATGAAGCTTTTTATTAATTTTATATCTACCTACATTTGCTAAGTCATATCTCTTTGGATCAAAGAATCTTGACACCAATAGACTTTTCGCATTTTCAACAGTAGGCGGCTCACCAGGACGTAAACGCTCATAAATTTCTAAAAGAGCTTTCTCCGTACCTTCTGTGTTATCTTTTTCAAGAGTATTTCGCAAGTATTCATTGTCCCCGATTAAGTCAAGAATCTCTTGATCGGATCCAAATCCTAACGCACGCAATAATACTGTTATTGGAAGTTTACGTGTACGGTCAATACGCACATACACTACATCCTTCGCGTCTGTTTCGTACTCTAGCCAAGCACCACGGTTTGGAATTACAGTAGCAGTAAATCCTTTTTTACCGTTTTTATCTAATTTACCATTATAGTAAACACTTGGAGAACGAACTAACTGTGATACGATTACACGTTCTGCACCGTTAATTACGAACGTACCAGTCTCTGTCATAAGTGGGAAATCACCCATGAATACATCCTGGTCCTTTACTTCCCCTGTTTCTTTGTTAACAAGACGAACCTTTACACGCAATGGTGCTGAATATGTAACATCTCGCTCTTTTGATTCCTCGACAGAGTACTTTGGTTCACCTAAACTGTAGTCGATAAAATCCAATGATAAGTTGCCAGTAAAATCTTCAATTGGTGAAATATCTTGGAACATTTCACGCAATCCCTCATCTAGAAACCATTGATAGGAAGAGGTTTGGATTTCTATTAGATTTGGTAATTCTAAAACTTCACTAATTCGTGCATAGCTTCTGCGCTGGCGGTGTCGTCCATACTGAACAAGTTGACCTGTCAACTGATTCACCCCTCAAATCAAACGTTATAGTACATCTATTAACATCTTATAAACAGCATACAATGTTATTTATAAGACAAAAAGAAAAAGGGTTTTCAAAACAAAAAACCGCATTTTTCATATTTCAAGTATTATTTTGTTAGCTTTTCCGAAATCCACCAATTTTATACATTAATTGAATAAAAAAATGGATAAAAGAAAAATAATATATTGGCATTATACAATGCTATCACAACGATTCGGACTAGTCAATCCTTTTTGCTTTTATAATAAAATAACCTTTTTGCTTATCAACAACATCTACTTCTTGGAATAACTGTTCCAGTTTTTCCAAAGCAGATGGAGCTCCCTGTTTTTTTTGAATAACAACCCACAGCTCTCCATTATTGATGAGATGCTCATAGCTTTGTTCAAATATATCATGGACAACCTTTTTTCCTGCGCGGATTGGCGGATTTGTTAAGATACTTGCAAATTTGTTCCCTTTTACCTGCAGTAGTCTGTCACTCTCATAAATAACAACATTGCCAATTTGATTGAGAGCAGCATTTTCTTTCGCTAGTGCCAATGCTCTTTCATTGACATCAACCATATGCACTTTTCTATCCATCGCTTCTTTTGCAATAGAGAGTCCGATTGGACCATACCCGCAACCTACATCAAGTATGTCGCCATCAACTTCTGGGTATGTAAAAGCCTCGATTAATACCCGTGAACCGAAGTCTACTTCTTTCTTGGAGAACACCCCATTGTCTGTCTTAAAACGAAATTTGTTTTCTTTTAGGGTAAAGTCCCAATAATTTGGATCACTGCTAACATTCTGGGAACGAGAGTAATAATGTTCAGTCATACTTGACCACCTCCATGGAGATTTAATAGAAGAAATGCTTCCGAGGATATTAACAAAATGTATTTTAACATTTGTTTATTTCAAGGTCAAAAAAGCCCGCCTATGCAGCGGGCTTTTCCAAACTAACATTACTTAACTTCAACGTTAGCTCCAACTTCTTCAAGTTTAGCTTTGATTTCTTCAGCTTCTTCTTTAGTAGCTCCTTCTTTAACAGCTTTAGGAGTGTTGTCAACAAGTTCTTTCGCTTCTTTAAGACCAAGGCCTGTGATTTCACGAACAACTTTGATAACTTTGATTTTTTGATCTCCAGCAGATGCAAGAACTACATCAAACTCAGTTTTTTCAGCTGCAGCGTCTCCACCAGCAGCACCAACAACAGCAACAGGAGCTGCTGCAGTTACACCGAATTCTTCTTCAATAGCTTTAACTAGGTCGTTTAGTTCTAAAACAGTCATGTTTTTAACTGCTTCTAAGATTTGTTCTTTAGACATTATATTTTTCCTCCTTGTTTTGTATGTGTTTTATTAGGATACATGATAGTAGCGTAATAGATTACGCTCCTTGTTCTTCTTTTTGTTCTGCAACTGCTTTTGTAACAAGAGCGAAGTTGCGGATTGGTGCTTGAAGCACGCTGAGTAGCATAGAAAGAAGTCCTTCGCGAGATGGTAGCTCAGCAAGAGCTTTAACATCTTCAACAGAAGCGATATTTCCTTCAATTACACCCGCTTTAATTTCAAGCGCTTCGTTTTTCTTAGCGAAGTCGTTAAGAATTTTTGCTGGTGAAACTACATCTTCATTACTGAATGCAATAGCGTTAGGACCAGTCAAAGCATCATTAAGACCGCTTAGTCCAGCAGCTTCAGCAGCGCGGCGTGTCATTGAGTTTTTGTAAACTTTGAATTCAACGCCAGCTTCACGAAGCTGTTTACGAAGTTCAGTTACTTGAGAAACAGAAAGACCACGGTAGTCAACAACGATTGTTGATTTACTAGCTTTCAATTTCTCTGCGATATCAGATACAATTTGCTGCTTTTGTTCGATAATGCTGCTCATCTTTACACCTCCTGTAGAATTACATTCATACCGACAAATAAAATCCTCCACATCCGAAAAGACATGGAGGAATATACAATAGTCGTTTACACAACTGTTAAGTCTATCGTATTACCTCGGCAGGGAATTAAGCGTTAAGCACCTGCTGTCTTTGGTATAAATGTTATATTTATTTTAACAACAAGATGTAGTATAGGCTATCTATCTTGTTTTGTCAAATGCCAATTTTTATCAAACAGTAGAAGGATCTACTTTTACGCCAGGACCCATTGTTGAAGTAACAGAAACGTTCTTCATGTAAGTTCCTTTTGCTGCTGCAGGTTTTACTTTTTGCATTGTTTCAAAGATAGTTGTGAAGTTATCAACTAGTTTAGCATCTTCGAAAGATACTTTACCGATTGGAACGTGGATGTTTCCAGCTTTGTCCACACGGTATTCTACTTTACCAGCTTTAATTTCGTTAACTGCTTTTGTAACATCAAAAGTAACTGTTCCAGTTTTAGGGTTTGGCATTAAACCTTTAGGTCCCAATACGCGACCAAGTTTACCAACTTCACCCATCATGTCTGGAGTAGCAACGATAACGTCGAAATCGAACCAACCTTGTTGGATTTTAGTGATATATTCAGCATCTCCAACAAAATCTGCACCTGCAGCTTCTGCTTCTTTAAGCTTATCGCCTTTAGCAAAAACTAACACGCGTTGAGTTTTACCAGTACCGTGTGGAAGCACAACAGCTCCACGGATTTGTTGGTCAGCTTTCTTAGGATCTACTCCTAGACGGAAAGCAACTTCAACTGATGCATCAAATTTTGTAGTGCTTGTTTTTTTAACTAGTTCAATTGCTTCTGCAACTGGGTAAGCTTTAGTACGATCAACTTGCTTGATAGCTTCTAAATACTTCTTACCTTTTTTAGCCATAACTATATTTCCTCCTTGAATTGTGGTTTTAGCGGAATTACCTCCCACGAATAAAGGTTGCGACGCTAACAAAAGATGTCGCAACCTTAATCAACAGAACCATATTGGATATGGTTTAGTCTTCAATAACAATACCCATGCTGCGGGCAGTACCTTCAACCATACGCATAGCTGCTTCAACGCTAGCTGCATTTAGATCAGGCATTTTTGTTTCAGCAATCTCGCGTACTTTATCACGCTTAACAGTTGCTACTTTATTACGGTTAGGTTCACCAGAACCAGACTCAATACCAGCTGCTTTTTTCAATAAAACTGCAGCAGGTGGAGTTTTTGTAATAAATGTAAATGAACGGTCTTCAAAAACCGTAATCTCAACAGGAATAATTAAACCAGCTTGTTCAGCTGTACGAGCGTTAAACTCCTTACAGAATCCCATGATGTTAACACCTGCTTGACCTAGTGCTGGTCCAACTGGTGGCGCCGGATTTGCTTTAGCTGCTGGAATTTGCAATTTAACAACTTTAATTACTTTTTTAGCCACGAGACACACCTCCTTAAAGTCCGTGATGTGGTAATAGGGGTTTTCCCCTCCCACTCAACACATATAATCTTTATATTATCATAAAGAATGCGACAATATTCCATCTCATCTTTTGAGACATACTGACCTTTGAAATATTAACACTTTTTCTCGTTCATTTCAAGTTTTTCAGGTTAAAATTTTTCAATTTGTGTAAAATCAAGCTCTACAGGTGTATCCCTGCCGAACATATTCACTAAAACTTTTACTTTTGCTTTATCATTATCTATCTCTTCGACAGATCCTGTGAAGTTTGCAAATGGACCTTCATTTACTTTAACTGTTTCACCCAATTCAAACTCGATATCAATACGTTGTTCGTCAACGCCCATTCTCTTAAGAATAACTTGTACTTCGTCAGGCATAAGCGGAGTCGGCTTTGAACCCGAACCTGCAGATCCAACGAATCCTGTTACACCAGGAGTGTTGCGGACAACATACCATGAATCATCTGTCATCACGATTTCTACAAGCACATAGCCCGGGAATACCTTTCTTTTTACAACTTTCTTCTTGCCGTTTCTTATATCAGTTTCTTCTTCTTCTGGAACGATTACACGGAAAATTTTATCCTGCATTCCCATTGTTTCAACACGTTTTTCTAGGTTGGCTTTGACTTTGTTCTCATAGCCAGAGTAAGTATGTACTACATACCAATTTTTTTCCATATTCGAGGACTGTTATGTCCGTCCCTCCTTAACGCTATTTTACTCTTCATGCCTTATGTAATGCATTCATTTAAAAAGAGCAATCCCATAAAAAAGCTTAATAGTTATTTTCAAGCAATGAAAAAACCCGTTTCCGGGCTTTGTGTGTTTCCTATTGTGTTACCATTATACCATGAGTGGACAACAGTTATTCAAGTATTAAACGAATTAGTTCGGAAATTCCCATATCAACTAGTGCAAAGAACAAAGCAAAGAACACTACTGTCGCAAGGACGGTGATTGTGTAGTTAGTCAGTTCCTTTCTTTTCGGCCAACTAACCTTTCTTAATTCTCTGCCTACTTCGCGGAAAAAGTTAACAGTGCGTTGCATTTCGTTACCTCCATATTTAAAAGCGGGTAGCCTGTCTTAGCAGCATTTGCTATTTTGTCTCTTTATGAACTGTATGTGCATTGCATGTTTGACAATATTTCTTCACTTCAAGGCGATCTGTGGTTTTGCTGCTCATTGTCGAATAGTTTCTGGAGCCGCATTTTCCACAAGCCAATACAAGCTTATTTCTCATTAAATAACACCTACTACGTCCTTTATATCTCCCCAAACTGTAACATGGACATGAATGTATGTCAATATTAGTCAGTTAATTGCCTTTTCTGCGGTTTTGTAACTATCACAGTGAAAACTCCCGGATCTCCAGGTAGCGCTCAAGCTTTCTTTTAACCCTTTGGAGAGCGTTATCTATCGACTTTACATGCCTGTTAAGCTCTTCTGAAATCTCCTGATAGGATTGTCCATCTAAATACAGAGCTAACACTTTCCTTTCCAAATCACTCAGAAGCTCGGACATTTTCACTTCGATATGGTCAAACTCTTCTTGATTGATTATTAATTCCTCTGGATCTAATATCTTCGCTCCAGAAATAACATCCATTAATGTTCGATCTGACTCTTCATCGTAAATTGGCTTATCAAGAGAGACGTAGGAATTTAAAGGAATATGCTTCTGTCTTGTTGCCGTCTTTATTGCAGTGATAATTTGCCTCGTAATGCATAATTCAGCAAAAGCCTTAAATGACGACAGCTTGTCCCCTTTAAAATCTCGGATGGCTTTATACAAACCAATCATGCCTTCTTGAACAATATCTTCTTTATCAGCACCGATTAGGAAATAAGATCTAGCTTTAGCTCTTACAAAATTACGATATTTTTGAATGAGAAAGTCTAAAGCATCACTTTCTCCCTTATGAACTAATTCGACCAGTGTTTCATCATCAAGTTCTAAATACTTCTCAACACTTTCATTACTCTTACTCCTGTTGTCAGCACTCATTCAGATCCCCCCGACCGCACAATCATGGATAAAACCATTATACAGTAGGGTTTTTTTAAGCGTCAACAACTCATTTCTCGCCGCGGCGCCATTTTTCAAATAATTCTTCCATTTCTTTAGAAAGCGGTATCTTAATTACAGGCTTTCTTTCTTTAATTCGCTTTACTTTTTTTTCGATATTTTTTTCAATATCAGCCATTTCTATCAGGAGCTCTCTCGCTGAAATCCTTAGAGCTCCTTGTCCAAATATAGCCCACTGTTCAGTAAAATCCGATGTAGCAACATGAACTTGTGTTCTTCTATTGCTTAGCTCTTTTGCTAGCTTTTCGATTCTTTCATCAGCCGTTTCATTTTCCTTTGTGAAAATCACTTCAACCTTAGAGTTTCTGTACTTTTTTTCCGTACCCCTGACATAGTAGGCATCAAAAACTATGATGACACGATACCCTGAATACCCCTGATATTCTGCCATTTTCTCGAGCAAGGCATCTCTAGCAGCCGCCAAATCATTATTCTTCAACTTATTGAGCTCTGGCCATGCTCCTATAATGTTATAGCCGTCAACTATAAGTATATCCATCATTATCCCTCAATTGGATGGCGTTTACGGTATACCTCATACATTAAAAGTGCTGCAGCTACGGATGCATTTAATGATGTCACTGCACCTGCCATAGGCAGCTGGATAAGAAAGTCGCACTTGTCACGGATGAGCCTTCCCATCCCTTTCCCTTCACTTCCAATTACAAGGCCAAGCGGCATTGTTCCATCAAACCTGCGGTAATCTTCTTTGCCTTTCGCATCAGTTCCTGCGATCCATACTCCTCTTTCCTTGAGCTCATCAATCGCTCTGGCCATATTTGTCACCCTAACAACCGGGATATGTTCAATCGCTCCCGTCGATGCTTTAGCAACAGTTGCAGTCAGCCCTACTGCTCTTCTTCTTGGAATAATAATTCCATGTGCTCCTACAGCATCGGCTGTACGCATAATAGAGCCTAGATTATGCGGATCTTCAATCTCATCCAACAGCATAAAAAATGGTGCTTCATTTCGCTTTTCAGCAAGTGCGAACAAATCATCTATTTCAGCATATTGGTAAGCGGCAACCTGAGCCACAACCCCCTGGTGGTTTGCATCTACAAGTGTATCAAGCTTTTTCTTTGGCACAAATTGAACAAGTACATTCGAATTTTTCGCTAAACCGATCACGGTCTGCATTTGCCCTTTTTGGGAGCCTTCTGCAATAAGAATCTTATTGACATCCCTTTCTGATTTTAACGCTTCAATTACTGCGTTCTTTCCAACAATATAATCATTATCCACTATTGGTTCCTCCTACTGCTTTTCAATGATGGATAAGGCAGCTTGAATAATTTTTTCAAGCCGCTCCTCATCCTTAGACAAATATAAATACCCAAGCACAGCTTCAAAACCAGTGCTATACCGGTATGTTTGAACATCCGTATTTTTTGGTATACTCCCAGATTTTGCGTTTCTGCCTCTTTTCATGACCGCAAATTCTTCAGGTGTGAAAAAATCCTCCGCTATCAGCGCATGGACGACCTTTGCTTGCCCCTTTGCTGAAACATACTTAGTAGCTTCCCTATGGAGCTGGTTAGGCCTCACCTTGCCGCTATATAGAAGATGCCTTCTGACGTATATCTCCAGTACAGCATCACCCATATACGCAAGAGCCAAGCTATTCAGTTGTTTTTCATCAATATTCTTATCGTAAAGGAGCATTCATTACCCTCTTTTCCAGCGAATGCCCTGTGGCGTATCTTCTAATATGATGTTCATCGCTTTCAATTGGTCTCTAATTTGGTCAGCCAATTGGAAATTACGTTCTTTGCGTGCCTGATTTCGTTTTTCGATAAGTGCTTCTATTTCCTCGTCAAGCAAATCTTCCTGCGCAAGCGAAAGCCCAAGCACTCCGAAAAGCTCTTCAAATTCTTTTATAAACGCATTGATGACAGCCGCTGACGTTGTCTTTTCCAATAAGTAATAATTAGCTTGCTGGGAAAGTTCAAATAACACGGAAATACCGTTAGCTGTGTTAAAATCATCATCCATACTTTCAATGAATTGATTATGCAAATTAGTGATTTTTTTCAGCCATTCTTCATTCGTATCCGTTAGGTCAGTGCTTGTAACCTTGCGGTGCAGCAAGTTATCGTAAGAAGTTCTAATACGCTCCAATCCAGCTCTTGTATTCTCTAGTACTTCTTCACTGTAATTGATTGGGTTGCGGTAATGAACCGACAGCATAAAGAATCTTAATACTTGTGGATCGTGGATCTGCAGAATATCGTGAACTGTAATAAAGTTACCTAACGACTTAGACATTTTCTCATTATCAATATTAATATAGCCATTGTGCATCCAATAGTTTGCAAACGTCTTTCCTGATAATGCCTCTGATTGGGCAATCTCATTCTCATGATGAGGGAAGGCTAGATCCTGTCCTCCTGCATGAATGTCAATTGTGTCCCCTAAATACTTTTTAACCATTGCTGAGCACTCTATATGCCATCCTGGTCTTCCTTGTCCCCACGGGCTTTCCCAAGAGATTTCTCCCTCTTTTGCATTTTTCCATAGAGCGAAATCAAGAGAATCTTGCTTTTTTTCACCAACAGCTATTCTTGCTCCAGATCTAAGCTCATCAATTGATTGATGCGATAATTTACCGTATCCTTCAAATTTTCTAGTATGATAATAGACATCTCCCTCTGACTCATAAGCATAGCCTTTATCAATTAGCGCTGCGATGAATTCAATAATGATATCCATACTTTCTGTTACACGAGGATGGGTATCTGCTTTTTTGCAACCAAGTGCTGTAACGTCTTCAAAATAAGCTTCAATAAAGCGGTCTGCAATAGCAGGAACCTCTTCTCCAAGCTCATTGGCAGCCCTAATCAATTTATCGTCTACATCAGTGAAATTAGAAACAAAGTTTACATCATAGCCTCTAAATTCTAGATAGCGTCTTACTGTATCAAATACTATTGCTGGTCTTGCATTTCCAATATGAATATAGTTGTATACGGTTGGACCGCAAACATACATTTTAACCTTACCCTCTTCTAAAGGTACAAAATCTTCTTTTTCCCTTGATAATGTATTATAAATTTGAATAGGCATTACCTATATCTCCCTTCCTTTTTCAGCTCTTTCAATTCGGTTTTTAAATGAAGCAGCTCATTCTCTAATTCCTTCATTCTCTCCGCAAATGGGTCAGGTAAATCGGAGTGGTTTAAGTCTTTTTTTATTCTAATACCATCCTGCACCACTACCGTCCCAGGAATACCTACGACTGTGGAATTTGGCGGAACATCTTTCAAAACAACAGAACCGGCTCCAATTTTTGCATTCTCACCAATAATTATCGAACCTAATACTTTTGCTCCAGTTGCAATTAACGCATTATCCTTGACCGTTGGATGTCTCTTTCCTTTTTCTTTCCCGGTTCCTCCTAAGGTTACCCCTTGAAATATCGTCACATTATCACCAATTTCGCAAGTTTCCCCTATAACAACTCCCATGCCATGATCTATAAAGAGTCTTTTTCCAATCGTCGCTCCTGGGTGTATTTCTACACCAGTTACTAAACGGCTGAATTGAGATATCGTGCGGGCAAGAAAAAACCATCTATGTTTGTAAAAACGATGCGCAAGGCGATGAAGCCAAATCGCATGCAATCCAGAGTAAGTAAGGACTACTTCAATTGTGCTTCTTGCTGCAGGATCTTGTTCAAATACTACTGATATGTCTTCTTTAATGCGCTTAAACATTTTAACCCTCCCAATTCCTTCTCTATTTACATGAAAGTCGTTTATATTCCCCCAACTTTGCTTTATACCTACAAAAAAAAGCGTCTCTGTCCATAAAGACAGAGACGCTTTTATATGCGCGGTTCCACTCTGTTTAGATTATTCCCTAGGCAATAATCTCCACTCAAACCTTGTTAACGGTTAGGAACCGCCTTTATTTACTAAACAAAAGACCTAGAAACTGCTTTTCGTTTTTCAATATAGGACTCAGAGGGGCACTTCAAAAAAGGAGAGGCTTGAACCACTTTCAGCCGCTGATGGTTCTCTCTAAAAAGCATCCTTTTTTTACTTTTCCTCTTCTACGATTTATTATTTATTTGGTTTTCCTTTACTATATTACATTTTTATCAGAATGTTAACCAATTAGAGATAATAATCTTTTTTCAATTTTAGAAGATCCAAGCAATTCAATTGCTTTAGGAAGATCTGGTCCATGTGTTTGACCAGTTGCAGCTACACGAATCGGCATAAATAAATTTTTGCCTTTTTGGCCTGTAGCCTTCTGGACTTTTTTAATGGCAGCTTTAATATTATCTGCAGTCCATTCACTCAAAGCATCCAGCTCTTCCTTAAAGGAAGACAGCACTTCCTTCACTTGTTCACCAGATAATACCTCTTTTGCTTCTTCATCATACTCTATATCTTCACTGAAGAACAATGTAGATAGACCGACAATATCAGCACCACAGCTCATTTGCTCCTGGTACAAGCCGATTAGATTATGAACCCACATGTCCTCTTCACTTGAACGGTTCTCCTCAACAAGTCCTGCTTTAATAAGATGAGGTAACGCCAGCTCAATGACCTTGCTTAGGTCAGCCTTTTTAATGTACTGGTTGTTCATCCATGCCAGTTTATTCTGGTCAAAGAGAGCAGGTGACTTCGAAAGTCTTGCTGCGTCAAAGATTTTGATGAATTCATCCTTCGTAAAGAGCTCTTCCTCTCCTTCTGGAGACCAACCTAGCAGGGTAATAAAGTTGAAAAGTGCTTCTGGCAGATAGCCAAGCTCTTCATATTGCTCGATAAATTGAATAATAGATTCATCTCGTTTGCTCAGTTTCTTTCTGCTTTCATTGACGATTAAAGTCATATGGCCAAACACTGGTCTCTCCCAATTAAGCGCATCATAAATCATCAGCTGCTTAGGTGTGTTTGTAATATGGTCATCTCCCCTAAGAACGTGGGAAATTTCCATTAGATGATCATCTATAGCAACCGCAAAGTTATATGTAGGGGTGCCGTCTTTTTTAACGATAACATAATCCCCAATTGTTTCTGATTCAAAAGAAACAGATCCTTTGACCATGTCCTCAAATTCATACACAACATTCTCTGGAACCTTAATTCGGATGCTAGGCTGTCTGCCTTCCGCTTCTAGTTTCGCCTGTTCTTCCTTAGTCAAATGACGGCATTTGCCGGAGTATTTCGGTGTTTCATTATTCTTTACTTGCTCTTCCCGCTCTGCTTCAATTTCTTCTTCCGTACAGTAGCACTTATACGCTAATCCGCGATCAAGCAATTCAGTATAATATTTTTTATAGATGTCATTTCGCTCTGATTGACGGTAAGGACCAAAATCTCCACCGACATCTACGCTTTCGTCCCAATCTATGCCAAGCCACTTTAAGTATTTTAATTGGCTTTGCTCTCCACCTTCGATATTACGTTTTTTATCTGTATCCTCAATTCGGATAATAAACTTCCCACCCAAATTGCGTGCATATAAATAATTGAATAATGCAGTACGCGCATTCCCTATGTGTAAATGTCCCGTTGGACTTGGGGCATAACGAACACGTATTTCGTTACTCATGGTTCTGCCTCCTCGAATTTGTTTCATAAATATTCCTTGTTTATTCTATCACTTAGTATTTTCCATTAAAAGAGTGTTACTACACTTTTCTCTGTAAAAGAACAACTGCCAAAGAGGCAATTCCTTCTCCTCTTCCTGTAAATCCTAATTTCTCTGTTGTTGTCGCCTTTACATTTACGTTTTCAAGCGGTGTTTCCAACAGCTCAGCAATTCTAGATTGCATTTCCTTAATATGCGGCGCCATTTTTGGCTGCTGTGCCATAATTGTACAATCAGCATTCACCAACTCATAGCCTTTTGACTTCACCTTACTCCAAACTTCTTTTAACAGAACTGCTGAATCAAAGTCCTTGAAAGCCTGATCTGTATCAGGAAAATGCCTGCCAATGTCTCCTTCTCCTATAGCACCCAAGCAAGCATCTGCTATAGTATGTAAAAGCACATCTGCGTCAGAGTGTCCAAGCAGTCCTTTTTCATAAGGAATCTCAATACCGCCGATTATAAGCGGTCTCCCCTCTACTAGTTGATGCACATCAAAACCTTGTCCTATTCGCAACATGTCTTGTACTCCTTTTGCTGTTAAGATTTATACTTTATTTTTTGTATGATTGCCTCTGCAAAATATAGATCTTCTGGTGTAGTTAATTTTATATTGTCATAGTTGCCCATGACAATTCTAACGTCTTGCCCCAATCTCTCTACAAGACTAGCATCATCTGTGCCTAGAAACCCCTCTTCAATTGCTCTTTCATGGGCTTCTTTTAACAAGGAAATACGAAAAGCTTGTGGGGTCTGGATAGCCCACAAGCTAGAACGTTCTACTGTCTCTTCAACTACCCCGTCTTTTACCTTTTTGACGGTATCTTTAATTGGGACCGCTAAGACAGATGCTCCACTCGCTGCTGCAGCTTCCGTCAACTCCTTCATCTGATGAAGGTCGATGAATGGTCTAGCGGCATCATGAACAAGGACGATAGCATCATCTGAAATTTCCTTTACAGCATTGTAGACACTATACTGCCTTTCATCTCCACCGTTTACGATTGCAGCAATTTTCGTTATTTTATTCCTTTTTATCAGTCCATGCATTTCTTGTTTATCCTGGGGGCTGGTAACCAACCAAATCTTGCTACAGTTTTCATCCTTTTCAAACACCTTGAGAGTATGGATAAATACTGGCAGACCGTCTATTTTAAGGAACAGTTTATTCTTCCCTGCTCCCATTCTTTTCCCCTGACCCGCGGCCGGTATAATGACTTCATAAGCCATAAAACAAACTCCCATCCATTACAATGCTTTTTCTAATAACTTTGGTTTTGCAAAAATCATTCTTCCTGCCGATGTCTGCAAAACACTAGTGACAAGCACATCAATATGTTTTCCTATAAAGTTGCGTCCTTCTTCAACAACGATCATCGTGCCGTCATCCAAATAGGCAACACCTTGGTTATGCTCTTTACCATCTTTAATAATAAGTATCTTCATTTCTTCCCCTGGCAAAACAACTGGTTTTACAGCATTCGCCAAGTCATTAATATTTAGAACGGATACCTTTTGCAATTCACAAACCTTATTTAGGTTAAAATCATTAGTAACTACAACACCATTTGTGATTTTAGCGAGCTTTACAAGCTTGCTGTCCACTTCTGTAATTTCTTCAAAGTCGCCTTCATAAATCTCCACTTTGATTGCAAGCTCTTTCTGAATGCGATTGAGGATATCAAGACCTCTTCTTCCTCTGTTTCTTTTCAAAGCATCAGATGAATCTGCGATATGCTGCAATTCACCAAGTACAAACTGCGGAATTACAATCGTTCCCTCAAGGAAACCTGTCTGGCAAATGTCAGCGATTCTTCCATCAATAATGACACTCGTATCTAGAATTTTCAAATTGCTCTTTTCTGGTTTTGATACTTCCTCTTCATTTGCTTTCTTCTTTCTAGCTGCAAAAAGAGTGGATAGCTCGTCTCTCTTTTTGAACCCTACCTGAAAACCTAAATAGCCAAAAAGTAAAGTTAAAAGAATAGGCGCGACCGTATTGATTAACGGTACTTTTATGGCGGTTAGTGCATAGCCTATCAAGAAGGCTAATATCAGTCCAAATGCTAAACCGACACTTCCTGTAATAATATCAGTGATTGGAGCCTTAACAAGGGTTTCTTCCACCAGCTTGATAAAATTAACAATATAATCTATCGCCCAAAAAGTAATAAAATAAAAAATAATGGCACCAAGTATTGCCGATACATAAGGGTTATTTATTAAATTATGATTTAAGTTAACCATATTTAATAAATCAGGAATAAAAACGATTCCCAAAGTCCCTCCAATAATTAAAAAACATGCCTGTACAATCCGTCTTAACAATACTTACACCTCCTCTTTCACATTATAAACAAATTCCCGAATTTGAAACCTAATATTACAGAGAATTTTTTTATTTGTAATGAAAAAGTTAAATAGCAAACTTTTTGTTCTTTTTTGGCTATTTTTAGAGTAGCATTCTTGGTAATTAAATGTCAAATTATTTAAACATTACATTTTATCATACCAATAATGCAACTTCAATTGTTTTTTCTATAGAACTTGTCCGGTTACTCTCCTAAGGCAGCTTTTAACGCCTCTCCAACAGAACTGACACCAATCAGTTCAATCCCCTTGGGAGCACTAAGACCTGATAGGTTATTAGCAGGCAATATAACGCGCTCAAATCCTAATTTAGCCGCTTCTTGTACTCGTTGTTCGATTCTGGATACTCTTCGCACTTCCCCAGTCAGACCTACTTCTCCAATAATGCAGTCTGTCGCCCTTGTGGTCTTATCTCTGAAGCTGGATGCAATACTAACAGCTATAGCAAGATCAATCGCCGGTTCATCAAGCTTAACTCCTCCCGCAACCTTTAAATAAGCATCTTGGTTTTGCAACAGCATTCCAACTCTTTTTTCAAGTACTGCCATCAATAATGGCACACGATTATGATCTATCCCTGTTGCCATCCGTCTTGGATTTCCAAAGCTTGTTGGAGAAATAAGGGCTTGTATCTCGACAAGCACAGGTCTTGTTCCTTCCATGGATGCCACAACTGTTGATCCAGCAGCACCTTGTGAACGTTCCTCCAGAAATATTTCTGATGGATTTTCGACTTCTTCCAGTCCAAATTCCTTCATTTCAAAGATTCCCATTTCATTCGTGGAGCCGAAACGGTTTTTAACAGCCCGCAATATCCTGTAGGTATGATGTCGTTCTCCCTCAAAATATAAAACGGTATCCACCATGTGCTCAAGCAGTCTTGGGCCTGCAATAGACCCTTCCTTTGTCACATGACCAACTATAAAAATGGCAATTCCCTTTGTCTTTCCTATCCTCATCAGTTCAGCTGTACACTCTCGCACTTGGGAGACACTCCCCGGGGCAGAAGTGACTTCTGGATGAAAAATTGTTTGGATAGAGTCTATTACCACAAAATCTACCTTTGAGTTTTCTATCGTTCTGCTGATTTCCTCTAAGTTTGTCTCTGAATATACAAGGAGATCATCAGACATAACTCCAAGCCTGTCTGCTCTCAGCTTTGTTTGTTTTTGTGATTCCTCTCCTGAAACATATAAAACAGACTGTTTTTTCAGGGCTAATTGTGCAGATACCTGCAAGAGCAGTGTCGATTTCCCAATCCCCGGATCTCCTCCGATAAGCACAAGAGAACCAGGTACCACCCCACCTCCGAGCACGCGGTTAAGCTCTTCTAGATCTGTTTTAATTCGAGGCTCATTAACTGTCTCAATGCTTGTTACAGGAATAGGCTTGGCAGCTATTGTCACACCTTGAGAATGAGCAAATGCCCCTTTCCTCTGTGCTGGAGCCTTTTCTACTTCTTCCACCATTGTATTCCAATTTCCACAGCCTGGACATTTACCCATCCATTTTGCAGACTCATAGCCGCATTCCTGACATAAGAACTTTGTCTTTCTTTTCGCCATGCTTGTATCTCCTTACCTTTAACTATCTCTTCTATTCTTACAAAGTATAAATGGCACACGCAATAGTAAAACGTGTGCCATTTATGATATTAAGCGTTATTTTTGCAGGTTTGTCAATTGCTGTGTATCTTTCACCCTTACAGTGAATTCCCCATCTTCCACATCTAGATCAATATGCTGTCCGTTTAAGACCGTGCCTTTTAAAAGCTCCTCTGACAGACGGTCTTCGATATGCTTCTGAATGGCCCTGCGTAGTGGTCTAGCTCCATATTCAGGATCATAACCTTCTTGTGCGATCTTCTCCTTAGCAGCATCAGTGATAGTCAAATATATTTCTTGTTCTTTCAATCTGCTTACTAACTGATCTGCCATTAGAGATACAATCTCTTGAAGATGCTTCTTCTCTAAGGAATGGAACACAATAATCTCATCGATACGGTTTAAGAACTCTGGACGGAATGCTCTTTTCAGCTCTTCCATCACACGTCCTTTCATATCTTTGTAGTCCTGTTCACCATCCTGAATATTAAAGCCTACATATTTATTCGTTTTTAAAGCAGACGCACCAACATTCGATGTCATGATTAGTACTGTATTTCTAAAATCAACTGTTCTTCCTTTAGAGTCAGTTAAGCGCCCGTCTTCTAACACCTGCAGCAGAATATTGAAAACATCCGGGTGAGCTTTTTCTATTTCATCTAAAAGTACAACTGAATAAGGTTTTCTTCTTACTTTCTCAGTAAGCTGTCCGCCTTCCTCATAACCTACATACCCTGGAGGTGAACCAACAAGTCTTGACGTAGAATGCTTCTCCATGTACTCGGACATATCAATGCGAATAATTGCATCTTCATCGCCAAACATTGATTCAGCAAGGGCACGCGCAAGCTCTGTTTTACCTACACCTGTTGGTCCTAAGAAAATGAAGGAACCAATAGGGCGTTTTGGATCTTTCAAACCGGCTCTTGCTCTTCTTACAGCTTTGGAGATAGCTTTTACTGCTTCCTCTTGGCCAATTACCCTGTTATGAAGAATGTTTTCCATATTAAGAAGCTTATCTGTTTCAGTTTGTGCCAATCTTGATACAGGGATTCCAGTCCAGCTTGATACAACAGTTGCGATATCTTCCACTGTTACTTCTGTATTTTCTTGACCCTGTTTTTCTTTCCAATTCTTCTTCGTTTCTTCCAGCTGTTCACGAAGTCTTTGCTCTGTGTCACGCAAGGAAGCAGCCTTTTCAAACTCTTGGCTTTGGACTGATGCATCCTTTTCTTTGCGCACTTCCTCTAATTTAACTTCTAGTTCCTTTAAGTTAGGAGGAGTTGTGTAAGATCTTAATCTTACCTTCGATCCTGCTTCATCTATTAAATCAATTGCTTTATCTGGCAAGAAGCGATCAGAAATATAACGATCTGACAATTTCACTGCTGCTTCAATTGCTTCATCAATGATTGATACACGGTGATGCGCCTCATATCTGTCACGCAGACCTTTTAAAATCTGGATAGATTCATCAATAGTAGGCTCATCAACTGTGATTGGTTGGAAACGTCTTTCTAGAGCAGCATCTTTCTCAATATATTTGCGGTACTCATCTAATGTAGTCGCACCAATACATTGCAGCTCTCCTCGAGCAAGGGAAGGCTTTAGAATATTAGATGCATCAATTGCACCTTCAGCACCGCCTGCCCCAATCAGTGTATGCAACTCATCAATAAAGAGAATGATGTTACCTGCTTGGCGAATCTCATCCATAACCTTTTTCAAACGGTCCTCAAATTCACCGCGGTATTTTGTTCCTGCTACAACTGTACCCATATCTAAAGTCATAACCCTTTTATCTCTTAAAATTTCAGGTACTTCATTTTGAACAATTTGCTGTGCCAATCCTTCTGCTATTGCCGTTTTACCGACACCAGGCTCACCGATAAGAACAGGATTGTTTTTAGTTCTTCTGCTCAATACTTCAATTACACGTTGAATTTCCTTACTTCTACCAATAACTGGATCTAGACTACCTTCTCTTGCAATAGCAGTTAAATCTCGTGCAAGACTGTCTAGAGTTGGAGTATTTGCGCTTGCAGCAGAGCTGCCTTGATGGCTTCCCGATTCACTGCTTCCAAGTAGTTGTAATACTTGCTGTCTTGCTTTATTTAAACTAACACCAACATTATTGAGGACTCGTGCTGCTACACCTTCTCCTTCTCGGATAAGACCAAGAAGAATATGCTCTGTACCTACATAAGAATGACCAAGCTTTCTTGCTTCATCCATAGAAAGTTCAATTACTTTTTTTGCTCTAGGAGTGTAGTGGATTGTTTGAGAACCTTCCTGACCTCTGCCAATTAGGTTTTCTACCTCCTCCTGGATTTTTTCAGGACTTAAGCCAAGTGCTTGCAGTGCCTTTGCAGCAATGCCTTCTCCTTCTCGGACTAAACCAAGAAGAATATGTTCTGTACCAATATTGTTATGTCCTAAGCGGATTGCTTCCTCTTGTGAAAGTGCCAGTACCTTTTGTGCTCTTTCTGTAAAACGTCCAAACATCATAATGTCATCCTCCCAATTATATAATTACTCTGTTTCCAACAATAATCTTTCTCTTATTAAGGATGCGCGGCGTATGTCGCGATCATTTGGATTCATTTGCCCGCCTGAATAAAGTTGCAGAAAACCAGGCTGAGTCAAGATAAGCAGTTCATTTAGTATCCCTTTTGATACATTTTTAATAAAGCCCATATCGATACCTAATTGAAGGTCCGATAAGCATTTAGCTGCTTCTTTTGTTTCTATTATTCTGCTGTTACAGAGGATTCCATATGATCGGAAAACCCTATCTTCTAATTGTATGTTTGAAGTTCTTACTAATGCCTCTCTTGCAGCTCTTTCTTGTTCAATAAGCTGATGCACGACGCTTTTTAATTCTTCTACTATATCGCTTTCTGATTTCCCTAATGTTATCTGGTTGGATATTTGAAATATATTACCTAAAGCTTCGCTGCCCTCACCGTAAATTCCTCTAACAACTAAACCTAATTGATTGATGGCAGGAATAATTCTATTCATTTGTTGGGTTAGAACCATCCCAGGGAGATGCATCATAACAGATGCTCTTAAGCCAGTGCCTATATTTGTCGGACAGCTTGTTATATACCCAAGCTCAAGGTGATAAGCATAATCAATGGACTCTTCCAGCCAATTGTCTATTTTATTTGCTTTCTCTAACGCTTCCATAACCTGCAAACCAGGCTTTATACATTGGATTCTAATGTGGTCTTCTTCATTGAGCATGATGCTTACTTCCTCATCCTCAGAAAGAACGCATGCTCCATATGCAGCATCATTGGCAAGAAGAGGACTGATTAAATGTTTTTCAACAAGAACCCTTTTTTCAAGTTGCTGAAGATCTTCCATTTTAAGTAGTTCTAAGTTGTCAAAACTTTCGTTTGACTGTGCTGATACCTTTTCACCGACTTTTTGAATCACTGTTTCTGCTTCTTCATTAGAGAAAAGTATCGGAAACTTGTTGGAATTTATGTTTCTAGCTAATCTTATTCGAGAGGTCAGAACGATGTCAGAGTCTGGTCCATCTGAGCACATCCAAGATGTTTTTGCTTTATTAATGAATTTTTCAAAAGACAACTCTTACTCGCTCCCCTCATTAAAAGTAACCAATTGTTTTTCCTTTTTTCTAATCTCGTCTCTTACCTCAGCAGCCTTTTCAAACTCCTCTTGTATGATAAGATCTTTAAGTGTTTCTCTAAGTTTGCCAATTTCCTTTTTGATTAAGATATGTCCGCCTACTCTTTCTGGAACCTTTCCTTTATGTTCGACATTTCCTCCATGCAATCTCTTTAAAATTGGCTGAAGTCTGTCTTTGAAAGTTTCATAGCAATTAGGACAGCCAAACCTCCCAATTTTCGTGAATTGAGGGAAAGTCATTGAGCATTCCTTACATTGAAGCTCTGCTTCCTTTTGATACGGGTCATGTTTAATATGTTGAATGCTCGGTTCCATGTTTAGTAAACCGGCTAACAGGCTATTGAATGAAAATCCCGGAGTTTCATTTGCCGTAAACAAATCTCCCTTTTCTCTGGCACAATGTTCACATAGATGAAATTCCGTTTTATTCCCATTAATGATTTTGGAGTAATGAAGTGTTGCAGGCCTTTGATTACATTCTGAACAATTCATGCTTTCACCTCACAACTAACATTATTATTTATATTTTAGGGTAGTTAACATCGCTTTTAACAGTCTTGCTCTTAGTTCATCTCTATATGGAAGGTCAAGATACAGTACAGAGCGATCAATAACACTTAGCATTATTTTCGCTTCTCTTTCATTTATGACCTCTTCTTCAACAAGACGGTAAATGACGTCTTCTGCACTGCTTTGAGGTATTCGACTTTGAATAAGGGAAAGTAATTGGTCGATCAGATGAGCGTAATCATGTGATTGAACCTTCATTATTCGAATGAAGCCGCCTCCGCCACGTTTGCTTTCAACTAAATACCCTTTTTCAATTGTGAATCGGGTATTGATGACGTAATTTATTTGTGATGGTACACAATCGAATTTGTCGGCAACTTCGCTTCGTTTTATTTCAACAAGTGATTTTCCGCTCATCTCTAATACTTCTTTTAAATAATGCTCAATTATATCCGAAATATTTCTCACCAAGCCTCCCCCTTCTGACTTTGACTATATTTGACTATAATTATACATGATAAAAAAGTCGTTTAGCAAGATTGATGTTTTATTAATTTTCCCATTATCGCTTAATTTCAAACCTAGAGAAAAAATTTTTATAGGTATTAGAGGGGGGATTGATAAATTATATTTAACTATAGTCGGATTTGTGTAGATTTTCAAGTAATAGCATGAGCATTTTTTGAGGTAATGGTAAGTGGATTTTAAGAAGCATGATTTTTGGGGGTTATAAATAAAAAAAGTCTTAAAAGCAAAATGCCTTTAAGACTTTTCAG